>CAIXWQ010000157.1 GCA_903923175.1 uncultured delta proteobacterium | reverse complement strand
GCAGCGGCCGGAGTGCTCGGCGGCGGCGGGGACCCCTGCGGCTTGCCGGGGCCGCCGCCCTTGTCGTCTTTGCAGCCGACGAGGAGGGGGAGCGAGCCCGCGAAGAGGGCGAAGAGGGCGAGGGCGAACGGGCGCGCGAGGCGATGGGCGTGCATCTTGACCTGTCGAAGTCCTGGGTTGCCGAGGGGAACGCCCTCTGCGAGCAGACGCTCCTATCGCGCCCCCCGTCGGAGCGGAAATGGATCGCGGTGCTCCCCGCGCGACCGGCGCCTCGCGGAGCTCGGGCGGGGGGGGGGCGGGCAGTCGCCGAGGCCACGAAGCGCACCTACGGATACCTGTCGTTGCCTTGAAATAAGTGCATAGCGCCGCAATCGCTATCCAAGCGCGGCTGGCGCCCTCGCGGACACGGGCCACCATCCCCGGGGTTTTCTCGCTTTGGCGAGCGGTACATGGCTTGCTTCCGCAACCGACTGCGATGCGTACGCCCGTCGACCCGCCCCTCGGTGCCCTCCGGCGCCCCTCGCCCCGCCGGCGTGCTCGGCGCAAGGCCCGCGGCGTCACCCTCATCGAGCTGATGGCGGTGCTGGTGATCATCGGCATCTTCGCCGCGCTCGCCGCGCCCGCCATCTCCGGGCAGGTGGCCGACCGCCACGTCACCCGCGCCGCCGAGGACATCTCCGGCTTGTTCCGGGTCGCCCGCTCGCGCTCCACCTCGACCGGCGCCGCCCACGCGGTCTGCGCGACCGCGAGCGGCACGGGCACCACGGCGTCGCTGAAGTTCGAGCTCCGCGCGGGCGTCGACGCCACCAACGTCACCACCGGCATGCCGAACGGCAGCTGCATGGCCCCGACCTGGGTCAACACCGACAGCAAGCTGCTCGCGACGGTCGATCTCAGCGCCGGGACGTACGCCGGGCGCGGCATCACCGGCACGCTCTCGAGCCCCAACACCGATTGCTACTGCATCACCCCGGGCGGGACCGCCTGGTACCGCACCGCGGGCATCTGGTCGCACCCGAACGGGTACGTCTCCGGCGCGTTCGTCCTCCAGCGCTACGACGCGGGCGGCGTCGCGCGCGGCTCCGCTCGAACGGTGCGCGTCGGGCCGACCGGCACGCCCAGAATCGACGTGAACTGACCATGCGCGCGCCCTCTTCGCCGTCCTCGCTCCTCTCGAAGCGCGCCCCGAAGCGCCCGCGCGGCGCGCGCGGCTTCACGCTCATCGAAGTGATGATGGCGCTGACGATCCTGACCATCGGGATCCTCGGCATCATCTCGATGCAGAAGTCGGCCGTCGTCACCAACAACGACGCCCAGCAGTTCACCGTCGCGACGCAGCTCGCGCGCACGTGGCTCGATCGGCTCAACCGCGACTCCACGGTGTGGAACCACCCGTCGGTGCAGCAGGCCGCGAGCGACATCGCCGACACGCTCTGGCTGAAGGCCGTGAACGACGGCTCGCTGAATTACCCGAAGTGGTTCGTCCCCGCGGCCGTCGACTGGACGGGCTTCAGCGAGAGCCCGGCCTTCGATCGCAACGGCGCCGACATCGCCGCGTCGGCCAGCGCCGCGCTGCTCAACGACACCGTCTACTGCACGCACGTGCGGCTCCGCTGGATCTACCCGGACCAGCTGATCCGCGCCGAGGTCCGCGTCTTCTGGCGCAAGAAGAGCCTCGGCGCCGGCAGCACGTACGGCACGAACGTCGGCTTCACCAGCAACATGTGCCCCGCGACGGGCACCTCCAGCGTCGCCAACGCCGTGATGGGGCAGGACACCGCCAACTTCCGCTGGGTGTACGCCGTCACGTCGATCGCGAGGCAGGGTCCCAAATGAGCGCGCGTTCCAACCTCTCGCGGACGGGCGAGCGTGGCTTCACGCTCCTCGAGCTGCTCGTCGCGGCCGTGGCGGGGCTCTTCGTCGTCATGGCGGCGTTCCTCCTCTCGCGCGGCACCACGCGCCTGCTCACCAGCGAGTCGCGCATCGGCTCCGCGCAGCAGAACCTCCGTATGGGCGTCGATCGGCTGCGCAGCGATCTCGAGCGCGCGTCGTTCATGACGACGGCGAACGGCTCGAAGGATCCGGACCTCTGCCCGGCCCCGCCGACGACCTTCAAGTACATCCAGGGGATCACCTACAAGTACGGAGGCTCGGCCCTCGCCACGCCGCAGAGCGTCGCCAACGGGCTCAACCCCGACTCCATCGTGCTGATGGGGAACTTCACGAGCTCCGACCTGTATCCGATCGCGGACATCAACTGCTCCGGCACGACCTGCACCATCTACCTGCAGTGGGGCAGCGGGACTGCGACCGCGGGCGACGCCGGCGCGGCGGCTCCCGCGTCCGCGCGGCGGCTGCTGAACTTCGGCGAGGCGGGCAACACCAGCGCCATCCAGGCGGTGTTCAACGCCCTGCCGGTGGGCCGGCTCGTGCGCCTCACGAACGTGAAGGGGTCGTCGCAGCTGCTGCTCATGACCGTGAACGGCGCCGGCCTCGCCGCCAGCGGCCAGCCGATCATCACCGTGACGGCGCCGTTGCCGCTGAATTCCGCCAACGCGCAGAACAAGCGGTGCGGCTACGACGGCAACGGCAACCAGGCGACGCTGAACGCCGTGCAGATCGTCCGCTACCAGCTCAAGTCGCTCTCCACGGACCCGAACTTCGTGTGGGCGTACCCCGAGACCGGCGTCCCCGCCGACCAGTACAAGTACGACCTGGTCCGCACCGAGGTCGATCCGCTGACCGACAACGACATCGACGGCACCGCCGAGCTCGTGTCGGAGTACGCGGTCGACCTGAAGTTCGCCTTCTCGGTCGACCAGTCGGTGGCGAGCACGACCGGCGCGTGGGTCGAGCCGTCGCTGACGCCGTTCAAGTTCTACGAGTCGGGCTCGACGCCCCCGGCCTTCACCGACGAGGTCCGCGCCAACCCGTCGGGGGCGACGCCGCAGCGGATCCGCTCGGTGCGCTACCGGCTCTCGACCCGCTCGCGCGACCCGGATCGCACCGTCGGCCTCGACGAGGGCGGCCCCGGCCTCGCGCGCTACTCGCTCGGCGCCAACTCCTTCGCCCGCGTGCGCACCACGATCGGCGAGGTCGCAATCCTCAACCAGCAGGGGATCCGATGGTGAGCCCGCGCTCCAGGATGACGACACGGCGCGCGCGCGGCCGCTCGGGCGAGCGCGGCGCGACGATGTTCATCGTGCTGATGGTGCTGATGATCCTCTCGGCGATCGGCACCTTCGCGCTGAGCACCGCGCGCTACGAGGTGCAGTCCGCGGGCTACCGGCGCCAGCGCGCGCAGGCGCAGGAAGCGGCCAATTTCGGCGGCTTCGCGGCGCAGGCCTCGATGGATCCGAGCCGCGCCGCTTGGTACGTGCAGCAGCTCTACAAGAACGAGCCGTGCGCCGACCTCCAGGTGCCGACGGGCGGCGCCTGCTATCACATCTGGTCGAGCGACATCGAGAAGTCGGCGCTGCCGACCTCCGAGAACCTCTTCGTGCAGCCGAACACCGTGTCGGGCTACCCGGAGGGGAGCTACGGCATCGCCGCCGCGACCGTCGACACCGTCAACGGCGGCTTCGTGGTCTCGCTCACCGAGCCTGCCGAGCTGCAGCGTCCGATGGCCGGCTGGGGCTCGGACCCGAACACGAACACGGTGAAGTTCCTCGACCTCACCCTGACGTCGATGGGCGTCGTCTTCAACGACACGAACCACGACGGCATCGTCCAGACCCTCGAGCGGCCGGGCGCGGCGTTCGCCAACGCCCGCGGCCACGTCATCATCGGTCCGCTGATCAACTGAGCGATTTCTGCGAGACGCCCCGGGGCTCCGGCCCACGGTGCGAGGTGAGTCATGGTCAACCTCGACGAACGGCACACGAACGGGACGAACGGCGCGCGGGTGCGCGGCCGCGTTCGGTCCCTCCGCGCGCGCATGACGCCGAGCCTCGTCGGCGCGGCGATCCTCCTCGCCACGCTCGGCGCCACCACGGCGGCTCACGCGCAGATGGACGTCGCGCCGCCGCTGCCGAACGTCATGATCCTGCTCGACACGTCGGGCTCGATGGAGCGCCTGCCGACGGGCGCGCTGCCGACCATCTCGGCCACCACCGCCTCGACCGACACGACGCAGAAGAGCCGCTGGATCTCCGCGCTCGAGGTGCTCGGCGGCGGGTTCAAGAGCTATTCGGCCATCCAGGTGCCGCGCAACACGGCGGACTTCGTCAGCGAGTACCAGCTGCTCAACGGCGCGACGCCGGTGCAGCCCTACGACTACGGCTACTACCTGCCGCACTTCCGCCCGATGGCGAACGGCTGCACGCCGGGGCCGTCGGTCGCCAAGACGTGGTCGTACACGATGGGCGCCGCGCCGACCTTCGGCCCGACCGACTTCGGCTGGCGTAGCTACGTCGGCGGCGCGACCCCGCTCTCCGCGCTCTCGTCGACGGCCTGCGCGGGCTCGACCGACCCTGCGCAGATCCAGGACACGCTCGGCATCCTCTCGACGTTCCAGTACCAGGCGCGCTTCGGCCTGATGACGTTCGACAGCCAGCCGGCGTCGAACACCGGCTACCCGAGCAACATCCAGAACTCCGCCGACGGCGTCGCCGGCCAGTGGAGCTACTACCCGGGGTGGAACGGCGGCACGGCCTCGGTCGCCTACGGCTGGCCGAACCTCTGCAACGTCTCCGCCGATCCGCTCTCGGCGCACACCTACGAGGTCGGCGCGCGCAACCCGGGCGCGCCGCCGTGGGAAGGGCCGCTCATCCCGCTCGCCAACTCCGACGATCAGGCGACGCTCACGCGGGTCAACAACCAGATCCGCTACTCGATGTTCGCGCTGCGCCCCTACGGCGCGACGCCGATCTCGCCGATGATGGCGGACGCGTACTACTACTTCCGCGGCGATCCGAACGGTCCGTCGACCCTCGATCCGCAGAACGCGTGCCGCGGCAGCTTCATCATCCTCATCACCGACGGCTTCCCCAACCAGGACCTGCGCCCCGGCTGCGAGAGCAACAGCAACCCCGCGCTCGCCAACACCGTCCCGCTGACCCCGGCGGTCGCGGGCGCGCCCCCCGGCTGCAGCAACACGGGCAGCGTCGGCTGCTGCCCCTCGATGCGCGCGCAGGACATCGCCTACTCGCTCGCCAACCCTCCGGCGGGGACGCAGCCGATCAAGACGTTCGTGGTCGGCTTCGCGGTGTCGGACGACTCGGGCAATCCGATCACCAGCTGCGCGACGATGAACCCGACGACGGACTGCCCGCCGGCGCCGATCAGCTGCACCACCGACTCGGCCTGCACGACCGTCGGCGGCAAGTGCAACCTGAACCCGGGCACGGCCGGCTACCAGAAGTGCAACGACAACCGCGCGGCGTGCTGCACGCTGCACCAGATCGCCTACAACGGCGGCACCAGCCAGGCGTACATCGCGACCTCGGCCGACACGCTCCGCTCGGCGCTCGTGAGCGCGATGTCGGCGGCGACGGCGAACACGTCGACGTCGCGCACCGTGCCGGTGTTCGCGCGCCCGGCGACCGGCACCTCCAACGGCGATCAGTACCAGTTCCAGTCGTCGTTCAAGGTGAACCCCTTCGGCGCCTGGCAGGGGACGCTCGAGCGCGTCCGTTGGCAGTGCCCGCTGACCGGGCCCGTCGGCCCGGCGACGCCGCAGACCTTCTCGGCGACCAACGGCGACGACTTCGCCGCGGACCTGAACAGCGCGCCGGCGGTGCGTAACTTCCGCTCGTACAACGGCGTGGTCGCGGGCTCCGGCAGCACGCCGGCGCACGGCTCGAGCGAGTCGATCCGCCCGAACCTGCTGTCGACCGACGTCGACGGCGTCGAGCATGTGACGGGCCTCCCCATCAACGGCACCGGGCCCGCGTTCGTGACCAACTCGAACATGACCTCGACGGTCATGGCGATCGATCCGACCTGCAAGCCGAACGTCACCGACACCTCGGCGAACCCCGACGGCTGCAAGACCAAGTACCTGAACTACGCCCTCGGCCAGCACCAGAGCACGTCGACGTGGGCCACGCGCGAGGGGAACGCGCTCGGCGACATCTACCACGCGACCCCGGTGAACGTGTCGCCGCCGAGCTCGTACATCCGTGACGAGTCGTACACCGCGTTCCGCATCCAGCAGAACGCGCGCGTGCCGATGCTCCTCGCGGCGACGAACGACGGCCTGCTCCACGCCTTCAAGGAGAACGTCACGACGCTGCAGCAGAACGAGCTGTGGGCGTTCATCCCGCCGGCCGTCATGCCGCAGATCCCCGCCATCTACGGCGGCGGTCACGCGCTGCTCATGGACGCGAGCCCCGTGCTCCGCGACGTGGCGTTCGCCCCCAGCGGCGTCACCCCCGCGTACGGCCGCGCGCGCGGCGACGTGCGGATCGGCAAGGCGAACTGGCGCTCGGTGGTCGTCGGCGGGCTCACGGCCGGCGGCGGCTACTACGCCGTCGACGTCACCGACCCCGCCAACCCGGCCTTCCTCTGGCAGCTGACCTCGCTCGCCACCTCGACCGGGCCGCTGCCGCTGTTCGGCGCCTCGCCGGGCACGCCGGCGATCGGCGTCGTGTACTACCGCGAGAACTCGGGGGCCGACCCGATCGAGACGCCCGTCGCGTTCCTCCCCGGCGGCGGCGCCTCGCCGTGGGCCGATCCCCCGCGCTCGTGCCTGCGGTTCAACCAGAGCACGCTCCCCGCGAACGTGCGCACCGCGACCCGCTGCTGGTCGAGCTCGGCGCAGAGCTTCTCCGTCGTGCGCCTCTGGGACGGCAAGATCCTCCGCACGTTCCGTAACGATCCGAACGGCGACGGGCTGCCGCGGACCTCGACCACGACCAACCACCCGATCGAGACCAACTCGCCGACCTCGTACCTGAACGCCGCGGGCGTCGTCGGCGCCTACGCGGGCATCGACGCGCCGATCAGCGGCACCGTCGCGACCTACCCGGCCGCCACCGGCACCGTGACGACGCGCGCGTTCGTCGGCGATCTCGACGGCACGCTCTGGAAGGCCGACGTCTCGCTCCCCGATCCCTCGGCGTGGACGTTCGGCATCTTCCACGACGGCTACAACCTCGAGACGGTGACCCCGGCCCTCGTCGGCCAGCCGATCGCGACCGCGCCGGTCATCACCGTGAACCGCGTGGGCGACATCACGACGCTCTACGGCACGGGCGACCAGAACACGTTCGCGTCGACCAACGTCAACCACGTCTGGTCGGTGACCGAGAAGACGACCGTCACCGGCTCGACGACGACCTTCACGCCCACCGCGAACTGGCACCTGCGGTTCGACAACGGCCTGACGCCGACCGGCCCGCTCTCGCTCTTCAACGAGATGGTCTACTTCTCGACCTTCTCGCCGGACGCGGCGGCCGCGGGCGCGTGCCTCAACGGCTCGGGGACGCTCTGGTCGGTCCACTACACCGACGTCGACGGCGGGGCGTCGATCCTGCCGAAGCCCGGCTTCGTGCTGGGCGCGGGCGAGTCGATCGGCTCGGGGACCCCGGGCTCGGGCTACACGATCCCGACCAACTGCCGCATCGGCGGCACGACGAGCTCGCCGACGCAGGTGGCCAACCAGACGACGTCGGGCGGTAACTTCCGCTGCATCCAGCTCGATCAGGGCTCGATCGTCTTCGGCGCCGGCGTCACCTCGCGCCCGTCGTGCTCGACGCCTGGCTCGACCGGCCCCGGCACCGATCCCTACAGCGGCGCGTCCACGCCGCACGCTCCGCCGGGGTCGATCGCGCCCGGAAACTTCGAGCTCGTCGTGCAGACGGGCCCCAAGGCCGGCACGGGCGCCGTCGGCTCGTCCACGAAGACTCTGCCGCGCACGCTGGTCGCGCCGGTGTCGCAGACCCGTGTCGACTCGTGGGCTTCCATCGTAGAGTGAGCGGCGTGAGCCACGCAGCGATGGGCAAGTACGCGCCGTTCGGCCTCGCGATCGCGATGCTGGGCGGCGCGGCCGCGTGTGGGCGTCGAACGTCGCCCCCGCCGTCGGGCGGCGCGCAGCCGGCCGCGACCGCCTCGGCGCACGACCGCCTCGCGCCGGGCGAGCTGCCGCCGGGCGTCGAGCACGCGTTCGAGCTCGCCTTGCCGCGCGGCGCCTGGATCGACCGGCGCTTCGGCAGCGAGATCTACGCGCTGGTCAGCGACACGCCGGAGGCGATCGCGAACCACTACCGGCAGTCGATGCCCCGCGCCGAGGCGATCGCCGGCCCGAACGGCACCATCTTCCCGGACCTGATCCTCCCAGGGGCGGCCGAGAAATCGCACCTGCGCGTCTCGATCTCGCCGGTGGGCGACGGCCGCACGACGAGGATCAACGTGCTCCGCTGGGAAGATCCGCCCACCGCGACCACGCTCTCGCACGACGAGCTGATGCGGCGCTCGGGGCTCACCCCCGACGGCAAGCTGCTCGATCCGAAGCACCTCGATTGACCGCCGTCGGCAGCACGCGGCCCCGCGCCCTGCGCCGCGTTGCAGGCACGAGCCCAGACGGTAGAGTTCGGATCGTGCCGAAAGCCACGCCCGCGCTCGTCCTCGGCCTCGGCTTCACGGTGCTCGCGTGCTCTTCGAAGCCCGAGCACCCGGGCTACGTGCTCCCGCCGGAGCCGCCCGCCGACGCCGCGACCGACGCGCGCGATGCCTCCGACGCGTCCGACGCGTCCGACGCCAGCGCGCCGGACACGGCGCCGCTCGACACCGGCACGACCGAGGGGCCCAAGCCCGACGCGACGATCGAGACCGCGCCGCCGCCGCCCGGGAGCCTCGAGGCGTCGTGCAGCCCGTTCGATCCGGCCCGGATGACGCTGGTCGGCGCCCTCGACGGCGCGGGGTGCAGCAACGTGCTGGCCTCGCCGGGCGACACGCGTTCGAGCTGCTTCGCGCTCCCCTGCTTCTTCGACGGCACCGCGCAGATCCGGCCGAGCGACGGCGCGCTGCTCTACCTGTACAGCGTCTCGGGCGTCATCAACGTGCGGCAGTTCGTCCCGGACGAGCTGCCGCTCGACGTGGCCGCGAAGACGTACTCGTACCCGCCGAACGCGGAGTCGAACGACACGGTCGCCTCCAAGAACTGCGACAACGTCGCCAACTTCGCGATCGATCCCGTGACCGGCAAGATGCTGATCACCTGCCAGGCGTCGGGCACGTACCAGGTGCTCGACGAGAGCGGCAAGCAGGTCTACCCCGACAACTACGAGATCGTCGGCATCGGCTACGGCGGCGTGAACCTGGTTCGCGAGTTCGGCATGGACCTCGAGGTCGCGAACGCGGCCGGCGTGCGCAGCCCGGTCGTCGGCCTCCCCGCCGGAGACTTCGACGCGTACAACCGCCCGCGCGCCAAGCCGACCGGCGGCTTCTGGGTCATCGCGCGCTACGGCGCCTTCCCGCAGACGCACGAGCGCTGGTCGATCGCCGTCGACGGCACCGCGACGAAGGACGGCACGTTCTCGGGATACCCGGCCGACGCGGGCGACGAGTTCAGCCACCACCTCGACGCCAACGGCGAGATGTGGAGCGTGGCGACGATCAGCGCGCACGCCGCGACGCAGAAGCGCGTGTACCGCCACTCGCTCACGCCCGGCGTGACGGCGGTCCTCTACGACGACTCGCTCCAGCCCGCTTCGACCTGGACCACCTCGGGCGATCTGCGCGTCGGCGTCGGCTTCGGTTACCTGGTCACCGGGCCCTGACGCCCAGATGTCCGCGGTCCGCGCGGCCGAGGAGCCTCTTCGCGCTCCTCGCCTGCGGTGCTACGCCCGCGCGCCATGAGCGACGCGCTAGAGAAGCAGATCGTCAGCACCGAGGCCGCTCCGGCCGCGATCGGGCCGTACAGCCAGGCCGTGAAGGCGGGCGGGATGATCTTCGTGAGCGGACAGATCCCGCTCGATCCGGCCACGGGCCAGCTGGTCGAGGGCGGCATCGAGCCTCAGACGCGGCGCGTGATGGAGAACCTCCAGGCCGTGCTCGCGGCCGCCGGCTCCTCGTTCGGCTCGGTCGTCCGCAGCACGATCTACCTGATCGACCTCGGCGAGTTCGCCAAGGTCAACGAGATCTACGGCAGCTTCTTCCCGCGTGAGCCCCCGGCGCGCGCGACCGTGCAGGTCGCGGCCCTCCCGCGCGGCGCCCGCGTCGAGATCGACGTCGTCGCGATCGCCTGACGGCGCCGCGGGCCGAGCGGCCCGTGAGGAATTCCGAGCTACCTCGCAACCGCCGACGGCTGCGAGCCGACCGAGTGAGTCCAGAGAGGCGATCCATGGCCAAGAAGACCGACCCGAAGCGCGCCGAGAGCTCGGCCGCGCAGCCCGAGATCAAGCAGCCCGAGGTCGCCGCGGCGACGTTCGCCCCCGCGCTCGCGTTCGCCGAGGCCGACCTCGAAGCCTCCGCCGATCGCGCCGTCGCCGCGCTCGCGGCGCTGCCCGAGGCCCAGCACGAGGCGCTCGTGCAGGCGTGGATCGCCAAGGCGAACGCCGCCGCGGTCGACGCCGTCTCGCGCGACGAGAAGGCTCCCGCGAAGGCCCGCAAGGCGGCCCGTCGCGGCCTCGGCGTGCTCAAGTCGCGCGGCGTGTCGCTCCCGGATCACCACACGGTCGCCGCCGCGCTCGCCAAGCCGACCGTCACCTACGAAGCGCGCATGATCTTCCCCGACGGGCAGGGGACGCAGATGTGGTGGATCGCCAAGGTCACGTCGACCGGCGGCTCCGAGGTCGTCGAGGTCACCACGCACGATCGCGCGGGGATCACCAAGCTCGACCGCGGCAAGCCGACGTCGGGCAACCTCAAGCAGGTCTACCACGCGTGGGTCGGTCGCGTCGGTCGCCAGCCGGCGATCGTCCCGCTCGAGTACGCCCGCGCGCGCATCGCGCAGGCGCGGGCGCTCTCGGTGGCGCGCAAGGTCGTGCTGCCGATGGGGCTCGACGCCGCCGCCGATCTGCTCGAGCCGGCGCCGCCTCCCGGCGCGGCCGTCGCGCATCCGATCGAGGGCGAGTCGCTGGCGATCCCGAGCGAGGAGGGGGCCGTGAAGGCGCGCCTCGAGAGCTCGATGCGCTTGCACGAAGAGCCGGAGTTCGGCACCTGGCTGCCGGAGAACCCGGCCGCCTCGCAGCTGCTGCAGAGCCTCAACGAGCGCGTGGTCGCCCTCGCCGAGGCCGACCGCGTCCCCGAGAAGGTCGACCCGATCGTCAACACGGCGATCGAGGAGGCGGCGGACGCGTACTTCAGCGAGGAGCGAAAGCGCCTGTTCGCCGGGCGGCTGGCGGACGCGGCGTGGTCGCTGCTGCAGGCCGGCCGCGTCGATCGCGCCATCGACACCGTGCTCGTCTCGCGCGCGATCGAGCGCGCCGGCGTGGTGAGCGATCGCCCGAGCGAGATCCCGTTCGTGCGCGGGATGTTCCTGAAGCTGATCGCGATCGCGCAGCAGCAGGCCGCGCAGCAGATGGCCGCGCAGGCGCGCTGAGAGACTGTGCAACAGTCTCTCCGGTGGGGTTTGGCCCCGACGAATCGCATTCGGCGGGGCGGGGCGGTGCCGACCGCCCCGGTGGGCAGTGAAGAACGCGGGATTTTTCCCGCGCGCTGAGCGTCGCGGGCCGCGTCGTCGTCGCGAGGGGGGAGCGGCGGTCGCTCGCTCCTCGTGGGACGTCCGGGAAGCGTCCGTAGCAAGAGGGGCAACCGGTGCTGGTCTCGCTCACCATCCGCGATTTCGTGCTCATCGACGAGCTCACGCTGGAGCTCGCCGAGGGGCTGCACGTGATCTCCGGCGAGACCGGCGCGGGCAAGTCGATCTTGATCGACGCGCTCGCGCTGGTGCTCGGCGGCCGCGCGAGCCCCGAGGTCGTGCGCACCGGCTGCGAGCAGGCGGAGGTCGAGGCCCTCTTCGACGTGGACAAGGCGCCCGAGCTGCGCGCCCGCCTCGTCGAAGGGGAGCTCGTCGCCAAGGGGTCGAGCGAAGACGAGCTGGTCATCCGACGCGTGGTCGGCGCCAACGGCCGCTCGAAGGCCTACGTGAACGGCCGCCTGGTGACCGCGGCGCAGCTCGCGCAGCTCGCGCGCGGGCTGGTCGACGTCTCCTCGCAGCACGAGAGCCAGACGCTCTGCGACCCGTCGACGCACGGCGCGCTCCTCGACGCCTACGCGCGGCTCGAGCCGCTGCGCGAGGAGGTCGCGCAGAAGGTCTCGGCCGCGCTCGCCGTCGCCAAGCGCGCCGCCGAGGTGCGCGCCAAGGTCGAGACGGCGCGCGCGCGCGAGGACTTCCTCCGCTTCCAGCTGCACGAGATCGACGAGCTCTCGATCACGCCCGGCGAGGAGAAGGAGCTCGAGGCCACGCGAGGGCGGCTGCGCCACGCCGACAAGCTCGCCTCGGCCACGCGCGGCGCGGTCGATCGGCTCGACGAAGGTGAGGCGTCGCTGCTCGACGGTCTGCGCCGCGTGGCCTCCGAGATCTCCTTCGCGGCCTCGCTCGACGACTCGCTCGCGCCGAACGTCACCGCGATCGAGGGGGCGATCGAGGTGCTGCAGGATGCCGCGCGCACGCTCGGCCGCTACGCCGAGGAGGTCGAGGCCGAGCCGGACCGCCTCGCCGAGATCGAAGAGCGCCTGTTCAAGATCCAGCGCCTCGTGCGCAAGCACGGCGGCAGCACCGAGGATCTACTCGCCCGTCGGGACGAGCTCGCCCGCGAGCTCGCGACGCTCGACTCGGCCGACGCGACGATCGACGAGCTCGACAAGGAGCGGCGCGCGCTGCTCGAGGCGGCGACCAAGTCGGCCAAGAAGCTCTCCAAGAAGCGCGTCGACGCGGCGACCTCGCTCGGCGACGCGATCGCGCTCGAGCTCTCGTCGCTGGCGATGGGGCGCGCGCGCATCACGGTGGACGTCGCGCCGATCGCCGCGCCGGCGGCGTCGGCGGCGTCGGCCAGCGGCGCCGGCGCCACCTCCGGAAACGACGACGACGCGCTCGTGGTCGCGCTCGACGGCGGCGAGAAGGCGCGCCTGACGCGCAGCGGGCTCGATCGCGTGGAGATCATGATCGCGCCGAACCCCGGCGAGGAGCCGAAGCCGCTGCGCAAGATCGCCTCGGGCGGCGAGCTCTCGCGCGCGCTGCTCGCGGTCAAGCGCGTGCTCGCGAGCAACGCGCCGGCGGGGCTCTACGTCTTCGACGAGGTCGACGCCGGCGTCGGCGGCGCGGTCGCCGAGGCGATCGGTCGCAAGATCGCCGACGTGGCGAAGCACCACCAGGTGCTGTGCATCACGCACCTCGCGCAGATCGCGGCGTTCGCCGACGTGCACTTCGCCGTCTCGAAGCACGAGGCCGCGGGGCGCACGCTCGCCGAGGTCAAGAAGCTGAAGGCCAAGGAGCGCAGCGAGGAGATCGCGCGCATGCTCGGCGGCGCGACGGTCACGCCGACCACGCGCAAGGCCGCCGAGGAGATGCTGCGCACGAGCCAGAAGGGGCGCGAGAAGGGCGACGCGAAGGCTCAGCCGCGCGGGTAGGGCGAGGCGGCGAGGAGCCACCGCGCCGCCGCCGCCGCCTGCCTCGCGTACTGCGAAACCCGCGCCTCGCGGACGCGATCGGCCAAATCGTCGATCGGCGGCACGTGCAGGAAGGCCGCGCGCGCGCCGCGCGCCCGCGCGTCGACGGCGAGCTCGACGCAGAGGTGGTCGCAGAAGTAGCCGCCGGGGTCGTCGCTCGTCACGAACGGGCCGGTCTCGGCCGCGGGGTCGAGCAGCGTCGAGAGGTGCGCGGCGAGGGCCTCGGCCTCCGGCACGAGCGGGAAGGGGCCG
>CAIXWQ010000156.1 GCA_903923175.1 uncultured delta proteobacterium | reverse complement strand
CGGCATCGGGTCGGACTCCTTGCACCGCAGCAGGTACGCCGAGATCACGAGGCTCGAGGCGCCGTCGAAGATCGCGGGCGGCACGCTCTCGGCGCGCAGGCCGTTCATCTTCCCCTCGCTGATGGCGAACGTTCGCTCACCCTCGGGCGTCACGAGCGCGAAGCAGCGGCCGATGGGGCCGTCGACGGGCTGCAGGTGGTCGAGGTTGACGCGGCTCGAGGTGTTCGAGAGGTAGCGATACCCCGAGGTGCCGAGCCGGATCTCCTCGCTCATCACGCCGAGCAGGATCGCGACGTCGTCCGAGAGCAGCGAGTAGTTGTGCAGCGTGTTGCCGACGGTGCCGCCGGCGAACTCGTACGAGATGAGCCGGTCGCGCATCAGCTCGTCGTAGAGCGCGGTCGCCTTCTCGTTCGGGATGACCATCGACGAGCCCTTCACGAGCTCGTAGCGCGCGAGCAGCGCATCGGGCACGCGCGCGTCGATGTCGACGAGCGTCTGATCGATGCCGACCACGTGCGTCTTCGCGGAGGGGGCCGTGATGCCGGCGTAGAGGAACAGCGGATCGCGCGCGTTGACCGGGAAGTAGTGCTTGTGCTTACGACGGCCGGGGAAGCGCATGGTCGAGTTCCGCGTGGCGTTGGAGCTCGAGGCTACCACCCGGCGAATGTCGCGACACGGCGCGCGTGCGGGGCCCGTCCCCGATCCGATCCATGCCCATCCATGAGCCGCGCGCGGCGCTCCGTTCCGCGGCGCGGGAGGGCGCGCCGGCGCGACGACGCCGAGCGCGCGTCAACGCCGCGCGGCGGCGAGCGTCGAGGGGAGCGCGCGCCGGGGCGCCATCATGCCTTTCAGGTCGAATCGGTACGTGAGCAGCGTCGAGACGTACGACTGCGAGAGGCCGGCCCGGTCGAGGGGGCGATCGTTCTCGGCGACGATCGACACGTCGAAGGACTTCAGGTGGAGCGCGAGGCCGAGCGTCGTGTCGAGCTCGCTCGGCACCGCGCCGTGGTGCGCGAGCCGATCGGTGAAGAAGTTCAGGTCGACCGAGAACGTCAACCACGGCCGGTAGAGGTCGAGCTCCGCGTGCCCGACGAGCCGCAGCAGCGCGAGCCCGGAGAGATCGGGGCGCGCCGCGTAGGTCGGGTTGTAGGCGAAGCCGGCGAGCGTGAAGAACCCCGCGAGCCCCTGCCGCGGCAGCGCCCGACCGAGCCCCGGCAGGGCGCGCGCGAGGTCGTAGTACACGCGCGTGTGGACATCGACGTACTGCTGCACGTCGCCCGGGCGGTCCGCCGGGCGATCGGTCTCGTAGTGCGCGCCGAGCTCGAGGTCGCCGTGGCGGGAGACGAGCCCGACGATGTGGTCGTGCTCGCTCGGCCGCGGCGAGCTCGACGACGCGCGGTCGGAGAAGACGTTGGCGTCGTACGTCACCGTCAGGCGCTTGCCGTACAGATCCAGATCGACGTGCGCCCCTTCGCGAAAGAGCGCGAGCCCGGTGTTGTCGGGGCGCGCGGCGTACGTCGGGTTGTAGACGAGCGCGCCGCCGAAGACGTAGCCGGAGAGGGTCGGCGCGATCGCGGAGCCCTCTCGCTCGGTCGTGTCGACCGGCGCCGAGAGTCCCTGTTTGTTCAGCGCGCGCGCCGAGGGGGAGATGAGCGCGGACGCGAGGACGAGGCCGGAGAAGAGGTGGCCGAAGCGAGGCATGGCGGACTCCCGATCCGCGCCGCGACGTCGCGCGCGCGCGAACGCTGGGCGCTGGGTGCGAAGACCGCGGGCCTCTCGGTGGTGATCACGACGACGCACGCCCCGCGCGCGGCCCTGCGGGGCTCGCGAGCTCGAGGACG
This sequence comes from uncultured delta proteobacterium, assembly GCA_903923175.1. Lineage (GTDB taxonomy): Bacteria > Myxococcota_A > Polyangia > Polyangiales > JADJMO01 > CAIXWQ01. Next base: position 2,558 of record CAIXWQ010000156.1, on the reverse strand, counting down.
ACGCCGCGCTTGCAGCGACGGCAACGGAGCACGACGCGCGCCTGCAGCAGGCGGGCGAGCAGGGCCCCGCACGCGCACCGCAGGTCGTGACCAAGCTCGGGCTCCCCCTGGGCGCCGCAGGCGGTATTGATGAAAGTGACTTTCATGTTCAACATGAAGCTGCGCGCGAGTTCGCCCTCGGTCAAGCGGATTCGTGGCTCCCGGGCGGGCGGTGGCGCGGACCCCACGCGGGTATTTGGCCGGGGGCGCGGCTCGCTGCAGGCCGCGCTCGTCGCCGATCCACGCTGCTACGAGGCACGCTCCGCGACGAGACCCGGCACGTGTCGGTCGGGCCCGAGCCCCGCCGCGCCTGTCGCCGGAGCAGGGGTATCCGCGCCGGAGTCTGGAGGGACCCTCGCGTGCCTCGCGTCTCTCGCGCTTCCCGGGTCGCTCGCGCGCGTCGCTGCGCGCGTTCACGCGCCGGACGCTACGCCGTCATCCACTCGCGCAGCACCTGGTCGATCTGATCCTCGTCGACCGAGCCCGCGTCGCACATCTCCTTGATCCGCAGCGTCGCCGCCTTCAGCTGCGCCTCGCCGAAGACGAGCCCCATCTCGCGCGCGCGATAGCCGACCCCCGCGCGCCCCGTCAGCCGACTGCCGATGATCAGCTTGCGCTGAAGGCCGAAGGCCTCGGGCGGGAGGATCTCGTACGACCCCGGGTTCTGCGTCATGGCCTTGAGATGGATGCCGGCCTTGTGGGAGAAGGCCGTCTCGCCCGTCACGACGTTGTTGAACGGGATCTCGACCCCGAGCACGCGCGCGACGAGGCGCTCGACCTCGCGCAGCTGACCGAGGCGATAGCGCTGCGCGACCCCCTGCGGATCGAGGCTGTACATGCGCGCGACGAGGCCGCCGAGCGAGGTGATGCCGACCCGCTCGCCGATCCCCAGCACCGAGACGTCGACGTGGGTCGCGCCGGCGCTGATGGCCTCGTGCGCGTTCGCGATGGCGCAGCCCGTGTCGTTGTGGCCGTGGAAGCCGAGGTCGGTGCCGACGCTCCTTCGGACGGCCTTCACCAGCGCGTAGACCTGCCGCGGCGTCGCGATCCCCACCGTGTCGGTGACGCCCACGCGGTGCACGCCGAGCTTCTCGGCGGCGCGGTACACCGTGAGCAGATCGGCCTCGTCCGAGCGGAAGGCGTCCTCGGCGGAGAAGCGCACCTCGACGCCCGCCGAGAGCGCGAGCTCGATGCACGGCCCCATCGCGTCGACGATCTGCTGGATGCTCGAGCCGTGCGACGAGGCGCGCAGGATGCGGCTCGTCGCGAACAGCAGGCCGATGCCCCGCACGCCCGTCTCGAGGGCGACCTTCACGTCGTCGACGACGCAGCGGCTGTGGGTGATCACGCGCGCGGAGAGCGGGAGCCGCGCGAGCTGCACCGCGTCGCGCTGCGACTGCGGCGAGGCGGCCGGCGAGGTGATCTCGATGTACTCGACGCCGAAGCCGTCGAGCGCGCGGGCGATCTCGAGCTTGTCCTGCGTGCGGAAGTCCGCCTTCTCGCACTGCTCGCCCTCGCGCAGCGTCGAGTCGATCAGCTTCCAGGGCTGGGTGGTCGTCATCGCGCCGCCTCCATTCCAGACGTCGCCGGCGGCGGGAGCGTGCCCGGGACGGCCTCGAGGTCGACCACCAGCCCGCCCGAGGTCGGGTCGGTGCGGAAGCCGAATTGCTTGAAGTACTCCGCCTGGAAGTAGCCCGTGCTCACGCTGCGCGCGCCGCGCCCGCGCAGGCGTCGGAGCAGCTCGTGCAGCAGCCCGTCGCCCACGCCCTTGCCGCGCTGGCGACGCGTCACGACCATCTTGTCCATCTGCGCCGCCAGCGGCGCGCGCCAGTGCCACAGCAGCCCGCCGATCACGTTGTCCCGCGCGTCGAGCGCGAGCAGGACTTCGCTCTCGGCCTTCAGCGCGACGGCGAGGTTGGCGTCGTGGAAGAGCTCGAGCACGCGTGCGACCTCGCGCGGCGTCACCGGCCGGCGGACGAAGTAGCGGTCGCCCGTCGCGTCGCGCAGCCCCATCACCACCGTCGCGAGCTTCTTCTCCCCCAGCGGGATCGAGATCAGCGCGGCCTCGTCGGACGGCTCGAGATACCGGTACGTCATGCGCGCGAGGAAGTAGTCCTCCTCGGGCGTGGGCTGGACCGCGGCGCGGTGCGCGGCGAGGTGCTCGCCCAGCACGTCGAGGCTGCCGAAGGGCGAAACGCGGGCGCGCGCCATCAGCCGATCGAGCTCCGCGGCCAGCTCCGGCCGGGCGTCGGCGAAGACGGTCTTTCGGAAGAACCGGACGCGGGTGTCGGGCGCCGTCGCCTCGACCTCGGCGAGGCGGTAGGTGCCCCACAGCTCGCCGAGCATGATCCCGCGCGCCTCCACCGTCGCGGTGGGGTTCACGTCGATCCAGCGGCGATAGCGCCTCGCCGCGTCGGCGACGCGCAGCGGCGTGTGCCCCCGCGTCGCGAGCCGCGCCCGGAACTCGGCGAGCAGCGCCGCGCGCGGGCCGTCGGCGGCGGCCTCGAACGCCGCCTCCG
>CAIXWQ010000155.1 GCA_903923175.1 uncultured delta proteobacterium | reverse complement strand
CGGCGCGCGCCCCGGAGATGGCCTGCGCGGGGCGCGCGTCGCGCGCGTCGCCGAGCCGCCCGAGCTGCTCTTCACGGCGGCCGTGCGCGACCCCCACGCGACGGTGACGCGCGTCGCGCGCGCGGCCGGGCTCGATCCCGCCGCGGCCTGGAAGCGGGTCCCCGAATCGATCGACGAGCCCAGCCTCCGGTTGGTCTTCGAAGGGGCCGATCCGCACGCGACCTGGTTCCTCGCGGGCACGGGCGCGTTCGACAAGGAGCACTCCGCGCACGCGGGCGCCGTCCGGCTGCTCGACGCGGCCGCGACCCGTCGCGCGTTCCTCGCGCGCGCGTCCGCCGCCGGCGACCTGAAGCCGGAGGCGCCGTTCGCCGGCGCGCCCGTGTTCCGTTCGCCCGAGGGGGAGGTCTTCGGCTTCCTCGATGGCTACGCGGTCGTCGGCGACGCGCCCGGCTCGCTCGACGCCATCGGCCGGTTCGCGGTGGCCGAGAGCGAGGCGGAGCCCGCGCACGACTTCGCCGTCCACGTCCCGCTCGCCCGCCACGCCGAGGCCATCCACGCCACGCTCGACGAGTGGGCGCGCAAGCTCGTCGCCGAGGAGCCCGAGATCGCCGCGCTCGTCGCGCCGCTGCTGGCGGCGCTCGTCGACACCTCGCGCGAGCTCGACGCGGTCGACGCCTTCGCCGACCTCGGCGAGCGCGACGCGGTGGTCGAGGCGACCGTGCGCACGCACGGCGCGAGCGCCGACTGGCTCGCCCGCTATCCGGGCGGCTCGGCCTCCTCCGTGCTCTCGCTCCCGAGGGGCTCGGTCGTCGTGCTCGTGCGCTACCCGGACGAGCTCGCCGCGATGGTGTCGCGCGCGGTGCTGCGCGAGGCCAAGCCGAGCAGCCGCCGCGACGTCGTCGACGCCGTTCGCACGTTCGCCTCGACGCTCGGTCACGAGGTCGCGCTCGTCCTCCCCGGGACCCTCGCGGCCGGCGACAAAGGCGGGCTGGTCCGCGTCGAGCTCACCGACGCGCCGCGGGCCTCCGAGCTGCTGCGTGAGACCACGGCGACCTGGATGCGGCGGGATCCGACCGTGACCTCGAAGCCGTTCCAGCGCTTCGGCGCCGCCGGCGCCACCGTCTCCTTCACCCACGGCTCCGGCGAGCCGTTCACGATCGTGTGGGCGGTGCGCGCGCCGTACCTGTTCCTCGACGTGCCGCTGGAAGGGAGCGCGCCGGGCCTGCTGAACGCGGCGCTCGATCCGAACGCGAAGGGGACGCTGCGCAGCGACCCCGAGGCCTCGCGGATCTTCGCGGCGATCCCCGGCAGCGGCCTCGTCGCGGCCTACTACGGCGTGCTCGAGGGGAAATCCGCCTCGGGCTGGATCGCCGCGTCGGCGCGCGGTCTTTCGCTGCGGATCGCGAGCCCGGCGTCGAGCTGGGCGTCCCTGCTCGCGCCGGCGCTCGGGGGCGCGAAGGAGCCCGTCCTCACGCCGCCGCCGCCGCCCTCGCCGTAGCTACCGCTCGCTGTCGAGGTGCTTCATCAGCGCCGGCGCGTAGCGCTCGCCCGCGATCGCGCCGAGCGGCACCTGCGTCTCGAGGACCTCGAGCTCCTGCGCCGAGAGCGGCTTCGCGAGCGCGCCGACCGCGTCGACGAGCTGCGCGACGGTGCGCGCGCCGATCACCGGCACGAAGCCCGGCTGGCGCGCGAGCACCCACTGCACCAGCAGCTGCGCCGGCGTGACGCCGCGCGCCTCGGCGAACGCGCGGAGCGTCTGCACGACCCCCTCGTTCCTGGCGCCGGCCTCGCCGGTGAAGCGAGGGAGGTAGGCGCGGTAGTCGGCGGCCCCGTGCGGCTTGCTGCCGGTGAGCAGGCCGCGCGAGAAGACGCCGTAGAGCGTCGCCGAGATGCCGAGCTCGCGCAGCGTCGGGAAGATGCTCGCCTCGGGGGCGCGGCTCGCGATCGAGTACTCGATCTGCAGATCCGCGATCGGGTGCGCCGCGTGCGCGCGCCGGATCGTCTCCGCGCCGACCTCGGAGAGCCCGACGTGGCGCACGTAGCCGGCCTGGATCAGATCGGCGATCGCGCCCACCGTCTCCTCGATCGGCACGGTGGGATCGAGGCGCGCGGGGCGGTAGACGTCGATGACCTCGACGCCGAGGCGCTCGAGGCTGTAGGCCGCGAAGTTCTTCACGGCGACGGGGCGGCCGTCGAACCCGCCCCAGCTGCCGTCGGGCGCGCGCAGGGCGCCGAATTTCACCGAGAGCTGCACGCGCTCGCGGCGGCCGACCAGGGCGCGCGCGATCAGCTGCTCGTTGTGCCCCATGCCGTAGAAGTCGCCGGTGTCGATCAGCGTCACGCCCGCATCGATCGCCGCGTGGATGGTGCGCACGCTTTCGGCCTCGTCGGCCTGGCCGTACATCCCCGACATGCCCATGCAGCCGAGGCCCAGCATCGAGACGTTGGGGCCGTCGTGGCCGAGGCGCAGCGTGGGCATCGTCGTCTGCGAGCGCGTCGCGGTCATGTCGAATCCTTCCGGTGAGGGCGGTGGCCGTGCCCAACGTAGCCGGTCTCTCGCGCGGAGAGGTCGCGACGCCGCTCGCGACGTGTTGCCCTACGCTCGGGTCATGCGAAAGGCTCGCGTACTCGCCCTCGCGGCGCTCGTGCTCGCCGGCTGTCGACGGGACGCCCCTTCGCCGAAGCCCGACGACGTCCGCGCGGCCTCGACGGCCTCGACGCGCGCGCCGGCTCCCTCGGCGCCCAAGGCGACCCCGAAGGGCTCGCCGGTGGTGCAGCTCTCGGTCGGGCACGGAAGCGCCTGCGCGCTCCTTGCGGATGGTCACGTCGTCTGCTGGGGCGACTCGCTGGCCTACGGCGAGCGCACGCCGAGGACGGCGCCCTGGCTGGTGCAGAGGCTCGACGACGCGCTCGAGATCGCGACCGGGGACGGGTACGGCTGCGCGCGGCGTCGCGCGGGCGACGTCGTGTGTTGGAGCGACGACGACACGCCGCCGAAGCCGGGGGCGCCCGCCGCGACGGGCGTGCGGCGCCTCGCGGGGAGCGTGGCCCTCCTCGACGACGGGCACGTGGCCGAGATCGCGCTGCTCCCCGCGCCCGCGCACGCGAAGCCGGTCGCGGGGCTCGCCGACGTCGCGGCGATCTCGCACGACGCCACCGGCACCCACTGCGCGATCGGCAAGGATCGCTCGGTGCGCTGCTGGGGCGGCAACAACTGGGGGCAGATCCCCGACGGCAGCGTGATCGAGCGTCCGACGCCGGTCCGAGTGCCCGCGCTCGACGGGGCCGACGAGATCTCGATCGCGTACTTCTTCGGCGGCTGCGCGCGCTTCGGCGGCAAGGTGAAGTGCTGGGGCGGCGAGTGGCGCAAGGGCGGCACCAAGCTCGAGGAGATCTCCGGCATCACCGACGCGGTCGAGATCGGCGTCGAGGAGTACCACGCGTGCGCGCGCCGCGCGGACGGCTCGGCGGCGTGCTTCGGCTCGAACTCCGCCTTCCAGATCGACGACGGCGCGGACGCGGGCGCCGTCGACGTGCGGCCGCTCCAAGGCGTGACCGACGCCGTCCAGATCGCCCTCGGGGGAGGCGAGCCGTGCGGCGGCTGCGGCTCGACCTGCGTGGCGACCAAGGGGGGCGACGCCTGGTGCGTGGGCGTGATCGCGACCGGCTTCGGCCCGTACGCGTGGAAGCCGACCAAGGTCGATCTCACGCCGAGATGAGGCTCAATCGAGCGGGCCGGTCACGATCACGTCGCGCGCGCTCGTGGCCTTGGCGCCGTCGGGATCCTGCAGCGTGGCGGTGATGCGCAGGTGCGCGCCGACCAGCTGATCGAGCGCGAGCGAGCCGGCGTTGTCGAGCTGCATGCGCATCCCGTAGAGCACGCAGTGCCCCCCTTCCTCGCGTTCGAAGTCGAAGATCACGCGCGAGTGGTTGATGTTCGTCGCCCCGCCGTCGGCGGCGTGCGGATCGGGCACGTCGAGATCGTCGAGATCGATCGAGGTGAGCGTGCCGACCTTGCGCAGGCCGATCATCCGCAGCGCGACCCAGACGTGGTGGCCCCCCTGCGGTCCGCGCTCCCAGGTGAGCGTCGCGCCCTCGGCGACGTCGAGGTACGCCGACTGGCCGCTGCCGACCGTGACGTTCGCCGTGGCGCCCGCGGCGAGCGAGGCCTTGCACTCGTCGGGCGCGAACGGGACGTTGCCGTCGCCGCCGGCGTCCGTCGCGCCGCTCGTCGACGAGGGGGAGCAAGCGACGCCGGACGTCGCGAGGGCGAGGGCGAGGGCGAGGGAGCGCATCTGGCGTGTCGGGCGTGCGTGCGTGCGAGGAGACGGTATCTCAGAAGCAGTAGCGCGCGTGCGGCTCTTCCCACGGGTAGAAGTACGCGAAGAGGTTGCAGTGCTCCTGCGTCTCGACGTGCGGGCCGAAGACGATCGTGTCCGTGCCGTCGTTCACGAACGAGCAGGTGTAGTCGAGGCCCCCGCCCGCCTTGAGCGGGATCGGCTGATCGAGGACCTTGAACGGCGGTTCGTTCCACGCCTGCGACTGGTAGAACGGCGTCGCGTCCGGCGCGCGCATGTCGCTCGGGCAAGCGCGGATCTCGAACGTCTTGCCGCGGCTGTGGAAGTGCCCCGTCGCCGCGATCACGTTCACGTCCTGCGGGAGCGAGCAGCCCGTCTCGAAGCTCACGCTCGAGTGCGGCGGGATCTTGATCTGCATGTTGTTGGCGAACATCGTCCCGACGTGCGCCTTGATCGTCGTGGGATCGGCCGCGGCGTGCAGGTTGACCCAGACCTCGCCCGCGTTCAGCGACGACTGCTGCGTGCTCGCGTTCACGTAGTGCGTCTGCAGCACGAGCTGCGTGCGCGCCGCCAGCTTGTAGCCGACGCCGTCGGGGATCTTCCAGTCGAGCGCCTCGCTCTGCGAGCCGACGATGAGATCCACGCCGCCGGGGTTGGTCGGCGTCGAGAAGTCCATCGGCGTGAAGCAGTCCTCGTCGTGATCGGGGTAGTCCGTGGTGGTGCGGAACAGGTTCATGTGGTGCGAGCCCGGCAGGTAGGCGATCTCGAACCGCACGACCTCGAGATCCACGTCGCTCGGGAGCTTGAAGTAGTAGCAGTGCTGCACCTCGCTCCCCGCCGGGACGGCGAAGCGGCTCACGTGCAGCTGCACGCCGACCGTGGGCGGCGCGAGGCCGGGGGCGGGGGTGGGGCGATCGCCGTCGGAGCCGCAGCCGGCGATTGCCGCGACGAGCGTGAGCGCGGCGGCGAGGGCGAGCACGGCGGCGAGGCGGGCGAGCGGGCGAGCGAGCATGTGCGTGGCCTCGGCGAGCGGAAGGAAGGCTCGGGCAAGCGTAGCCCACGCGGGGCCGAGCGCTCGCGACGACGCGCTTGCCCTGCGGCCGCGGTGGGTTCGGCAGCGGCGTCGGATTCGGCGGCGGGCCAGGTGGCGAGCGGCCGACGCCGAGCGGACGGCGTGCTACGGCATGCCGTCGTAGCGGCAGCGGCGCGCGTCGATCTCCTCGAACCAGACCTGATCGCCCGCGTCCATCTGCGCCTTCAGCGCCGTCAGGCTCGACGGATCTCCGTCGCTCCGAGCCAGCAGCGTGCGCCCTCGATACTGCGCGATGTGCCCGACCACGCGGTGCGGCGTCTTGGACGCGAGCTGGCGCTCGACGCCCCGCAAGAGCGCAGCGACATCGGCCCTCGCGACGGTCTCGCCCTTCATCCCCTCGATGGTCTTCGGCGCGAGCGCGAGCACGTCGTCGACCGCGAAGCTCGGAGCGGGGTGCGACGCGAGGAAGCTCGTCAGCGCGTCGCGCAGCGGCGGATACGCCTTCGCCGCCTCCGCGTCGTCCATGCGCTCGATCGACAGCTCGCCGACGTCGATCGCCGGCACGATGCGATCGGAGTCGAAGAAGAGCGTGCCGACCTCCGGCTGCGACCAACGCCCGGAGTCGTAGAGCGAGGCGTCGTGCAAGTCGCCGTAGTGGATGATGGCGAAGCGCCGATCGTGGTCCAGCCGCACGGCCTCGACGGGGAGGTAGTCGTGCGTCCAGCAGCGCGACGTCCCCGGCGCTTCCACGTCGTACGGGACGAGCGTCGACGCG
>CAIXWQ010000154.1 GCA_903923175.1 uncultured delta proteobacterium | reverse complement strand
CGCAGGCGCAGCTCGAGAGCTCGGATCTCGTCGCCGCCAGGGGCGCGCTCGTCGACGCCATCAGCGCCGGCGTCGGGTGCGAGCCCCGCGCGGAGTGCGTGGCGGCGGCCTCCGCCTCGCGCGCCGCGCTCCCCTTCGTGCTCGCCGCGCTGGGGGAGCCCGCGCGCGCGCTCGTCCCGGTGCTCTACAAGGGCTCCATGCCGCTCACCGAGCGCGTGCGACCGCTGGTGAAGCTCTCGGAGATCTTCGCGGCCGCCCCGGGCGCCGCCTGCGCGGCCGCGGCCGAGGAGGCGCGCGGCTGGGCCCAGGTCGTGCGTTGAGAAGGAGCGCGACGCGCGCTCAGGTCTTGCGCTCGAGGACGAGTCGCCCGCTCGGCGCGAAGCCGTTGCGGTGGAGGAACTCGAGCAGGCCGAAGTCGTTCCAGGCGACCTCGGTGCGAACGTCGCTGACGCCGAGGCCGCGGGCGTTCTCCGAGAACTGCCGGAGCAGGGCCTTGGCCACGTGGCGGTTGCGGTACTCGGGGTGCGTGCCGATGGCGTCGAGCGTCGCCACCGGCTCGGCGCGGCCGAATTCGCCGTAGAAGACGCTGCCGATCAGGAAGCCGACGACGTGATCGTCGAGCACGGCGGCGAGCGACATCTTGAGCGCGTGATCGTGCAGCGCCCCGCGGAGGCGGTCGCGGAAATACTCGAGGCGGCGGCGCCCCATCGACAGCTCGTCGATGCGGACGATCGCATCGAGGTCCTTCTCCTCGAGCACCCGGACCAGCACGGCGTCGGTCTCGAGCGCACCGGGCTCGAGATCGCGGTTCGCTTCATTCGAGTTGGGCGACATGTGTCCCTCCGGCGCGGAGGATCGCCCCGCGCCGCCCCGGGGTCGAGGGGCGCGTCCGCGCCGTGCGCCGCGGTCGCGAGGTGATCCGCGCGGGGGTATCTGCGGGCTACGCTGTGCCTCGATGCGCCTCGCCCAGATCCGACTCCACCCCGTGAAGGCCTGTCGAGGCTTCGAAGTCGCGCGCGCGTACGTCGAGCGGCGCGGGCTGCGCGACGACCGGCGTTGGATGCTCGTCGACGCGTCCGGGCGCTTCGTCACGCAGCGAGAGCGCCCCACGCTGGCGCTGGTGCGCGCCTCGCTCGACGACGAGCGCGACGAGATCGTCCTCGCGCGCGAGGGGATGGGCGCGCTGCGGCTCCCGCGTCGGCTTGCCGCGGCGGCCGCGCTCCCGACGGGGCGCGTGCCGATCTCGGTGTGGCGGCACGAGGGCGAGGCGCTCGCCTTCGAGGCGGGACGCGCCTGGTTCGCGCGCGCGATCGGCGTCGAGCTGCTGCCGGTGTTCCTCCCCGACGAGATCGTGCGCCCGGTGAGCCCCACGCACGGGCGACCCGGCGACGAGGTGAGCTTCGCCGACGGCTTCCCGCTGCTGCTCGCGAGCTCGTCGTCGCTCGACGAGCTCAACGCCCGGCTCGCCGCGCGCGGCGCGTCCGCGGTGACGATGGAGCGCTTCCGCCCGAACGTGGTGATCGAGGGGGCGGCGCCCTTCGCGGAGGAGGGCTTCGCCGCGCTGCGCATCGGGCGCGTACGCTTCCGAGCGCCGAAAGGGTGCGATCGCTGCTCCGTGACCACCGTCGATCCCGAGACGGGCGTCGCGGGAAGGGAGCCGCTGGCGACGCTCGCGACCTTCCGACAGCGCGACGGCGCGGTCTGGTTCGGCGTGAACCTGATCCCCGATCTGCCCGACGGCGCGCGCGAGATCGTCGTCGGCGACGAGGTCGTGATCGAATCGGCCGACCCGTCAGCGTGAGAACACGCGCGTGAACTCGCGCGGCTTGCGCTTCTTGCGCACGCAGCGCGTGTCGGCGGTCATGTAACACACAGTGAAGCCCCGGCGCGGCTTGCCCGTCGCGCTGCGACGCGAGCGGTGCCAGACGTGGTTGTGGATCAGGATGGCGTCGCCGGCCTTCGCGGGGACGGCGATCAGGCGCGCCTCGGCGTCTCCCCGCGCCGCGATCTCGTCGGCGACCACGCCGCCGAGCGGCGTCGCGCGGCCGCCGAGGTGCGTGCCGGGGACGAACTCGAGGCACCCCGCGTCGCGCGGCGCGTCGTCGAGGGCAGTCCAGATCTGCACGAACGGATCGCGATCGATCCCCCAGAACGTGCCGGCGTCCTGGTGCCAGGGGAGCTCGGTGCCTCCCTTGGGCCCCTTGGTGAACAGCACGGCGCGGTAGATCACGACGTCGCCCGCGATCAGCGCGCGCACGATCGGCTCGTACGCCGGCCGCTCGATCAGCCGGCGGAAGACCGGATCGACCTCGAGCTTCTCGATCTTGCGGTAGTCGAGCGAAGGGCCGCGCCACCCTTCGCCGAGCTCGAGGTCTTCGTAGCGGCCGCTCTCCGAGTCGTGCTGGAAGAAGAGCCCCTGATGCACGACCTCGCCGAGCATGATGGCGTCGGCGCGCGCGCGCAGCTCGGCGAGGAACGCGTCGTCGACGAGCTTGCCGAGCGGCGCGTAGCCGTCGCGACGGAAGGCCTCGAGCGCGCCGGCGAGCGCGTCCGGCGAGAGGCCCGCGACGGCCGCGCGCGCCGTCACTCGAGCCACCCGAGGACGCTGCCGAGCAGCAGCACCACGACGCCCATGAGGCTCTCGCCGGCGATGACGCCGCTCGAGATCGCGACGACGTACTTCTCGGCCTGCTTCGGCCGCCACTTCTCCCACACGTACGCGGCGAACGCGCCGAGGAACATCGAGTACGAGTTGAACCACGGGATGACGAGCGCGAGGCCGACGCCCATCGACGACGGCACCCACTTCTTGTGCTTGGGGAAGAGCAGCTCCAGCGTCGGCAGCAGCAGCCCGATCGCGCCGCCGATCAGCATGCCCCAGCGCGCGCTGACCTCGAGCCGCCCGACCCCTTGCGAGAGGAGCTGCGCGACGCCGGCCCACACCTGCGCCGCCGGCGCGGGGAACTTGTCGCTGCCGAGGACCTCGGGGGTCGGCACGAGGATGTAGAACATCGGGACGACGACCGCCGTGCCGACGACGGTGCCGGCGAGCTGCGCGAGGAACTGCTTGCGCGGGTTGGCGCCGAGCAGGTAGCCGCTCTTGAGATCGGTGAGCAGGTCGGCCGCGCTGCCAGCGGCGCCGGCCGTGATCCCCGCGGCCATCAGGTTGGTCGTGACGTTCCCCTGCGCGATCAGCCCGTAGGTGAGCTGCGTGATCTTCCCCATCGCGCCGATCGGCGTGGTGTCGGTCTCGCCGGTCGCGCGGCAGGCGACGATCGAGAGGATGAAGGTCATCGCCACCGCGACGACGCCGAGGATCGGGTGGATGCGGAAGGCGAACCAGCCGACGAGCACGAGGCCGAGCGTCGAGAAGGCCATGCCGATCAGGAACCACGACGGCGGCACCTCGACCGCGGCGATGCGGGCCTCGGCGGCGGCGATCGGATCCACGGGCGCGTCCGGAGATCGTTCGGCGGCCGCCCGCTTCCTCGCCTGGTTCCACGGCAGCACGTCGCCGAGCCCCTTGAACGCGCGGGCGACGGTGCGCCACTGCAGCACGAAGGTGAGCATGCCGCTGGTGACCATGAGGGCGGCGCCCGGCCAGAGGCTCCACTTCACGATCGCGCGGTAGCCGAGCTCGTGGATGTCGCCGCGCGCGAGCATCTTCGGGGCGAGGTAGGCGTAGTTGATGGTCGCGGCGACGATCATGGAGATCGTCGTGCGCATGCCCATCAGGGCGCCCGCGGCGATCATGATCAGCGAGCCTTCGAACGCGATCGTGAGGCCGATGGCCGGCTTGCCCGCGATCAGCAGCGTCGGGTAGCCGTTCTCGTAGACGGCGTTCGTCCACCAGAGCTTCACCTCTGCCCAGGACCGCGGGACCTTGCGGGGGAACTCGATCATGCCTGGCAGCCGCGACAGCCAGGTGAGCTTCACCATCACCCACTCGACCGCGCGCGCGTGACCCGCGGCCACGTGCTCCTTGAACGCCGCGGTCGCGTGCGCGTCGCGAAGCCACGCGATGAGCGAGCCCGCCGCGCCCGACCACCCGAGCGCGCGCGCGCCGCGGCTCGCCTCGTCCCCCTCGGCGTGCAGCGAGCGGAGCGTCTCCGCGGCGGCCATGCCGCTCGGGAACTTCAGCTTCTCGATGTTGATCATCTGCCGCTTCATCGGGATGGCCATCACGGTCCCGAGCACGGCGAGGAAGAACGTCCAGAGGGTGAGGGTGAACCAGCCGATGTGGTGCTTGTTGACGATCAGGTACGCGCAGATCGCCGACGTCATGACGCCGCCCGTGGAGTAGCCGGCCGACGAGGCGGTCGACTGCATCGCGTTGTTCTCGAGGATCGACATCGGCGGCCCGAAGACCTTCGGCGCGATGCGCACCAGGGCCGAGTAGATCGTGAACGAGAGGATGCACGCGGTGATCGCGACGCCGAGCCCCCAGCCGGTCTTCAGGCCGACGAACAGGTTCTGCAGGCTGAGTGCGCCGCCGAGCAGCGAGCCCATCAGGATCGCACGCGCGGTCGCCTGCTTGACGTGATCGCCCTGGTAGACGTTGTCGAGCCACTCGAGCTCGATCGCGAGCGTGCGATCGTGCGGGACCTGCTCGCGCGGGGCAGGGGGCACGACGGAGGCGCCGCCGGCGTCGACGCGCTTCTCGTTGGGCGGCGCGTCGCCGGGCTCGAAATGGGCGGAGGGCTCGTCGCGCTGGGGCATCGCGCGGCATCCTATACGGGGTTGGCCGACGCTCGCTCGTCGCTCGCTCGGCGTGCGCGCGCGCCTACGGTTTGCGCGGGCGCGGCATCAGGATCGCGCGCAGATCCCCCGCGACGCCGAGCTCGCCGGCGACCTGCGAGAGCATCAGATCGAGCAGGCGCCCGTTGGGAGGCGAGGCGATGCGATCGAGCTCGTCGATCAAGGCGCGCTCTTCGGGCGTGCCTGTGCGCTCGATCTCGGAGAGGAGCTCCTCGCGCGCGGGCTCGTCCAGCTGGCGGGTCGCGCCGAGGCGGCGCTTGATGTTGAGCGCGCCGCGCATCGCTCGGTGCACGGAGATCCACCCGGCCGCCCAGGTCGGCAGCTCCTCGTGCTCGATGGTCCCCTGCTCGCGCGCGTGCTCGGCGAGGAGGGCGGACTCGACGGCGCGCGTCTCGAGCACCGCGCCCTCGACCCGATCGAGCTCCGCGAGCGCGCCCGGGAAGCGCGCGGCGAGGGCGCGCAGCGCCTCGCGCGAGGCGTTCGGCCCGCCGGCCTCGCGCAGGGCGCGCATGGTCGCGTACTTCTCCGCGAGGGCGGGGACCTCCTCGGCGAGCAGCGCCGGCTCGAGATGGGTGAGCTTCACTACTCGCTGGCGCCTTGACCGCACGTGCCGGCGCCCGGCGTCTTCGCGAGGACGGTGTAGTCGCCGAGGGGCAGATCGCTGGGGATCGTGACGCTGCCGTCGTAGTCGCCGGCGTCGTCGGTCGCGAGCACGCCCGCGACGCGCTCGGCGCCGCCGCCGGTCCGCTGCATCACGATCTCGACGCGCACGCGCTTGCAGGGCGAGCCGTCGGAGGCCGCGAGGTGCCCCTTGGCCGCGAGCGACTTCTGCCGGTGGATCTCCAGCGGATCGGCGGTCGCGCCCCCGAGGTTGAGCGTCACCTTGGAGGGGGGCGCGCTCGACGGCGGCGCGCTCGACGACGTGGTGGTGGGGCTCGCGGTCGGGCTCGAGGTCGGGCTCGGCCCCGGGGCCGCGCTCGGCGGGATCAGATCGCTCCCTTTGGTCGAGCCGGACGGCCAGGTGTAGGGATCGGCCGGCGGATCGTGGTGCGGCTGCGGCTTGTCGGGCTTCTCGGTCTTGTCGTCGAGCACGCGCCCCGCGCCGCCGAGATCGATGCGGCGCCACACGAAGCCGTCGTGCACCTCGACCCACGCGTGCGCCTCGTTGCCGACGAAGCGCGCCGGGATGCCGAGGCCGAGCGCCGTGACCATGAACGCGAACGCGCGATGGCGGCAGACGCCCTTCTTCGAGTGCACGAGATCCAGGTAGATGTCGCCGGTCGACGCGGGCGGATCCGAGCTCTCCTTGAAGGCGCGGAAGTACTGCACGAGTTCGCGGATCGCCGCGCTGGGGCGGCGCGACTTGTCGATGCCGAGCTCCTTGGCGACGCCATCGGCCGCGAGGCGCACGTTCGAGGGCAGCGTGGGGAGCAGATCGGTGCGCAGCTCGGACCAGTCGTACGCGCTCGTCTCGCCGGCGAACGCGTCGCGCGGCGTGGCGAGCTCCATCACCAGGCGCGACGAGCCGGAGCCGGCCGCGACGAGGAAGAGGTTCTCGGCGCCGTCGCGCTCGAAGTGGAAGGACATCGTGCCCGCCGAGAGGTGCGCCTTCTTGATGCGCGCGCCCGCGATCGGCGTGGGGATGCGGATCTTGTCGCCCGCGACGAGCTCGACGGCGAGGTCGGCGTAGAACGAGTCGATCGAGCCCGGCGGGTCGTCTTCGTGGGCGAGGTCGACGGTGACCGCGCGTGGATCGCGCACGACCAGCCGGTAGTCGGACTCGACCGCGTCGAACGCGATCAGCCGCTTGAACGGCGACACGCTCGGCCGGAACGGATCGTCGTACGGGAGCGTGTCGGGGCGCTTGGTGTCGCGATCGGGGACGAACGCGGTCTCCGGCACCGAGGACTTGGGGCCGTATTTCGGGGTCTTCTCGCCGATCGGGCGGCCGACGTCGGGCGCGGTGATCTTGCCGCTGCGCGTGTCGAGCTCGGCCGCGAAGCCACCTTCGATGGTGACCGCGCCGAGGTCGCCGTCGGTGGTCGGATCGTAGGGGACGTACTCGTGCAGGATGGCGCCGTCGGCGCCGAGCGCCGGGAGCGCGACGGCGAACGCGGCGAGCAGGAGCGCGAAGCGACGCGAGCCGCGGGCGCGCCTCGACCAAGGAGCGCGTGGCTCCGGCGTGGCACTGGGCGCGCGGGTTTCCATCATGGGGTCCGACGATCGAGCGCGGCGAAAGTTTCCTGGAGCCTCGGCGACACGGCTCAGCGGCCGCCCAACTGGATCCAGACGCCCTCCTTGAAGCACCAGCCGTCGCCGCAGGCGTAGTACGCGCCGGGCTCGAAGCGGAAGCCGGGGCGGTACACGCAGCGCTGCGGCAGCCAGACGTATTGATAGCCGTTCCAGCGCCAGTACCCGGGGACGCGCGAGTAGCCGGGATCGCAGGCGACCTGCGCCTCGTTCTGCGGCGCCGGCGGCGGCGTGGTGACCTCGCTGCGTGCGGGGCGGGCCTCGACGACGATGCACGCGCCGGCGCTGCCGGCCGCGACGAGGGCGACGAGCGCGGTGAGCGCCGAGAGCGCGCGATGCAGGCGATGCAGCGAGGAGCGGCGGGGACGCATGGGGAGGGCGAGGGCGACCGAGATGGGGACCAGCCTATCTTGAATCTCGCCGCGCCGTCGCGCCACGGTCGAGGCAGGGCGAAGTGACCGCGACGAACGACCCGGCCGAGCGTCGGTTTGCGTATCATCGAGCTCGGTCCGCGCCCGACGCGCGCGCCGATGAGCCCACATGCCCTCCCTCGCGAAGTCCCTCGAGGCCCTCCCTCCGGCGTTCAAGGCGAAGCTCGCCGCCGGGCATTTCGACCCGAAACGCCTGGAGGAATGGGCGTCCCGCATCGGAAAGACGAGCGCGGAGGCGAACCGCGTCACCGGGGTGGTGGAGCCGCCGCGTCCAGAGGACGTGACCCCGGCCCCCGCTTCGGCGACCGCGGACGGCTCGGCGGCGGTCGAGCGCGGCCGCTCGGCCATCGCGCGCGGCGAGGTCGCCTTCGTGGTGCTCGCCGGCGGCATGGCGACGCGCATGGGCGGGGTGGTCAAGGGGCTGGTCGAGGCGCTGCCCGGATTGTCGTTCCTCGGCTATCGGGTCCGCGAGATCGATGTCCTCCGCGAGCGCTACGGCGGCCGCGTGCCGCTCTGGTTGATGACCTCGTTCGCCACCGCCGAACCGATCGAGCAGGCGATCGCGGGCTACCGGGAGGGGCGAGAGATCGCGACCTTCCAGCAGGACGTCTCGCTGCGGCTGACGCCCAGCGGCGAGCTCTACAAGGGCGAGGACGGCCTCCCGAACATCTACGCGACCGGCCACGGCGATCTCCCCGACGCGCTCAGGCGCTCGGGGCTGCTCGACGACTTCATCGCCAGGGGCGGGCGCGCCGTATGGATCGCCAACATCGACAACCTCGGCGCGACCATCGATCCGGCGCTGCTCGGCTGGCACCTCGGCCACGGGTCGCCGTTGACCGTCGAGGTCGTCGAGAAGGTCGGCGCCGACAAGGGCGGCATCCCGGCGCGGCTCGACGGTCGCGCCGTGATCCTCGAGGAATTCCGGCTCCCGAAGGCGTTCGACGCGAGCCGCGTTCGCACGTTCAACACCAACACCTTCCTCGTCGACGCGCGGGCGCTGCGCGACGCGCGCGTCGACTGGACCTTCTTCGAGGTCCGCAAGAAGGTCGGCGAGCGCGAGGTCGTGCAGTTCGAGAGGCTCGTCGGGGAGCTGACGAGCGCGCTCGACACGAAGTTCGTGAAGGTCCCGCGCGATGGCCTCGCCACCCGGTTCCTCCCCGTGAAGGACGGCCCCGAGCTCGAGGCCCGCCGCCCCGAGATCCAGGGCATCGCCCGCGACCGCGGCGTCGTGCCGTAGCGAGATCGGCGAGGTCTTCCGCTTGCGCCTCGGCTAGCTTGTTCGTGTGCCCCAACGCGACGTGGATGCCTCCGCGACGCCGGAGGACGAGCTGGAGCGGCTGCGGGCGCGCGTCCGCGAGCTCGAGGCCCGGCAAGCCCAGCTCAGGTCGCTCCTCGACAACGTGCCGATCGGCCTCTTCTCGATGGAGGACGCGCCCTCCGGCGTGATGACGCTGGTGAACCCCGCGCTGGCGCGCCTGTTCGGCTGCGCTTCGGTCGCGGACGCCGTCGGCCGACAGGCGAGCGAGTTCTACCCGGACCAGAAGGAGCGCCCGGAGACGTTCGCGCGCTTCCTCGCCGATCCCGGCTTTCGCGCGACCGGCGTCGCGAAGTTCGAAACGGTGCGCAGGCGGCTCGACGACGGCGCGCTGCTGCCGATCCTGATCACCGTGTGCGCGTCGTTCGACGCCAACGGGCGCATCGGTCGCTTCGACGGCGCGATGGAGGACGTCACCGAGCGCAAGCGGGCCGAGCGGACCTTCCTCGCGAGCGAGGAGCGCTTCCGCATCATGTTCGAGACGGCCGTCGTCGGCGTGGTGCTGACCGACGCGGAGGGGCGCATCTCGCGCGTGAACGGGGCGTTCTGCGCGTTCGTCCGTCGCGACGAGCGGGCGCTGCTGGGCGTCCCGCTCGACGCGCTGCTCGTGCTCTCCGAGGGCGAGCCAGGCCTCGTCGCGCGGGCCCTCGCGCGCGGGGCCACTGCGTCGTCCGTCGCCGAGGAGCATCGCTTCCAGGTCGAAGCGGGCGCCGAGGCGTGGGGCTACGGCGCGTTGACGTGGATCACCGACGCCGACGGCCGGCCCGCGCAGGGCGCGCTGGTGGTGCAGGACGTGTCGGCGCGAAAGCGCTTCGAAGAGCAGCTGCTCCGCGTGCAGAAGCTCGAGTCGCTCGCGGTGCTCGCGGGCGGCGTGGCGCACGACTTCAACAACTTCCTCGCCGCGATCCTCGGCAACTTGAGCCTCGCGCGGCACCGCGGCGGCGCGCAGGCGGACGAGTGCCTGCGCGAGGCCGAGGACGCGGCGCTGCGGGCGCGCGATCTCACGCGGCAGCTGCTCGAGTTCGGTCGTGGCGGCGCGCCGGTCAAGCGGCCGCTGCAGCTCGTGGCGCTCGCGCGCGAGGTGATGCGCTTCTGCCTGCGCGGCTCCAGCGTGACGGGCGACGTCGTCGAGGTCGCCGGCGTGCCGCTGGTCGAGGCCGATCCGGGGCAGCTCGAGCAGGTCCTCAGCAACCTGGTGATCAACGCGCGAGACGCGATGCCGGGCGGCGGGCACCTCGAGGTGCGCCTGGAGCCTGTGGAGATCGAGCCGGACGCGGGGCTTCCGATCGCGCCGGGCTCGTACGTGAGGATCGCCGTCCGCGACGAGGGGGTCGGCATCGCGGCCGAGCACCTCGAGCGCGTCTTCGATCCGTATTTCACGACGAAGGCGCAGGGGAGCGGCCTCGGCCTCGCGACCGTCTTCTCGATCGTCGGGCGCCACCTCGGTCACGTCGGAGTGCGATCGGAGCGTGGGCGGGGGACGACGTTCACGGTCCATCTCCCCGCGCGGCTCGAGGCGGCGCCGCCCCCCGACCGCACGCCCGACGCGCCCCGCTCGCCCCGTTGCGGTCGCGTGCTGGTGATGGACGACGAGGAGCAGCTACGCCGGGTGCTGCGCGCGATCCGCATGGAGCACGGCTTCGAGGTGGACGCGGTCGAGGAGGGGAGCGAGGCGCTGCGGCGGTGGGAGGCCGCGCGCGCGGAGGAGCGGCCGTACGCGTTCGCGATCCTCGACGTCACGATCCGCGGCGGTCTCGGGGGCGAGGAGACGATGCGCCGCCTGCGCGCGCTCGATCCTTCGGCGAAGGTCATCGTGTCGAGCGGCTATGCGGCCGGCTCGCTGCTCGCGCGCCACAAGGAGCACGGCTTCGCGGGCGTGGTCGAGAAGCCCTACTCGATCGACGAGCTGATGCGGGCGGTCGACGCGGTGCTCGCCGCGACGTGACGCCGCGCGCGCGTCACATCTCGAACGCGAAGCCGAGGTTCCAGGTGCTGTCGCCGAGGCGCATCGCGCTCGTCTGACCGAGCCCGGTGAACGCGGTGACGGTCCACTCGGCGAACAGGTAGGTGTGGTTCACCCCCTGCTGGTTCCGGAACGTCTTCGCCGTCTGGCGATCGAGCGCGTCCAGCAGGAACATCACGCCGCCCGCGTAAACCAGGCCGTTGGTGTGCCCGCGGCCGAGCGTGCCGGTGACGGCCGGGTAGCGCGACGTGCCGATGCCGTTCTCGGAGGTCCAGAGCGCGGTGCCGACCCCGAACTTCCCGTACGGCACGAGCGGGATGCGGGTCTCGCGCGCGAGCACGTCGAGCCGCGCGACCAGCAGCGCCGCCATCGACCGGACCGAGAGCGTCGCGTCCTCGGCGCTCGTGTCGCCGATGTGCGGCCCCGTGACGAAGATCGCCGAGCCGGTCGCGCGCGTGTAGCCGAACCAGCCGCCCGCGCCGATCGAGCCGACGTGCGCGAGGTGGAGGAACTCCCAATCGACCTCGGCGCCGATCATGTAGCGCCGCGCGCTGCCGAAGATGTCCTGGTACGGCGCGCCGGTGAGCCCGGGCTCGCTGTCGACGTTCGGGCGATACGGGCCGAAGCGGATCTCGACGGCGACGTGCGAGTCGGGGTCGAGCACGGCGCGCCGAGGATCCACCTCGTCGGCGGCGTGCGCGGTGCCTGCCGAGAGCGCGAGCGTGCCGAGCGTGCCGAGCCCGAGGACGACGAAGAACGCACCGAGCCGCTTCATCGCGAGCCTCCCCCGCGGCGCGCGTAGCGCCGACCGATCAGCGCGAGCGCGGCGAGGCCGGCCACGGCCACGAGCGCCTTGTCGCGCGAGCCCGCGCCGTACGCGCAGTAGCCGCCGCCGCCCTTGCCGCCGTCGGCGGCGTAGGTGTCGAAGAAGTCGCGCGTCTCTTCCGGATCGAGGCACACGATGTTGGAGAGCAGCCCGCTGTTTCCGTACTTGTCGACCGCGGCGATCGCGATCGCGTAGGTCGTGCCGTTCGCCAGCGGGCTGATCTGCATCTTGCCGGAGATGGTTCCGCTGCTGGCGCACCGGAGCGCCTCGATGTCGGCGCTCGGGAGCAGGTTGGCGGCGAACCCCGTCGGGAGCGTCGGGCAGCCGGCGAGCGTGGCGGTGCCCGTGTCGGTGGTCGACGCGGTGGCGGTGTCCGCCACGGCCGTGTCGGCGGCGTCGGCCGCGTCCGCCCCTCCGTCGTCAGCGCTCGCCTCGCTCGTGCCCGTGTCGCCGCTCGCCGTGTCGGCCACCGCCGTGTCGGCCACCGCCGTGTCGCCGGAGAACAGCCCGGAGTCGACGCCGTAGTAGGGCGGGTTCCCTTCGCTGCCGACCTTCGGGAAGCAGTAGGCGCGGTACTGGACGAAGTCCTTGTCGAGCGCGGTGGTGCCCGTCCACTTCGCGATCAGGAGGTTGCCGCCGGCGCCGAGCGTGACGTCGGTCGGCGGCAGCGGGCCCATGAGGTCGTACGTCGTGTCGTACGCGGCCTCGTAGGTCGCCGCGTCGGTCGCCGCGCTCAGCCCGTCGTTCCCGATCAGCAGGAAGTGAAGGTAGAAGCGCGTCGGCTGCTGATCCTCCGTCGGGTAGCAGATCTGCGAGGTCGTCGTCATCGCCGGGTCGTCGTAGTTCTCGAGCCGGAAGATCGACTTCACGATGTCGGACGTGCGGACCGACACGACGCTCTGGTTGAGCACCTGCCCAGAGGTGAAGCGGGCGACGCGCCAGCACGTGGCGCTCGCGACCTGCGTGCCCGGGGGCGTCACCGCGCGCGTCGTCACGTCCGCGCAAGACGTCGCCGAGCCGCTCGCCCAGATGTCGAAGTACGAGAAGCTCGCGGTCGCCGGGATGCTGAACGCGAACTGCCAGACCTCGTCGCTGTCGCAGTCGGTGCGGCTGATGCCGGCGTTCGGCGCGAGGTCGTCGGTGCTGCGCGGGAGCCGGACCGACTGCACGGCGCCGGGGTTTCCCGCGCAGGTCGCCTGGCAGCCGAGCGTCGCGTCGCAGGTCGTCTTGCAGCCGTGCCACCGCTGCGGGTAGTTCCCCGTGACCGTGATCTGCGCCGAGGCGACGCGCGGCCAGAGCGCGACGAGCGCGACGGCGGCGATCGCGAGGGCCGCGACGGCGGCGCGCGTGAGGGCGCGGCCCGAGCGATGCGCGCGCCCGCGGGCGGCGAACACTGCGGCGAGGAAACGGAGGGCGGCCGGGACGTCCGCCGCGGGGTTGAACATGCGGTTGCCGTCAGCATTCGTCATGCCACGCGCGGGCCGCAACAAAACACGGCGCCGCCGCGGACGAGGCCCGCGACGGCGCTGTCAGATTGGCAGAGGTCGGCAGCTCGTCTGCCGATCAGACGCCGCCGCCCTGGGTCGAGATGACCTGCACCGCCGCGCGCGTGATCTTGCAGTCGACGGTCGCCGAGGCGCTCGGCTCGATCGACTTGCCGCCCAGCGCCTTGATGCCGGCCAGCACCTGCTCGTTGACCTGCTTCTGGATCGCGCCGAGGCCCGAGTAGGACGCGGGGAGCGCGTTGCCGTTCTCGTCGGTCGTCGTCAGCGCCGAGACCTGCGCCTGGTCGATGCTGTTGCCCGGGACGCTGACGGTGACCGTCACGCGCACGGTCTTGGTCTGGCCGGGGGAGACGCCGAAACCGCCCGGATTCTTCGCGTGCGGCGAGCAGAAGTCCGGCCCCATGGCCGACTTCAGCTTGAGCGCGACGCTGTACGTCTGCTGATCGCCGCCGGTCGCGAGCTTGGCGCAGCTGTTCTGCTGCAGGTCGAAGACCTGGCCCGGCGGGCACGAGATCGCCGTGCACTTGCCGCCTTCGTACCGGGTGCCGACGCCGCACACCGCGTCGTTGGGGACGCACGCGCCTTCGGCGCCGTTGAAGACGTAGGTGAAGCCGCCCGGGCAACCGATCGACTGGCCCGCCTTCAGCTCCTTGCCTTCGGCCTTCGCGACGAGCGCGTCGCTCTGGGCGCGGCTCTCGCAGTGGCCGCTGGTGGCGTTCATGATCTGTCCCTGCGGACACGCGATCGCGACGCAGCCGCCGTTCGCGTACTGGTTGCCGGCGCCGCACTGCTGGTTCGCGTCGTTCAGCGCGATGCAGGCGCCGTTGAAGGTCACGAAGCCTTCCTTGCAGCCGCAGGCGTGGTTCGCCTCGTTGAGCGCGGCGTGCTCGGGGCACGTGTCGACGGCGCACTGGCCGTTCACGCGCACGAGGCACATGCCCGGCGGGCAGCCGAGGAGGCCCGCGGCGATGCCGACGAGGGCGGCGGCGGAGAGCGAGCGGATCGCGTTCGAGCGGAGGGGGTTCTGGGCCTTGGACATGCGTGGCCTTCCTGCGAGTGAGAAGCTCTCGTCGGTGGACGGACTCGACCGCCCTCCATTCAGCCCCTTACTACTCCGGCGCACGGAGGGCGACGGGGGCGCGGGGCGGCTCGCCGGTCCCCGGCGCGGGGCGTCCCCGTGGACCTCCGCGACGCACGTGCTAGGAATCGCGACCCCATGCTCTCGCTGCGACGCGCGACGCTCTCCTGGACGACGCTCGTCGCGCTGCCGCTGGTGTTCGCGCTGCTCCCCGGCGAGGCGGCGTTCGCCGCGAAGAAGCGGCTGAAGCCGGCGCCCGCTCTCTCCGCGAAGGCGAGCGCCGCGGCGCCCAAGGTCGCGCACTCGACGGTGCTCGCGCAGCTGAAGAAGGGGCTCGATCTCGAGGAGCAGGGGAACAAGGACCTCGAGGCGGCGCGCGACGACTCCGCCAAGGCGAACGCCGCCCTCAAGGCGGCCCACGCGCAGATCACCAAGGGGCGCAAGCTGGTCGCCGAGGGTGAGCGTCAGGAGAAGCTCGGTCGCGAGCTGAAGCGCAAAGGGAAGGCCTCCGAGGGCGACACGAAGATCGCCGCGGGGATGAAGACCATCGACGACGGCGCGCGCGAGGTGAACGTCGGCATCGCCGCGGTGAAGACCGCGCAGGCGACGCTGAACGCGATTCACGCCCGCATCGTGAAGGCGCGCGCGATGGTCGACGAGGGGAAGAAGATCTCGAAGGAAGCCCAAGCGCAGATGTGACTGCGCCGCGCGGCCGAGGCGTCGCGCGCCATCGTCGCGCCCCCCTGCAGGGGTCCTGGGGGCAGAGGCGAAGCCGGCGCCCCCAGCGTGACCGTCGGTAGGGCTGCGCCCCCGCGAGACCCGACGAAATCGTGAGCGCAAGGTAGGGGGCGCGGCCCTACGGCTTGAAGGCGCGCGCGCAGCCGACGTGGACGGTGAGCTCGAAGCCCCCCTCCGCCCAGTAGCGATCGACCGCTTCGCGCACGTAGTTGAACGCGGCGGACAGCCGGTCGTCCTCGAGGTTGAGGTTTGCCTGCCACTCGGGGAGCAGGAGCAGCCGCGTGGTCGGATCTTCGAAGAGATCGCGGCCCCCTTGGAACGGGATGCCGACGGTGCGGAAGTCGACGTCGACGTCGACGAAGCCGAGCGCCTCGAGCTCCTCGCCGAGCGACTCCGGCGACGGGCGGAGCGCCGCGGCGGCCTCGACCGCGTCGGAGACGGGCATCGCGTCGAACTTCACCGCGTACTCGCGCAGCAGGTCGACGATCTCGCAGAACGAGCCGCGGAGCGGCAGCGCGAAGACGAGCTCGCCGCCCGAGACGAGCACGCGCTGCGCCTCCTTGGCGAAGTGCAGGCGGCTCGACGCGCGGCCCATCGGATGGAGCACGAGCGCGTGGGTGAACGACGCCTCGGGGAGCGGCGAGGGGAACTTCTCGAACGGGCGGTAGTCGGCGGACATCTCCGCGACCGCCGCGGCCTTCGCCCGCGCGAGCTCGAGCGCGGGGAGCGAGGGATCGGTGCCGACCAGGCGCAGCGGGCCGAGGACGTCGACCAGCAGCCGATCGGGGAAGCCGGTGCGGCAGCCGAGGTGGGCGACGATCGCGTCGCCGCGGTGCTCCGGCGGCACGAGCATCTCGCACGCGAGATCGCCGAACCAGCGCAGGTAGCGCGGCACGACGAAGGTCTCGAACACCGCCGCGTCGGGCGGCGCGAGCGGGGTGACCACCGACGTGTCGCTCGACCTGCCGTCGGTCACGACCGCGCGGTTGTTCTGCGTGATCTCGCGCGTCTGCCGATTCACCGCCGGCGCCCTCCCTGTTTGGCGGCGCCAGCCGGCCCCTGCGGCGGCGGACGGCGGTCGCCTTGCGGCGCGCGGGCGGGCGCGTTGCGCGCGGGCGGCGGCGGGG
>CAIXWQ010000153.1 GCA_903923175.1 uncultured delta proteobacterium | reverse complement strand
GGGCGAGAGGCGCTCGACGCTCGCCTCGCCGCCGCAGTCCGCCGCGCGCGCGTGGAAGTGCGCGAGCCCGCCGCGGGGCCGCGCGAGGGCCTCGTCGGGCACGCCGCGTCCGTCGTCCTCGATCACGATCTCGAGCGGCGGGCCCGGCGAGAGGCGCACGACGACGCGCCCCGCGCGGGCGTGGCGGAGCGCGTTGCGGACGGCCTCCTGCGCGATGCGCAGCAGCTCGGTCGCCAGCGCGCCCGGCACCTCGTGCGTCGCGGCCTCGTCTCCGGCCACGACCTCGAGCTCCACCCGCCCGTCGCACAGCTCGCGGCACCGCTGGCGCACGTAGGCGACCAGCTCGTCCCACGGCTGGCTCGGCCGCCGGAGCGCCCAGACGATCGAGCGCAGCTCGTCGACGCCGTCGCCGGCGCGCGTGACCAGCGTGTCGAGCTGCGCGCGCTGCTCGGCGTCGCCGCCCGCCTCCGCGCGCAGCGCCTCGGCCTTCCAGACGATCGCCGCGAGGTCGGCGGCCGCGCCGTCGTGGAGCTCGCGCGCGATGCGCGTGCGCTCGTCGCGCAGCAGCAGCTCCGCGAGCTTCTCTTGCGCGGCCTCGCGCGCGGCGGTCTCGCCCTCGAGCCGAAGGTGCGCGCGGCTGCTCGCGAGGAACACCAGCCCGGCGATCGCGGCGGCGAGCACGCTGGCGACGGCGCCGGCGGGATCGCGGTAGGCGACGAGGAAGATCGCCGCGGCGACGAGCGGCGGCGCGGCCACCAGCGCGCCGAGCACGCGGCGCGCCTCGGTGATCCCACCGTTGATCGCGCCGTAGGCGACGTAGGGGAGCCACAGCAGGTTCGCGCCGCGCCGGCTCGCGACGATCATCGCCACCAGGCCGGCCTGCAGCAGCACCCCCTCGCCGAGGGCGGTGAGCCGGTAGACGAGCGCGCGCTCGCCGACGCGGTGGTAGAGCGCGGTCGCCGCGAGCGTCGCCGCCGCGCACGCGCCGACCCACGCCGCGAGCTGCGCGGTCGAGAGCGCGAGCATCGCGTCCATGCCGGGGACGCGCGGCAGCAGCACGAGCAGCGCGCCGACGGCGAGGTAGAGCGCGAGGTTCGCCGGCGCGCGCTGCGCCGCGCGGAACGCCGAGGCCGAGCGGTGCGCGGTCACACCCAACCGAGCTTCGCCGCCAGCGCCGCGGCCTCGGCCTTCGAGGCGACCTCGAGCTTCGCGTAGATGCTCTTCACGTGCGTCTGCACGGTGCCGGTCCCGATGCCGAGCACGGTCGCCACGTCGGCGTAGCTGTGCCCGCGCGCGAGCTGCCGGAGCACGTCGCGCTCGCGCTCGGTGAGCGCGTCCATCCGCTGCTCGTCGTCCTCGGACACGCGCGTGCTCGCCAGCGAGTCGACCAGGAAGCGCGCGATCTTGGGGGAGATCGGGGCGCCGCCGGCCTGCGCGTCGCGGAGCGCGTCGAGCAGGCGCGGGAGCGGCGTCGACTTGAGCAGATAGCCGCGCGCCCCCGCCCGCAGCGCGTCGAACACGCTCGGCGCGTCCTCCTGCACGGTGAGCACCAGCGGCACGCCGTCCGGGCACATCGCGCGCATCGCGCGGACCACGTGCACCCCCGACAGGTCCGGCAGCCCGAGGTCGATCAGCGCGACGTCGGCGAGCAGCCCCCGCTCGAAGCGCGCGATCGCCGCGCTCGCGCAGTCGCAGGTCGCGACCTCGCCGAGCCCCGTTCGCCCGAGAGCGCGGGCGAGCGCCGCGAGGAGCTCGGCGTCGTCGTCGACGAGCAGGATTCGGTTCGTCACGCGCGTGCCGGCCGACGAGCGCGCCGACCCCTCCCGGCGTCGATGGTCGGCAGCGGCTCGGGTGGCGTCAAGGATCTCGGCGCGCGCGACGGCCGCGCTCACGTCGCTGGGGCCAGGGACTTATACGCGCTAGCCGGCGGCCGTAACGGCTGCGGCGGGCGTGACGTCGGGTCCGGCCCAGCGAGAGGAGCAGAAGATGAAGGGCACGATCGTTCGGTGTCTCTGCGAGATGATCGAGAAGGCGCACGGCGCCGACACGTGGGCGCGCATCATGGAGACGGCCGGGCACCGCACCGGCAAGCTCGCGATCACGATGGACATCGTGGACGTCGACGACGCCCTCGTCATGGGCCTCGTGCAGGCGACCTGCACCGTGCTCGGCATCACCGCCGGCCAGGCCGCGAACGCGTTCGGCGAGTACTGGTCCTGCACCTTCGGGCCGGCCAACTACCCGAAGATCTACGAGCGCTTCCACAGCGCGAGGGAGATGCTCCTCGGCATGGATCAGGTCCACATCGAGGTCACCTCTTCGGTGCCGAACGCGCGTCCGCCGAGGTTCGACTACGCCTGGTCCGACCCGAGGACGCTGAACGTGAGCTACAAGTCCAACCGCGGCATGGTCGAGATCTTCGCCGGGCTCGCGCGCGGCGTCGGCAAGCACTTCAACGAGCCGCTCGACGTCACCGTGCGCGACGCGGGCTCCGTGCAGATCGTGTTCGCCGCCTGAGAGCGAGCGACCGCGGCGGCGTCGAGGCGCTGGAGCCCCGCGCCCCGGCGCGCCGCGCGTGCGGGCCTCGGTCACTTGGTCACTTGGTCACTCGGTCACTCGGTCACTCGGTCACTCGGCGCGCACCGCCCGGATGGCGCCGTAGATCGCCTCGTGCGTCGCCGGGCTCGCGAGCGAGATGGCGCGCTTGCCGTCGCCGAACGCGGCGATCGCGTCCTTGAGCGCCTCGCGCACGGAGATGGCCAGCATGAACGGCGGCTCGCCGACCGCCTTGCTCCCGTGGATGACCCCCGGCTGCGCCGCTTGCGGCAGGAGCGCGACGCGGAAGTCGGCGGGCGCGTCGCCCATCGACGGGATCGGGTAGGTGCTCGCCGAAGACGACAGGATGCGCCCTTGCGCGTCCCACTTCATGTCCTCGGCGGTGAGCCAGCCCATCCCCTGCACGAAGGCCCCTTCGACCTGGCCGCGATCGAGCCCGGGGTTGAGCGACTCGCCGACGTCGTGGAGCACGTCGACGCGCAGCACGCGCTTCATCCCCGTATAGCCGTCGACCTCGACCTCGCACACCGCGGCGCCCCAGGTGAAGTAGTGGAACGGGCGGCCGAAGCCCGCCTTGCGGTCGTAGGCGAGCCCGGGCGTCGCGTAGTAGCCGGTGGCGGAGAGCGAGATCTGCTGCGCGTGCGCGCGCTCGCACACCTCGGCGAGCGCGAGCGACTTCGCCTCGCTCCCGACCGCGAAGACGCGGCCCCCCTCGAAGCGGACGCGGGCCTCGTCGCACGCGCCTTCGTCGAGCCCGTGGCGCTCGCGCAGCAGCGCGGCAGCCAGCGGGCGCAGGCGCGCGACGAGCGTCTCGCAGGCCGCCTTCACCGCCGCGCCGTTGAGATCGGCGCCGCTCGAGGCGGCCGTCGCCGAGGTGTTCGGGACCTTGTCGGTGCGCGTCTGCATCACGCGCACGGCGTCGACCGGCAGGCCGAGCTCGCGCATCGCGACGCCCTGCATCTTCGTGTGGAGCCCTTGCCCCATCTCGGTGCCGCCGTGGTTCACCTGCGCCGTGCCGTCGCGATAGAGGTGCACGAGCGCGCCCGCCTGGTTCAGCAGCGAGGCGGTGAACGAGATGCCGAACTTGATCGGCGTGATGGCGATGCCGCGCTTGACCTGCGGGCTCTTCGCGTTGGCCTCGGCGATCGCGCGCTTGCGCGCCCCGAGCTCCGACGACGCGAGGAGCGACGCCCAGATCCGCCCGATGCGCACGTCGTCGATCGGCTGCCCATAGGGCGTGGTGCGCCCGCCCGCGGCCTCGCCCGCTTCCGAGTAGAAGTTGCGTGCGCGGACCTCCTCGGGCGGCAGGCCGAGCGCGCGCGCCACGCGATCGAGGGCCTCCTCCATCACCAGCATCCCCTGCGGGCCGCCGAAGCCGCGATACGCGGTGTGCGAGACGACGTGGGTCTTGGCGACGCGCCCCTCGAAGCGCAGCGCGGGGAGCCAGTACGCGTTGTCGAGGTGGAAGAGCGCGCGGTCGAGGATCGACTGCGACAGATCGAACGCGAAGCCGCCGTCGGACTCGAGCCAGACCTTGGCCGCGAGGACGCGCCCGGCGTCGTCGTAGCCGAGCTCGTAGCGCCCGAGGAACGGGTGGCGTTTGCCCGTGATCGTCATGTCGAGATCGCGCTCGAGCTGCACGCGCACCGGCTTGCGCAGGTGCCACGCGGCCAGCGCGACGGCCGCGGCCCAGTAGTTCCCCTGCGTCTCCTTGCCGCCGAACGCGCCGCCCATGCGCGGCGACTGCACGACGACCTGGTTGCGCTTGAGGTGGAGCACGTGGGCGACGGTGGCCTGCACCTCGGCCGGGTGCTGCGTCGACGAGGAGACGAAGAGATCGCCCTCGTCGCCGACCTCGGCGAACGCGGCGTGCGTCTCGAGATACAGGTGCTCCTGCGCGCCCATCTCGAGCTCGCCCGAGAGCCGGTGCGGCGCGCTCGCGAGCGCCGCGTCGACGTCGCCGCGGGCGATGACGTGCGGCTCGGCGTGCCAGCTGTCCTGCGCGATCGCCGCGCGGATGCCGAGCACGGCAGGGAGCGGCGCGTACTCGACGACCACCTGCTCGGCCGCGCGGCGGCACTGGTCGTACGAGTCGCCGACCACGAACGCGACCGCCTGGCCGTGGAACTGCACGAGGTCTTTGGCGAGGAGCGGCTCGTCGGGGCGGATGGCGCCGACGTCGTTCAGCCCGGGGATGTCCTCCGCGAAGAGGATCGCGCGCACGCCCGGCATGGCGCGCGCGGCGGTGGCGTCGCGGCGCAGGATGCGCGCGTGCGCGTGCGGGGCGCGCACCGGCCACAGCTCGAGGAAGCCGCCGCGCTTGCTGGCGACGTCGTCGACGTACTGGGTCGCGCCGGTCACGTGGCCGACGGCGGCCTCGTGGTGGAGCGTGCGTCCGGTCGCCGCCGCGGGCTCGATCGGCGTCGCGTCGTGGCCGGGGACGAAGTCGAGCGGGGCCTCCATCGGACCGCTCTCGGCGCCGTCGAAGAACTTCTCGAACAGGCTCGCGACGAGGCCGAGGCGGTACTCCTTGGTCGCGCGCACGTCGTCGATCGGCGTGAACTCGCTCTCGAGCGCGCTGCAGGCGGCGTGCACGGTGGCGCGGTTCCAGGGGCGTCCCACGAGCAGCGCCTCGGTGCGCCGCGCGCGGGCGGGGGTCGGCGCGACGCCGCCGTAGCCGAGGCGCGCCTCGACGACGTGGTCGTGCTCGTCGAGCGTGACGGCGAAGCCTGCCGCCACGATGCTGATGTCGAGCTCGCGCCGCTTGCTGACCTTGTACGAGGCGACGCGCTGGCGGAGCGCTGCGGGCGGGCGCGGGATCTCGATCCAGCGCACGAGCTCGTCGGCCGCGAGCGCGGTCTTGCGGTAGCCGAGGAAGAAGTCGTCGAGCGGCACGGTGCGCTCGCCGCGCACCGAGGCGAGCACGAGCCTCGCACCGAGCGCGAGGAGCACGGGCGCCATGTCGCCGATGGGCGAGGCCGTCACGAGGTTGCCGGCGAGCGTGGCGCGGTTGCGGATGGCGCGCGAGGCGAAGACCCGCAGCATCTTGCCGATCGCCGGCAGCTGGCCGTCGAGCGCCTCCTCGAGCGCGGTGAGCGTGGCGCCGCCGCCGACGCGGAACCGCGCCTCGTCGTGCTCGATGCGCCCGAGCTCGAGTACCCCCTCGATCGAGATCAGCAGCGGGAAGGCCTGGTGGCGCTTGTTCTTGTAGACCGAGATCTCGGTCGAGCCGGCGACGAGCCACGCGTCGGGGTGCGCGGCGCGCAGGCGCAGCAGGCGTTCGAGCGTGGTCGGCCGCAGGAAGCGCTCCCCCTCGGCCTCGTAGGTGAGCGTCGGCGGCGCGTTCGGCACGACGTCGAGGCGGCGACGGTGCGGATCGTCGGCGGGCGCGGCCTTGTGCGCGAGCGCGTCGAGCATCGCGTCGCGGATCGGGCGGTAGCCGGTGCAGCGACAGAGGTTGCCGTCGAGCTGCTCGGCGATCTTGGCGCGCTTCTGCGCCTCGCTCGACCTGGCGGCGACGTCGAGATCGCGGCGGTAGTACCCCTCGAACATCGCGCAGACGAAGCCCGGCGTGCAGTAGCCGCACTGCGAGCCGTAGTGATCGACCATCGCGCGCTGCACCGGGTGCAGCGCGCGCGCGTTCGGATCGTGGTGTTCGGGTGCGTGCTCGTGCGCATGCTCGTGTCCCGCGCAGGCGCCGCGCCCCTTCGCCTTCGGCAGCGCGACCCCTTCGACCGAGACGACCACGCGCCCCGCGAGCATCGGCAGGAGCACGAGGCAGCCGTGCACGGCGCGCCAGGTCGCGCGCCCCTCCGCGTCGCGATCGAGCAGGGCGACGCTGCACGCGCCGCAGTCGCCCTCGTTGCACCCCTCCTTGGTCCCGGTGCGCCCGTTGGCGCGCATCCAGGCCAGGAGCGTGGTCGTCGGCGGCACGCCGTCGATGTGGATGCGCTCTCCGTCGAGCTCGAACTCGAAGCCGCTCATGGGCGGCAGGGTAGCGCGCGCGGCACGGGAAATGGGCCCCGATCCTCGCGCGTTCGGGGGCCCGAGGCCGGCGCTACCGAGGGGGGGCGTCGGGGCGAACACGGCCGTGGCGCGTGGCGCGTGGCGCGTGGGCGGCCGCGGCTCAGCCCTCGCGCCAGACGCCGGTCGCGTAGTCGTCGAGCATCCGCGCAGCGCAGAAGCGCGGCCCGATGGTGCGCAGCGAGGCGCGCACGCGCGCGACCCACGCGCGGGGGATCCCCCCCTCGTCGCGCGCGTGGAAGAGCGGGACGATCTCGCACTCGAGCAGGTCGTAGAGGTCGCCGGCGTCGCGCGCGTCCTGCGCGCGCTCGTCGAGCCCCTCGGGGCTGCGGATCGCCCAGCCGTTGGCGCCGTCGCACGCCTCGGCCCACCAGCCGTCGAGCACGGCGAGGTTGAGCCCGCCGTTGAGCGCGGCCTTCATGCCGCTCGTGCCGCAGGCCTCCTGCGGCGGGCGCGGGAGGTTCACCCAGACGTCGCAGCCGGCGACCAGCACCTGCGCCATCGAGACGTCGTAGTCCTCGAGGAACACGACGCGCCGGCCGACGACCGGATCGTGCTTGAGGGTGAAGATCTCGCGGATCAGGTCCTTGGCGGGCTCGTCGCGCGGGTGGGCCTTGCCGGCGAGCACGACCTGGATGGGCCGCGCGCCGCCGAGCAGCCCGAGCGCGCGCTCGCGATCGTGGATGAGCAGGTGCAGGCGCTTGTACGCCGCCACGCGGCGCGCGAAGCCGATGGTCAGCACGCCCGGATCGAAGCTCTGCGCCGCGGCCTCGACGTAGTCGATCGCCTCGCCGCGCGCGAGCCGGTCGAGCACGCTCCGCTCGCGCACGAAATCGACCAGCGCGCGGCGCAGCCGCTCGCGGACGCCCCAGAGCTCCTCGTCGGGGATGCCCTCGAGCGGGGCCCATGTGCCCGGATCGGCCGCGCGCGCCTCCCATCCCTCGCCGAGGTGTCGCGCGAGCAGCGCGCGCATCGGCGGTGCCATCCAGGTCGGCAGGTGCACGCCGTTGGTGACGTGCCGGATGGGCGCGTCGTCGCGCGCGACGCCCCGCCACATCGCGCGCGCGACCTCGCCGTGGCGCGCACTGACGGCGTTCACCGATCGCGAGACGCGCAGCGCGAGCTCCGTCATCCCGAAGCGCCCGTCGGCGCCGCGACCGAGCGCGAGCACCTCGCCGATCGGAATCGCGGAGGAGCGCAGGACCTCCTCGACGACGCCGTCGTCGTAGTGCTCGTTGCCGGCCGCGACGGGGGTGTGCGTCGTGAAGACGACCCGCGCGCGCACCCGCTCCATCGCCTCCGCGAACGGCGCGCCGCGCCCGAGGTCCTCGCGCGCCAGCTCGATCGCCGCGAGCGCGGGGTGCCCCTCGTTGAGGTGGATGGCCGCGGGCTCGACCCCGACGGCGCGCAGCGCGCGCACGCCGCCGAGCCCGAGCATCGCGTACTGCAGGAGCCGGAAGAGCGGATCGGCGACGTAGAGCTGCGCGGTGATCCAGCGCTCGAGCGCGTCGTTCTCGGCCACGTCGGCGTCGAGCAGGTAGAGCGGCACGCGGCCGACCTGGGCGCACCAGACGCGGGCGCGCACGTCGTGGCCGCGCAGCGGGACGACGATCGTGCAGGGCGCCCCGGTCGCGTCGTGGACCGGCACGATCGGGAGCAGCTGCTTCGGGAAGGCGCTCCAGAATTCGTGCTGGCGCCCGTCGGGGTCGACGCGCTGTCGGAAGTAGCCGCGACGGTAGAGGAGCCCGACGCCGACCACCGGCAGGCAAGCGTCCGAGGCCTGCTTGAGCAGATCGCCGGCGAGCACGCCGAGGCCGCCGCCGTAGATGGGGAGCGACGCGTGGAGGGCGAACTCCGCGCAGAAGTAGGCGACGGCGTTCGTGCCCGACGCGCTCGGCGAAGCGCGCATACGCTGCGCGTCGAGCGTGCGCGCGAGCGCCTCGGCGCGCTCGAGCTGCGCGCGATCGCGGGCCACCCGCTCGAGGCACGCGCGCGAGGCGGTCGCGAGCAGGCGCACCGGGTTGCGCCCGACCTCGAGCCACAGGCGCGGCTCGATCGCGCGGAACACCGCCTCGCCGCCCGGCTGCCAGGTCCAGGCGAGATCGAGCGCGACGCGCGCGTGCCAGCCGAGCTCTGCGGGGACGCGCGCGGCGAGCGCGGCGACGCCCGCCTCGTACGCGGCGAAGGGGACCGACTCGAACGCCTCGGCCATGCACACCACCTCGGCGGCGCTCGGGTGCAAGGCTGCGGCCAGGCGCCACGAGCGCGGCCCGCCGTGCCCCGGCGTCCGCGACGCGCGTCGTCGCAGAGGGCGCGTCAGCGGTACGCGATCAGCAGGCTCGACACCGAGTAGTGCGGCTCGGTGTGGGTGCCGCCGTCGTAGGGGCATGCGGCGCCGAGCGTGCAGGCGGTGCAGGTCGCGGCGTCGGGGCGGCAGGTGTTCTCGTAGGCCTCGGCGTCGTACGCGATCGAGAGCCCTGCGCCCGTGACGTCGGCGGTCACGTCCTCGAGCCACGGGCGCACGTCGGCGCCGGGGCACCAGCCTGCGCGCGAGTACTGGTACGTCCCCTGCTGACCCGGCGCGGCGGTCTTGGCGCAGTCGGTCCGCCAGACCTTCTGCGCGTGCGCGGTCGCGCCCGCCGTGAACGTGTGCGTCTTGCCGCAGAACTCGGCGCAGTTGGCGGCGTTCCCCTGCCCGTGGCCCGTGACGAACGAGCGCAGCGCGAAGCTCGTCGCGCCCGCAGGGAGCGTCAGCTTGCTCGCGGGCAGCTGCGTCGGGATCGGCCGCGCCGGATCGCCGTACACGACGTCGCCGAGCGCGAAGACCGGCAGCACGGCGATCGGGAGCTTCGCCGGCGTGCCGCCGTGGAACTCGAACTTCGCGGTGAGCAGCCAGCCGTTTCCGTAGGAGCTGCCGGGGCCCACCCACGTGTCGACGTACGCGCGCAGCGTGAGCGTGCCCGACAGCAGCGGGCGCAGATCGGTGACGTCGAGATCCCACGACGCGCCGACCGCGTAGGGCGTGACGAAGCGGTAGATCTCGAGCGTCGGATCCTTCGCGGGATCGGTCGCGATCCCGAGCGAGCCGAAGCGGTCCCACGGATCGCACTTGTTGCTCGGACAGGAGAGCGACAGGTGCAGCGTGATCCGATCGAACGTCCCCTCGGAAGGGAACGCGACCTGCGCGTCGACCTTGCGCTGGTTGTCGGTGCTCGTGAAGTACAGCGGCGTCGCGTCGAACGCCGTCACGCTCGTGTCGACGCCGATCGGCGGAGCGTCGACCGCCGCGTCGTCGCCCCCTTGCGGCGCCTGGGCCTGGCCGCCGCTCGAGCACGAAGCGCAGCCGAGGCAGAGCACGAAGCAGCCGAGCGAGAGCGACGCCGAGCGCATCGCGCCTCGTACCAGCGGCCCCCCGCTCCGTCGAGATCGCCTCGCGTCGACCGCTGAATCGCCAAATGGCCCGAGGAGAGGAGAGGCGCGGCGTTCGGCGCGGCGGACGGTCGACGCGTGCGAGCGCGAGCTCGCGAACCCTGTACGCTGGCGCGGATGAGCTTCACCCGGATGGTCGCCGCCTCGCTGATCGTGCTCGCCTCGGCTTGCGGAGGGCAGTCCGCGGTGGCGCCGTCCACCACGGCTTCGCCCGCGACGTCGAGCTCCCCGACCCGCGCGGCCGCGGACCCGGCGCCTGCGGCCACGGACCCGGCGCCTGCGGGCACGAACTCGGGGTCGGCCGGCACGGGCACGCAGGCGGCGCCCCCGAAGTGCGTCGGGCAGGGGAAGGCGTGCACGATCGGCGACACGTACTGCTGCTACGGCAGCTGCCGCGTCTACAACGGCAGCGCCACGCCGGTGTGCGCGCCGTGACCTCGATCGACCGCTCGCTGTGAGCACAGCCAGCGCGCCGCCGCGCCTGCTCAGCCGTCCTTCGGCCTGACCGCGTCGGCAGGACTCGCACGCCGCGCGCCTGCCGACGCGCGTGCGATTCGCCGGTCGCCGCGTATCGGACCGTCGATGCACGTGGTCCGCTCTGCCCGCGCTTCGCTCGGCCTCCCAGTCCCGGGAGCGCGCGGGCAGCCGCGGGTGACGAGGGCCGACCATGACTCCGGGCGCGCGAGACCGAGCGGACGTCCGACGCGCGGCGCCGCCCGAGAATGACCATTAGCGTGGGCCAGAAGCACGTTCGAGCCACGCGTCCCGGCGCCGCGGAGCTACGCGGGCGCGCGGAGGCGAAGCTGCCCGAGCGCGCGGCCGTGACCTCCGAGGCGCGGCGCGGCGCGGCCGACGCGCAAGCTCCGAGGGACGCGCGAGAGGCGCGAGACGCGCGAGACGCGCCGGACGCGAGCTCGCCCGTGCTGCACGAGCTTCGCATCCACCAGATCGAGCTGGAGCTGCAGAACGACGAGCTGCGCCGCGCGCAGGCGGAGCTCGAGGTGGTGCGCGCGCGCTACTTCGATCTCTACGATCTCGCGCCCGTGGGCTACTGCACCATCAGCGGGCGAGGGGTCATCCTGGAGGCCAACCTCACGGCGGCCGACCTGCTGGGCGCCCCCCGCAGCGAGCTGCAGGGGAGGCCGCTCCAGGCGTTCATCCTCCGCGAGGATCGCGACGTCTACTATCTCCAGAGCCGACGGCTGCTCGGCGCGCCGACGCGCAAGCACGCGTGGGAGCTGCGCATGGTGAGGAAGGGGGGCGCCGAGTTCTGGGCGCGCCTCGAGGCCACCGCGGACCAGCAGCCCGACGATCCGGAGGCGCTGCGCATCGTGATCCTCGACGTCACGGCGCGCCGGCGGACCGAAGAGGCGACGCGCGCGAGCGAGTCGATGCTCAAGGGGATCACCGACTCCGTCGCCGACATCCTGTACCTCAAGGACGAAGGGGGGCGCTACCGGTTCGCCAACGGCGCGGCGCTCGCGGTCCTGGGCAAGCGGCTCGACGAGGTGCTGGGCCACACCGACCGCGAGCTCCTCGCCGACGCGCAGAGCAGCGCCGTCGTGACCGAGGCCGACCTGCGCGTCATGCGGTCGGGGGTGGCGGAGATCGTGGAAGAGCGCATCTCGACCGCCGCGGGGGATCGCCTCTTCCGCGCGCAGAAGGTGCCGTTCCTCGGGCCGGACGGCAGCGTCGTCGGCATCGTCGGCTCCGCGCACGACATCACCGCGCGCCGGCAGGCCGAGGCGACGCTCCGCGCGAGCGCGCGGTCCCTCCAGTCGAGCGAGTCGCAGATGCAGATCGCCCAGGCCATCGGGCGGACCGGCTCCTGGATTTACGACGTCCCGACCGACCAGATCTGGGGCTCCGCGGAGGGGCTCCGCATGTTCGGCTACCCGGCGGTCGCGCGGCACTGGCCGATCGAGGACTTCGAGGTCTGCATCCCGGATCGCGCGCGCGTCCATCAGGCGCTCGCCGCCTTGCTCGCCGGCACCGCGGTGTACGATCTCGAGTACGAGGTCGAGC
>CAIXWQ010000152.1 GCA_903923175.1 uncultured delta proteobacterium | reverse complement strand
TGCGACGACGGGAACACGACCGCAGGCGACGGCTGCGAGCCGACCTGCAAGTTCACCTGCGTCGCGGGCGACGCCACGCGCGCCTGCCCCGCCGGCGACGTCTGCGCCGGAGCCCCCAGTTGCTCCGCGACCCACACCTGCACGCCGGGCAGTGCGAAGGCCGACGGCACCGCGTGCGGCACCGGGCAGGTCTGCGTCGCCGGCAAGTGCGGCGCCGCGACGTGCGGCGACGGCTTCGTCGAGGCGGGCGAGGACTGCGACTTCGGCGCGGGCAACGGCCCGGGCAAGGGCTGCGAGGCGACCTGCAAGTTCTCGTGCGCCAGCGACGCCGCGTGCGCCGACGCCAACACGTGCAACGGCGCGGAGACGTGCGTGGCCGTCTCGGTGGGCAGCGCGGCGGGCAAGAAATGCCAGGCGGGGACCAACCTCGCCGCGGGCACGGCGTGCACCGGCGGGACGTGCGACGGCTCCGGCGTCTGCAAGCCGGTCGCAGGGAGCAACTGCGGCAACGGCACGCTCCAGGCCGGCGAGCAGTGCGACCTCGGCACCGCCCTCAATGGCACGGGCAAGGGGTGCACGGCAACGTGCCAGTTCGAGTGCACCACGTCGCCCGACTCGTGCGCAGCCGCGGACACCAACGCCTGCGACGGCACCATGAAGTGCACCGTCCAGATGGTCACCGGCGGGACGGGCACCGGCCAGAAGTGCGTGAACGGCGCGGCGCCGGCCGCGTGCTCGACCTGCGGCGGCAGCAACCTCTGCGTCGCCGCGGCGTGCGCGGCGCCCAAGTGCGGCGACGGCTGCGTCAGCGCGGGCGAACAGTGCGATCCGCCCAACACGGCGACGTGCAACGCGACCTGCCAGACCATCACGGCGGCGGTGTGCGGCAACGGCAAGCGCGAGGCCGGCGAGCAGTGCGACGACGGGAACAAGACGAATCTCGACGGCTGCGACTCGAGCTGCCAGTTCGAGCAGGATCAGCGCGTCAATCTGCTGACGATGGTCTACAGCACCAAGTACTGCACGAACAACGCCCTCGGTCTGGCGGTGTCCGGGCTCGGGCAGGGCACGCTCAACACGAGCCTCACGAACGGCGTGAAGGACGGCTCGATCTCGATCCTGTTCGAGGCCCTCTACCCCTCGATCCCTCACGATCTGACCGGTACCGCGGTCAACCCCTTCGTGCTGGGAAGCCTCACCGGCAAGCCGGCCACAGCGCCGACCGGCCTCACCTACAACGGCAACAGCGATCTCGACTGGTGGTACACCGCGGACGCGACCGGCTACGACGCCCTGCGCCTGCCGACGGCGAAGCTCACCGGCTCCATCGCCGCCAAGACGCTCACGGTGCCGACCGGCAACATGACGATCATGCTCAACCTCGGCTCCGGCGCCCAGCCGCTCAGCCTGTCCGCCGTGAAGCTCTCGGTGTCGATCGGCGCGGTCAGCAAGCCGGGCGCGTCGACGGGGGCGACGCCGGGACACCTCGCGAGCGAGAACCTCGATCCGGCGCTCACGTCTTTCGCGACGATGGGCACCACCGCCAGCCCCGGAACGCTTTGCAGCAACGTCAGTGCCTACTCGCTCTCGAAGGCGCCCATCCCGGCGTCGCTCGCGGTTGGCGGCGCCCAGGCCTGCAGCCAGAAGTACCCGACCACCGCGACGCTCCTCGATCTGTTCACGGGCGGCTGCACGGTCTTCCTCCCGATCCTGTCGGCGACTCAACCCGACCAGGTGGACCCGACCGCCCCGGTGTTTGGCGCGGGCGGCCCATACAAGCTGGTGAAGACGGGCACGTCGGTCACCTCGTGCACCGACAAGCCCGGCACCAAGAAGTCGACGACGCCGGCCGAGTTCGATCAGTGCCTGAAGGCCGCCGCGTACTCCAGCTCGTTCACGTTCACGACCGACCGCGTGATCATCAAGTGACGGGCGCCGAGCAAGCTCGGCCCTCCTGCTGACGCACGACCGAGGCAATGGCCCGGTCGGCTCTGCTGCTCGGTCGGTGGACGGCGCGCGGCGCTCCGTCCATCGACCGCGAGCGGTCCGACGAAGCCAGGCCTGCATCGCCATCGGCTCGTCCACGCCGCCCGCTGCTCGCGCGCGGCCTCCGCCTGCCACGACCTCACGATCGCGCCCGACTGCGACCGCTCTCCTGCTCAGCCCACCGTCGGTCGCAGCCGGTACACGATCGCGAGCACGACCAGCGCCCACGCGACCAGGTTCATCACGAACAGCGTGTCCTTCAGCATCTCCTGCGTCGGCGACTCGGCCTTCGGGTGCGTGCGGACGATCTGCATGAAGCGCGTGATGCCGATGACCACGGAGGGGGTCGTCATCCAGAGCTGGTCGGACTTGAACGTCGTCTGCGTGTCCTTGTCGAGCGTGTAGGCGATGTACGTGAGGATCGTGAGCGTGCCGGTGATCGTCAGCGCGAGATCGAGCCCGCGCGCGGTGTAGGCCTTGAGGGCCTTGCGCGTCTTGCCCGCGTGCACCTGCGCGATCTCGTGCCGGCGCTTGCCGAAGCCGAGGAAGAGCGCGAGCAGGAACGTGCACGCGAACATGAACAAGCTGACCTTGACGTTGATGGCGTAACCGCCGCCGAGCACGCGCAGGCAGAAGCCCGCGGAGATGCACAGCACGTCGAGGAAGGGGATCTTCTTGAGCTTGAGGGAGTAGGCGACGTTCAGGGCGAAGTAGGCCCCGGCGACCGCGACGAACTTGAGCCTCAGCGTGGCGA
The DNA here is from genome assembly GCA_903923175.1 of uncultured delta proteobacterium. Taxonomy (GTDB): domain Bacteria; phylum Myxococcota_A; class Polyangia; order Polyangiales; family JADJMO01; genus CAIXWQ01. Next base: position 5,540 of record CAIXWQ010000152.1, on the reverse strand, counting down.
GCGCGACGCCGAACGCGACGACGAGCAGCGCGCCGAGGAACACGCGCGCGGTCGGCAAGGGGACCCGCCCCGAGGCGAACGGGCGTTTGCGCTTCTCCGGGTGGGCGCGATCGGCCTCCACGTCGACGAGGTCGTTGAGCGTGTAGACCGCGCCGGAGAGCAGGCAGAAGATCCCGACCCCCGCGAGCGCGCGCACGAGCAGGTCGGGGTGGAAGACGTTCTTCGCGAAGAAGATCGGCGCGAGGACGAAGAGGTTCTTCACCCACTGGTGGGGCCGGATCTCCTTGATCAGGCCGCCAACGAGGCCTCCGCGGGGCGCGGCCTCGACGGCCTCGTCTTCGGGGTCGTCGGCCGTCGCGCGCTTGTCGGTGAGCTCCTCGTTCGCCATGGTCACTCTTCGATCTCGCGCGGCGCCTTCTTCTCCGTGGAGCCCGACGGCGCGGCCGAGGCCGGGCCCGACGCGGACGCCGAGGGCGAAGCCGACGCGGAAGTGGAAGTGGACGGCGCGGGGGCCGGCGGGCGGCGCCCGGTCGCGACGTCGAACGACACGCGCAGCGGCGAGCCGTCGTCGCGGATCATCGAGCCGAGCTCGCCGGCGCCACGGTCGACGTCGGTGAAGCGGAAGACGATCTGCACGTCGACGCGGAGCTCCTCGCGCTTGACCAAGGCGGCCGACAGCGCGGCCTGCTCGCCCGCGTGGTCGCGGCTCGTGGCCGCGAGCTCCTTGTGCACGACGCCGAGCAGCCGCCGCGCCTGGCTCTCCGCCGCCTTGGCGTCGGCCTCGCGCTTGGCCTCGAGCGTGAGCTGGATCTTGGGATCGCCCCCGACCTCCAGCGCGAGTCGGCCGGCCTGGACATGGCCGAGCGCGTCGATCGTCTCCTGATCGAGCAAGCGCGACGGCGAGAGCGCGGCCGACGCGAACGCGAACGCGAGGTGGTCGCCCGAGAGCTCGAGCGAGCCCTTCTGCATCAGGCCGGTGGCCGATTGCGCGTCCTCGGGGGCTCGCTGCTCGCGCACCTTGGCGAGCGTCGCGTCGTTCGGCGCGAAGATGACCGTGCCGTCGTCGGCCTGACCGATGACGCCGCCGCCCGTGCCGGGGACGCGGATCACCGCGGCGTCGCCCGAGCCCTCGAGCTTGAGCGGCGCGGCCCAGCCCTCGCTTCGAATCGCCTCGAAGATGCCCGGGATGGAGCCCGGCTTGATGCGCCCGCCGAGCGCGACGACGAGCCGGAAGCCGCCGAGGGGATCGGGCGCCTCCACGCCCCCCTTCACCGCGGTGTCCTGATACAGGCACATCGCGACCTCGCGCAGGTCGCGATCGATGTTGAGGCCGGCGTTCGCGCGCAGGCGCTCCTTCAGCGAGGGGCCCGGAGGCCCGACCGGCACCGGCGGCGGCTTGGGCCGCAGGGCGTCCTCGACGGCCGGGACGACCTGCTTGGTGAGCGGCTTGAAGAAGGCCCAGTCGACCAGGTCGACGCGCGCCGCGACCATGCACTTGTTCGGCAGGTGCTGGACGGCGACCGGCACGTACCGGAAGTACACGAAGTAGATGGCGTAGACGCCCGCGCCGAGCAGGCCGAGCACCGCGAGCAGCGCGCCGAGGATGGCGAACCCTCCGAACGTGCGCTTTCGGGCGGGCGGCCTCGCGGAGCGCGGCGCGCCGTCGACCGACGCGGGGGCGTTCTCTCCGTCGGCGGCCGCGTCGTCGGACGGCGGCGCGTCCGGCGCGAGCCAGAGCTCCGGGACCTCGCTCGCGGGGGTCCAGTCGTCGACGCCGGGGTAGAAGACCTCGGTCTCGCGGGCGAGCACGCCCGATTGGAGGTCGCGGCGGACGACGTCGAACGGCACCGCGCGGCCGCTCGTGTCCTCGGACATCGGCACCGACGTCGCGGCGCTCGCCGGTCCGTTCGGCGGGTGGCTCGTTCGCTTGCGCGCGGCGCGGATGTGGATGAGGCGCGGCGGCGCGCGGCGACCGCTCATCGCGCGCCCTCCGCCGCAGCCGGCAGCCTGGCACGCACGAGCTCGACGATCGCGGCGACGACCGCGTCGAGGTCGAGCCCGGTCGAGTCGACGAGCGCGGCGTCGGCGGCGCGGCGCAGAGGCGCGATGCTGCGCCCCTCGTCCTGCGCGTCGCGCTGGGCGACCTCGGCGCGCGTGGATTCGAACGTCACGTCGGAACCCTTGCCCGCGAGCTCGCGGTGGCGCCGATCGGCGCGCGCGTCGACGCTGGCCGTCAGGAAGACCTTCAGGTCGGCCTCGGGAAAGACCACGGTGCCGATGTCGCGCCCTTCGCAGACGACGCCGCGCGCGCGGCCGAGCCGCACGAAGTCGCGCTGAAGGTCGAGGAGCGCGGCGCGCACGCCGGGGATCGCGCTCACCTGACTCGCCCCCATAGAGATCTCCGGGGTCCGGATCGCTTCGCCGACGTCCTCGCCGTCGAGCCGGACGCGCATCCCGCTGGCCTCGGACGGCTCGATCTCGACGCCGCGCCGCGCGACGAGCGCCTCCGCGAAGCGGCTCATCGCCGCGACGTCCGCCCAGTCGACGGCGGCGCGGAGCGCGGCGAGCGCGACCGTACGGTAGAGGGCCCCCGTGTCGAGCAGCGTGAAGCCGAAGGCCTGCGCGACCCTGCGCGCGACGGTGCTCTTTCCCGCGCCTGCGGGCCCGTCCATCGCGACGACCGCGGTCGTTTGCCGGTGCATGGAACCACAGGTTCGTACCCGGAGAGGCTGGCCGCGTCCATTCCGGAAGCCAACGTCGGGGCATCCCGGGCGCTTCCCCCCCCACGCCCGAGGCCGCGCCAAGGCGCCGGCATCGCGCCGCGTCTCCGCTCGCTCCCCTACGCGATCGCGTGCGCGCGCGTCGGCGCGGCTTGCTCGAACGCGAGCTCATCGCACGCGAGGAGCGCTCGTCCTCATCGCGCGCGAGGAGCGACCGACCGCGCGATCCCGCGGTCGGCCAGGACGGTGCGGCGTCGCTGACGAGGGCGCGCAGTCGTCGGCCCGCCCGTGCGACGCGCCGCGGCCACGGCATCCATCTCGCCAGTTCGTCATCGCGAGCGCTCGCTCGCTCGCGCCGCGCGGCGCAGGGGAATGCGTTTCGGGCGGCACTGCACAACGAACGCCTACACGGAATGTCCAGTAGGGCGAACGCTCACTCTGTCGGTTCGACTCGCACTCGTCCGTGATTGCGCCTAGGAATCGACGATGCGCTCCCTTCGTCATCGGGCCCCGCTCGTCGCCGCTTCGGCGATCCTCGTCGGTTGGAGCGCGAACGCCGTCGCCGCGCCGCCCACGCCCTCCTCCGCGCACCCTCGCCTCTTCATGGGCGCGACGCAGCTCGCGGCCTACCAGGCCAGCGCGAAGCTCAAAGGGAGCGCGGCGGCCGCGCAGATCGCGGTCTGCCAGGACTCGATCGACAAGCCCAACGACTACACGGCGCGCGGCGGGGCCGACGGCTACTACTGGCCTGGGACGACGGTCGCCTGCGCGTTCGCGTACCGCGTGACGCAGAACGCCGCGTTCCTCACGCAGGCGCTCAAGTACTGGCACGCGTCGCTCGACGACGACCAGAAGCTCGGCGACAAGCTCGGATGCGTCGTCGGCGTGAACACCGCCGCGTGGAAGACGTGGGACGGCAACCCGCCCGCGCCTCCGGCGATCCTGACCGTCTCCCACGATACCGGCTACGCCTTCCGGTGGTACGCCCCGGATCTCGCGCTGGCGTACGACTGGCTGAATTCGGCGCCGGGCGTCGACGCCGCGCTCCTCGCCCAGACGCGCACCTGCCTCGTCACGTGGTCGGACTACTACACCGCGAAGGGCTATCACAACGCGGAACCTGGGACGAACTACAACGCCGGATTCGTCATCGGCAAGACGCTGTCTGCCATTTCGATTGGCAATGACGCGGGGGCCGACGGTCACCTGTGGAGCGAGACCGTCGACGCGCTCTTCCCCACGATGCTGGTCGGCAAGGGGCTCGCCGGCGCGAGCGGCGCGCTCGGCACCCCGGCGGGCCAGCTGGTCGGCGGCGACTTCCCCGAGGGGTGGCAGTACGGCCAGCTGAGCGTGCTCGAGTACGCCGTCGCCGCGCGCGCCATAGAGGAGGCCGGTGTCGCGCAGCCTGCGCTGGACGCATGGGCCAACAGCCTCGCGACGCGCTACGCGTACGGCACCGTGCCCACGCTCGACGCCGCGTGGGTCGGCGGCGACATCGACGTGACCTCGGTGTACGCCGCGCCCTCGGTCAACACGCTGGACGCGGTGCTGGCGGGGCCGTCATCGACGGCCGCCGCGTCGTGGGCAGCGTTCCTGAAGCAGAGCCAGTCGCCCGGCGTCGGCCAGTTCATCTACAGCGTGCTCGCAGAAGCGCGCTCCGTGACGCCGGCCGACTTCCGCGCGCAGTCGCCCGCGCCGCCGCTCTGGTACGTCGCGCGCGGGACGCGCAACCTGTACGCGCGCACCGCGTGGGACGCGAAGGCCTACTGGAGCGTGTTCACGGCGATGCCGAGCGTCACGTCGGACCATCAGCATTTCGCCGCGTCGAATTTCGTCTTCAGCCGCGGCGGCGACCACCTGATCGTCGACCCCTCAAACTACGGCGAGCCCGGCACGTTCGAGACCAACGCGCTCTCGGTCGACACCGACGTGCTCACGGGCAATTACGCCGCGACCCAGACGCCGTGGAGCCAGGCGGAGCTCTCGTTCGCGCGGGGGACCGACGACGCCGTCTTCGCCGCCCGGGCGGACCTCGCGAAGGCGTTCGCGTTCAACGGGGTGGCGAGCGACGTCGCTTACGCGCACCGCGAGTGGGTGATGCTCCCCGAGGGCGAGGTCGTGACGATCGATCGTGCGCACACGGCGGACGCCGCGCACGCGATGTACCTCGGGCTGCACGTGAACTCGGGCGGCGGCGGCAAGCTCACGGTCAAAGGGTCGACCGCCTCGGCCACGGTCGGCGGCTCGCAGATCGCGATCCACGCCGTGCGCCTCTCCGGCGGTACGCCGACGATCACGCAGCCGCCGGTCGGGAGCTGCACGCTGTCGTGCAGCTGGCCGTGCGGGCAGTGCGAGGCCGGGCGCTTCGCCAACGACAAGTACTCGGTCAAGGTCCCGGGGCCGCTCGCGGTCGCGGTGCACGTCGTCGACGGGCTCGCCAGCGGCGAGGCGCAGGCGCAGGTGGGCTCGCTCAACGACGACGTCTACGACCCCGCGCCGAAGCAGAACGCCGGCGTGCTCGGCGCCGCCGTCTTCCGCGGCTCGAAGCAGACGTACGTGGTGGCCTCGAGCGCGGTCGACGGCGCGACCTCCGGCTCGCTCATCTACGGCGTGCCCGGCACCTCGGCGGCGCGCCACGTGGTGTTCGACGCCCCCGCCGACGCGAGCGGCCAGGCGACCGTGGCCGCGGTCGCTCGGGACGGGCGCTGCGTGCTCACGATCACCGCGGGCGCGGGCTTCGCGGCGCGGCCGCTGATGTTCGGCGTCTCGTCCGCGGCCGAGGGATGCAAGGCGACCGAGAGCACCGAGGTCGCGCCCGGC
>CAIXWQ010000151.1 GCA_903923175.1 uncultured delta proteobacterium | reverse complement strand
GAGTGCTCGGCCGACGGCACGCGCCAGACCGGCCAGGCGTCGTGCGTCGACGGCGCGTGGGTCTGCGCCCGGGAGGCGTGCGGCGACGCGGGCGGCGACGCGGCGAGCGACACGCCGCCCGCCGATGCCGGCAGCGACACGCACTCCTGCAATGGCGCGTGGATCGACACCTGCAACGCCGGGCGCACCAGCGGCTTCTGTTGCCCGCCCGGCGCACCGTGCGTCGCGCCTCAACCGTTCTGCGATCTCGGCGGGGGCGCGTGCCTCGACGGCGCGTGCCCGGCCGACGCCGGCTGCGCGAAGGGGAGCATCGCCGCGAGCAGCTACGACCGGGCGTGCCTCCGCGACGCCGACTGCGCCGCCGTCTACGAGGGCTCGATGTGCTCGATGTGTTACTGCGCGAACGCCGCGGTGAACGCGGCGGCGCTCGCGACCTACAAGGCCGACTTCGCCGCCAAGGGGCCCGGCGCGAACACCTGCGCGTGCGCCTTCATGCCCCCGCCGCGCTGCGACGCCGGCACCTGCACGCTGCCGTGAGCATCCGTCTCGGCGCAGGGGTCTGGGCGCGCAGCCCCAGGCGTGACCGTCGGCAGGGTCGCGCGCCCGCGTGCCCCGACGAGGTCGTGTCTCGTCGTTCGGGCGCGCGGCCCTACGGCTCGTCGAACTCGACGCGCCAGTCGTTCGGCGACTTCATCTGCGGGTTCATGTAGCCGAGCGGCGCCCCCTCCGCGGTGACCTCCGCGAACGCGTACTTGTGGCCGCTGCTCGTGAAGGTCGTGCCGCTCACCGGCAGGTTCACGCCGACCATCGTGTGCGCGTGCGCCTGCGAACTCACGATGACCGCGTCGACGCCGATGCTCTTCAGGATCAGGTAGAGCAGGAGCGACTTCGAGTCGCAGTCGCCTTGCCGCTGCGAGGCCACGAGCGGCGACGGCTTGAGCCCGAACGGATCGTCGGGGAGCTTGTACGGGATGAACTGCACGTACGCGAGCGCGAGCTCCGTGGCCTGCAGCGAGCTGAGCTTCTGCGCCTTGATGCGGGCGCGGAAGCGATCGGTGATCGCCTCGATGTCCTCGCGCGTGCGCTTGACCAGCTCCTGGTAGACGCAGCGCATGTCCGAGGGGCACCCCTTCGGCGGCGACCAGCGGAAGCGATCTCCGTCGAGCTTCTCGTAGGCGACCGACTTCGCGTACTTCGCGTAGAACGTGCCCACCGCGGCGGCCTCGTCGGGGATGAGCCGGTAGCCGACGGCGTACTTGTTCGGGACGAGCGCGCTCGCCGTGAACTGGATCTGGGCCGGCGCGAGCTTCGCGTCGTCCTTCGGGTAGAAGGCGATGCCGAGATCGATCACCCCCTTGGGCACCGCCGGCGTGCTCTTGCCGACCTTGCCCGAGGCGGAGCTCGCCGGCGCGGGCGGCTCGGCCTCGGGCTCCTCTGGGTCCGCGTTGCGGCTCAGCACGCCGCTCCCCGGGCGCGGCAGATCGAGCGCGTCCCAGAACGCGTCGCACCCCTTGGCGGGGGCGGCCGGCGCGAGCAGCGCCACGCCGAGGAACGCCCGCCGCAGCGGCACGCCGAGCGAGCCCTTCGCGCGCATCACGACGACATCGGCACGACGTCGCGCTGCAGCTCGGGGATCGGCAGCAGGCCGTCGAGGGTGGAGCGGAGGCCCGGCGCCGTCACCAGCGCGAGCACGATGATGACGCTCGCGAGCACGAGCGCGGGGGCGGCGTTGCCCTTGCGCACCTCGCTCATCTCGTCGACGCCGCGGGTGAGCCGGTTGTAGAGCCCGGTGCCGAGCGCGATGACGATCGCGCCGACGAGCAGCGAGACCCCGACGTGGATCGAGCCGTAGAAGCAGAAGTGCAGGAGCGCCTTGCCGCTGAAGGCGTGGTCGCGGTGCAGCAGATCCATCGCGTCGAAGGTCGCCTGCACGGCGTGCTGCACGAGGATGCCGAGCGACAGCAAGCTCGACGCCTCCAGGATGCCGATGGCGAGGTTGCCCCGGCCGATCTGCTCCTCGGCGTCGACTTGGCGCGTGAGCAGGTGGACGAGGCGCAGGCCGAGGAAGATCCCTGTCGCGCCGACGACGACGCCGAAGAGGATCTTCGCCAGCCCCATGATCAGGAGCGAGCCGTTCATGCCGCGATGTTGCCACGGAACGCGCCCGGCTGGCGCGGGCCTCCGAGCGCCGCGTGGATGCTACGCTGCGGCGCCGCCTCTCGTCGTGAGGTGCCCCGAGGCGGGACGCGTGGCGCGATGGACCCCTACACGGAGCGAGCGGACGAGGACCCCGGCCTGCGGCTGCTGCACAACAGCGACGCCGAGGTCATCGCGCGCGACGACGGCGTGCTCGTGTGCGTGTGCATGGGGCACGACCTGGATCTCGCGCTGCGGGGGCTCGCCGCGTTCGCGACCGTCCTCGGCGTGGTGATCACGCTGATCGTCGTGGCCGGCGCGCCGCGGCTGCTGCTCTCGGTGTCGCTCACCTGGTTCGTCTGCGCGGCGGCGATGCTCGGCTTCGCGCGGGCGCGGCGGCGGAGGCACGGCCGCTTCGAGATCGACGGCGCGCGCGGCGAGCTGCGCCACCTGTTCCGCGGCGCGGTGGTGCGCGTTGCGCCGCTCGCCGAGGTCGTGCGGGCCCTCTCGGTGCGCGATCCGACCGAGCTCGACGGTGAGGAACGCCCCCGGAGCATGCGCGAGGTGCCGCGCCGTTGGCTCGTCCTGGAGCTGCGCGACGGCTCGGCGCTTCGGCTCGCGCGCGGGCTGCCGTGGGAGCTCGCGCGCATCGAGCGGGCGTTGCGCGAGGAGGGTATCGCGATCGGACCGCGCTGATCGGCGTCGTCGCCGCGACGCGTCGCGCCGTTGCGCGCAGCGAGCGTTGTCACGCGCGCCCGATGGTGACTCAATCCCGCGCCATGAAGGTTCTCGTCGCCGACAAGCTCGAAGACAGCGGCCGTCGTGGTCTCGCCGAGGCGGGGTGCGAGGTGCTCTACGATCCGGATCTCAACGGCGACGCCCTCACCAAGGCGATCGACGCGAGCGGCGCGGACGCCCTGGTGGTGCGCTCGACGCAGGTCACGCGGCCGATGCTCGAGGCCGGGCGCCTCGCGCTGGTCGTGCGCGCCGGCGCCGGCACCAACACCATCGACGTCAAGGCGGCCTCGGAGCGTGGCATCTGGGTCGCCAACTGCCCCGGCAAGAACGGCATCGCCGTCGCCGAGCTCGCCTTCGGGCTGATGCTCGCGCTCGATCGCCACCTGGTCGACGGCGCGGTCGATCTGCGCGCGGGCAAGTGGAACAAGAAGGTCTACTCGAAGGCGCGCGGGCTCTTCGGGCGCACGCTCGGCGTGCTCGGCGTCGGGCGCATCGGCCAGGAGGTCATCGCGCGGGCGAAGGCGTTCGGGATGCCGGTCGTCGCCTGCTGCCGCGATCTCACCGAGGCGCAGGCCGAGGAGCTCGGCATCCGCAAGGTCGCGACGGCGACCGAGCTCGCGGCCAACTGCGACATCCTGAGCGTGCACCTCGCGCTCGTCGCCGCCACGCGCGGTACCGTCGGCGACGGCGTGTTCGCCTCGATGCGCCCCGGCGCGTATTTCATCAACACCTCGCGCGCCGAGATCGTCGACGAGGCCGCGCTCGAGCGCGCGGTGCGCGAGCGCGGCATCCGCGCCGGACTCGACGTCTTCGTGGGCGAGCCCGAGGGCGGGACCGGCGCCGTCGAGTCGCCGCTCTTCAAGCTGCCGGGGGTCATCGGCTCGCACCACATCGGCGCGTCGACCGATCAGGCCCAGGAGGCCACCGCCGCCGAGACGGTGCGCATCGTGCGGCTCTACAAGGACACCGGGCGTCCGCCGAACGTGGTGAACCTCGCCAAGAAGACGCCGGCCACGCACATGCTGGTGGTCCGTCACCTCGATCGCGTCGGCGTGCTCGCCGGCGTGTTCGACGCCCTGCAGCGCGCCGGGATGAACGTGCAGGAGACCGAGAACATCGTGTTCGAAGGCGCGCACGCGGCCGTCGCGCGCATCCACCTCGATCACGCGCCCAAGCCGGCGGATCTCGAGGCGGTGCGCACCTGCTCGCCGCACGTGCTCGACGTGGCGGTGGTCGCGCTGGCCTGAGCCGCCTCAGGCCCACCCGAGACGGATGCCGAGCGAGGTCGGGCCGCAGTGACGGCTCACCTCGCTCGCGAACATCGAGCGCGCGAGCGGCGCGCCGAGCGCGCGGTAGTAGGCGCGGATCGTCTCGCGGAAATAGGGGATGCCGAGGAGCGGGCAGCCGACGAGCACCACGATCGCCTCCTTCGGGCCGACCTTGTACACGCAGTGGTCGCCGCCGTTCATCATGCGCGCCCAGATGCGGTGCGCGTTGGCGAGGAAGTTCCACGGGGTCGCGCCCGCGCCGGCGGCGACCTTGCCGACGGTCTCGATGAACGTCGCCTGCGTGCGGCGCGACACCGCCTCGCCGATGCAGGAGAGCTCGTCGCTCGTGAGGTGCAGCCGATCGCACGCGCCGTAGTGCTCGACCGCGAGCGCGAGCGGGACCCACGCGCCAGGGACGAGCGAGCGCAGCTCTTCGTGCAGCGCCGGCGGCAGCTGCGTGAAGTAGCGCTCCTCCCAACCGAGCGCGCGCACGCTCTGGAGCGAGGCCGAAAGCAGCGTGGAGCGCACCTCGGTCACCGGGCGCGCGCCCTCGGGATGCTGGAACTCGACGAAGACGGGATATCGCTCGGACAATGCGCTCCGCGCGCCGTCGCCGCGACGACGGTGCGAATTCTAGAGTAGCGCGAACCCCGACGAGGCGCGAAGCGGCGCCGCGCGACGCAGCGCGCCGGGTCAGCCGAGCTCGGCGACGACCGGCGCGTGATCGCTCGTGCCGGTGGCGCGCCGCACCTCGCAGCTGCGCGCGCCGTCCGCGAGCGGCGCGCTCGCGAGCACGTAGTCGAGCCGCCAGCCGAGGTTGCGCTCGCGGGCCGCCTTCCACATCGGCCACCACGTGAAGAGGCGCTCGTCGTCGGGGTGGAGCGCGCGGCCGACGTCGACGAGCCCCGCGCCGAGCAGGCGCGAGAAGAGCGCGCGCTCTTGCGGTCGCTGGCCGATCACGTCGGGCTTGCGCTGGCTCGGGTGCACGTCGCGCTCCTCGCGCGCGACGTTGAAGTCGCCGAGGAGCACCACGCGCTTGCCCGCTTCGTGGAGGGCCGCGACGTGCGTGATGAGCGCCTCGTAGAAGGCGAGCTTGGCCGGGTAGTCCTTGCCGCCGTTCGGCACGTACAGCGAGGCGAAGACGACGCCGTCGATCTCGGCCTCCACGGCGCGGCACTCGTGGTCGAACGGCGGGTGCGTGAACGCCTGCGCGCGCGCGCCGAACGTCTCCTTGCGCAGGTGCAGGCTCACGCCCGCGTACCCCTTCACCGCGCCGCCGTGCCAGCACGTGACGTAGCCGGCGGGGGCCGTGAGCGCCTCGGGGATCTGCTCCACCGAGGCTTTCAGCTCCTGCAGGCACACCACGTCCGGGCGCTCTTCCTCGAGCCACGCGAGCACCTGCGCGTGGCGCGCGCGGATGCCGTTCACGTTCCAGGTCGCGACCTTCATGGCGCTCAGCCCTTCTTCGGCACTGCGTCGATCGCCAGCACGCCGAGATCCTCGGCGCCGAGGCCGCGCGCGAGCAGCGCGTCCATGCGCGCCGCGACGGCCGGGAGCACCGTGAGCGGCGCGTCGCCGGCCGCCTCGAGCATCAGGCGCACGTCCTTGCGCGCCATCGTGAGCTCGAAATTCGCCGCGTAGTCGCCGCGCGACATCGCGCCGCCGCGGTACTGGATCACGCCGGCCGCGTTGAAGTGCGTGAAGAGTCCGTGCGCGCTCGGGGCCTCGATGCCGAGGTTCTTCGCCATGCCGTACACGTCGGAGAGGGCCGCCGTCTGCGCGACGATCATCGCGTTGCCGAAGAGCTTGTAGGCGGCCGCGAGGTCCGTGCGAGCGCCGACGTACCAGACCTTGCCGGTCATGGCGGCGAGCGCCTCGCGGGCGCGCTCGTAGATCGCCTCGGGGCCCGCGCAGAGCATCAGCCCCGTGGACTCGCGCGCGTTCTTCGGCGCCATGAAGACCGGCGCGTGCAGGAAGGCGACCCCGCGCGCGGCGAGCGCCTCGGCGCGACGCTTGGTGCCCGCGGGGGAGACGGTCGTGTGATCGATCACCAGCGCGCCCGCGGGCAGCGCGTCGAGGCACGCGGCGAGCACGCCGTCGACCGCCTCGTCGTCCGAGAGCGAGAGGTGCACGCGCTCGACGGCGCCTCCACCCGAGACCGCGCCCGAGGCCGCACCCGAGACCGCCTCCGGCGCGGTCGCGTAGGCCACGGCGCCGTGCGTCTCGAGCGCCTTCGCCTTGGCGGCGGTGCGGTTCCACGCGCGCACGCGCTCGCCGCGCCGGCACGCGCTCTCGACCATGCCCGCTCCGATCAGCCCGGTGCCCAGGATCGCGATGTTCGCCATCCGCGAGATCGACCGCCGATCGGGCGGCGACGCAAGGGTTCAGCGCGCGGTGCCGCGCCTGGCCGGGCGCTGCGCGTCCGTCGCGCCCTCCGTGCCCTTCGCGCCCTTCGCGCCCTTCGCGGGCTTCGCGCCCTTCGCGGCGGGCTCGATGCGCGGCGCGGGCGCGGCCGCCTCGCTCGCACCGAGCTGCACCGCCGTCGCGATGACGTGCGGCAGCGTCGCCGCCAGCAGATCGCGCATCAGCAGGCGCGAGACGGGGCGCTCGTCGTACCAATCGAGGCTGGTCGCCTCGACCATCCCGAGCCAGCCGCGCAGCGCGAAGCGCAGCATGGCGGTCGGCTGCTCGATCGGGCTCTCGGCGACCAGCCGATCGACGAACGCCAGGCGCGTCTGCTCGACGACGGCCGCGACCTCCGGGTCCGAGCCGATGCCGCCGCGCATCAGCGCCGCGTACGCCGGGCCGTGCTCCTCGACGTAGTCGAGGTACGCGTCGAGGCCGGCGGCGAGGCGATCCATCGCGGGCAGCTCGATCGGCGTCTCGGTGCGCGCCAGGAGCCCCGCCGCGGCCTCGCGGAGCGTCGCGACGTAGTAGTCGCGCTTGGTCGGGAAGTAGTGATAGAGCAGCCCCTTCGAGATCCCCGCGGCGCGGGCGACGTCCTCGATCGAGACCTCGTCGTAGGCGCGCCGGGCGAACTGCTCGAGGCCGAG
>CAIXWQ010000150.1 GCA_903923175.1 uncultured delta proteobacterium | reverse complement strand
CACCTGCTCCGCTGGCTCCTCGACGGCGAGCCTCTGAGCGCCGCGCTCGTCACGCGCGCCATCGAGGCCCTTCACGGCCCGTGGAACCGCGGCGGCACCGTCGCGCGGTCGCTCGAATCGGCCCTCGCCCACGCGCAGCGCACCGACCTGCGCTGGCTCGACGAAGACTCCATCTGGCCCGGTGATGGCGGCTGGCGCTCAGGGAGCGCGCTCGGGCTCGCCATCGCCGCCGCGCTCGCCTGGGGCGACGACGCTCGCGACGCCATCGACCGCGGCGCCCGCATCTTCGGCGATAGCGACAGCGTCGCGTGCCTGGTCGGCATGTACCTCGGGGCCGCCCGAGGTCTCGACGCGCTCCCCGCGGACATGCTCGCGGCGATCCCAGAGCGGCCGGAGCTCGAACGACTCGCGCTCGGCTGTGCGGCGCTGTCGACGGGGAGGTCGGCATGAGCCGCACGAGCCAGAGCCACCCAATCTTCGTCGCCTGGGTGCACAAGTGCGAAGGCGGCGGTCGCCTCGGCGTCACCCTGGCGCCGGGCAAGAAGGATCCGACGCCTGTCTCCCCGGGCGGCGCCTGGGATCGCGACCTGGGCGCGGACCTCGATCGCCTTCGGCAGGTCGAGCGCGTCGACGTCCTCATCTCCCTGGTCGAGGATCACGAGCTCGAGCTGCTCGAAATCGTCGAGCTGCTCTCCGAGGCGCCCGCTCGCGGCCTCGAGCTCGTGCGCTTCCCCATCCGAGACGTCGACGTCCCCCGCGACAGCGCCGCCGCCGCCGGCGTGGTCCAGTCCGCCGTTGCTCGCGCGCTCGCCGGCGCGTCGGTCGTGTTCCACTGCCGCGGCGGGCTTGGCCGCGCGGGGACCATGGCGGCATGCGCGCTCGTGCAACTCGGCGAGAAGCCCGAGGCAGCGATCGCTCGGGTGCGCGCGGAGCGCCCGGGGGCGATCGAGACGCGCGAGCAGGAGCGGTTCGTGCGGGGGTTCGGCTGACGGGGCGTGTAGCGAGAGGACGGAGGGAGCGCCGCCGAGGCTCACGAAGTGCAGGCAGAACACGCTCAGCTCGCGGGCGCCAGGCCCACGATCGCGCGAAACTCCGGCTGCTCCAGCAGCCAGCCTGCGGACCCAATCGCCGTGCTGGCTGCAGGGGTGCCGAAAGCGAACGAGAACAGTCGCCTGGATTCCGCCTGCGCCCCGAAGCCCAAGCAGGTTCACGTGGGGCAGGCATCTTCCGGCAATGGGCCGGTAGCTCGTGACGCTCGCCGCCTTGCTCGCGGCGAGCGGATCTCGGACCCTCGAGGTCGAGCTCGAGACGGTGGTTAGGTGCGTCCCATGGGCTGATCGATCACCGATCCTTCTGGATGCTTGCACGGCACTCCGGCTGGAGGGAATCGCTCTGCGCTTCGGGAGGAAGGGAAGCCTCCGCGAGAGCGCGAGCTCCATCGAAGATGCGCAGGTCGGGAGAACGCCGCCCGGCACGGGCACCGGGCGGCGCGCTGACGGGAGGAGCGTAGGACGCACCCGGCGACGGGGATGACGTCTTCGTCACGCTCGTCGCCGACCCGAGCACCGCGGCGCACGCCGCTGTCGAGTGCACGCGACGCGAGGCGCCCGCGCCACAACTGCCCCCTGGCGAAGCGAGGTCGGGCCGCGCGGCGCTGCGGCACCTCGTTCAACCCGCGCACGACTGGATGGTCGGCGATGCGGCTACCGGAGGCTTCGTCCGCAACCCACGTCCATGCTCGCCAACCTTGCCGCCGATCGACGTCGGACTACCGCTCTCTCGCACGCAGCCCGCCGGCGGCCTTCTCCAACCGCGCTCGCGCCAGCGTGATGACGCGATTGCGCCACTGTTCCTCCGAGTCATGCACCTCGCCGACGTCGAAGTCGTGAACACCGCCAAGCAGCAGAGAGAAGCTGTCGATGCGCTTCTTCATGATCTGAACGAGCCGGTGGTCCCTCGTGCCCTGGAACGCCGGGTAGGCGTAGTGGATCGGCTCGCTGATGGTCGCCGCCCAGCTATTCACGCGCCGCAGTCGGCCGTTGCGCTGGACGGTGCGAATCGGGCTCGGATCGAGCTCGTAGTGAACGAGGTGACGGCAGTAACGGTGCAGGTCGATCCCCTCTGAGAGGCGGTCGGTCGCCACGAGAACGTCGGGGCCGAACGGGCTGTTGAAGATCGCGATCAGCGTGTCGGGCTGCTGGTTGTGCCCGAAGAGATGCGTCTCGCGTTCGTCGTCGCTCGGCTGGCAGAGGCCGAGCACGCGCGCCGCCCCGTCCGCCCCGGGCAGGATCTCCGGCCGCTCGCCCGCCGCCTTGAGGACGGCGCGGCTCGACTTCGACTGCACGAGCGCCGCGAAGAGGGCACGCGCTGCCTCTGCGATCGTCTCGTGGCCGTCCGAGTGACGCGCGCGAATCTTCTCCATCTGGCTGGCAAGGCTCGTGGCGCGGCGCCTGGCTGAACCGAGCCACCTCGCAACCTGAGCTCGATTCTGCTCAGAGCACAGCCAGTCGATGAACGTCACGCGAAGCATGTACTCGTTCGCGTCCTCGCCCTCGATGGGCGGAAGGACAGCACACCACGCCTCGCGTAGCGATGACGTAGATGGCTCTGGCGGTGCCGCATTGCCTGGGAGCGTCGAGCCCAGATAGGCCGTCAGCTCCTGCGCGGTCGCGTGATGGTGGCAGAAGAGAAGGACCTTCTCGTCCTGCTCGAGCTGCTCCGCGACCGCGGCGCCGACGGCGAGCATCTTCGAGTGCACCCCGAGAGACGCTCGCAGGCGCTTCATCGCGCGAAGGTGGTTCTCGACGACCGCCTTCACCGGCTCTGGATACTGTGGAACCTCCAACTTGAGGTCCGCTCGAACAGCGTCGAGGTGTCGCCATCCGACGTGAAAGCGCGGATCGTTCGTCGCGCCCGTGCGGCCCCCATCGTGCCCCTTCGAGATCCGCAGGGCACGATCGGCACGCAGCATCAGCTCGAGCTCGTCGGCCTGCGCAGGCGGCACGTGAATCGGCCAGTCGGCGCGCGCGCCGAACGCCCGGTGCTCACGAGGAAGGTCGTCGATGCCGTGGCGGATCACGCCGGCGCTGAGCGCGTCGACGGCCTCGCGTGCCTTCATCGCCAACCGCTCGGCGACGAACTCCTCGCTCCGTGCGGCGTTGCCTTGGTACAGATCATCGAGGGCGCGGCTGAACGCGCGAACCTTCGTGCGGGCGTCGTCGGCGCCGATCAGCAGGAGCATCCGCTGCAGCTCCTCGAGACGGATGCTGAACGGCGTCGCCGTGAGAATCAGGACGCGCCGCGCATGCTTCTTCTGTCGCTTCAGCGCGAGGCTAAAGGCCGTCTTGTCGCCCTTGGCGCGATGCGCCTCGTCGACGATCAGCAGGTCGCACGTCAGGTTCAAGTCGCTGGCCGCGTACGAGTGCTTGACGATCTGAATCGTGCCCGCTGAGAGACGGCCCACCCGCCGCGCCTTCACGCGATGTCGCTGGACGTCGAGGTGCTTTGCGCACGCCTGAAGCGGCTCCACGTGCGAGAGCAGCTCCTCCTCCCATCGACGAACCATGACGTCATTTGGCGCCAGGATGCGCACCCCACGCCGCTCGCCCGCGGAGGCGACGATCCAGGCCACCATCGCAGCGACCGTGGTCTTGCCGAGCCCCACGTCGTCGGCGAGCAGAATCCCCCGGCGCGGCTCGTCCCCATAGCTTCCGTTCAGCCGTTCGAGAATGTCTCGCGCCGTCACGAACTGCCGGCGCGTGCTCTGCGGCACGAGCTTCCTGGCGCTTGCCCGGACGTACTCGTCGACGTTGACCAGGAACTGCCACTGGCTCGCCGTCATGCCGAGCGGTTCGATGGGGATCATCCTGCCTCCGGGAAGTGCGCGAGCCGCAGCTCCAGCTCCTCGGCGGCGAGCCTGGCGCCGATCGGATGGGCAGCGTCGATCTTGCTGTCTCGGTGCTCCTGACGGCGGAAGGCTGCGACGAGTCGATGACCATCGCGACGCAGCCACTCTCGCTCTAGCTCGGCCTGGGGCTTCGTCGCGATGCGCCGCAGCGCGCTGGCCCAGTTGTCGACGATCCCCAGCATCCGACGGGCGCGAGCAAACGCCGGTACGGCGTAGCTGTCACCAGAGCCCTGCTCGCCGACGGCGCCCTCGATTCCGGCGGTTCCGCCGGCGTCCTCGTCTGCGGGCTCTCCCTCTTCGGATTCGTCGTCGGAACCGTCCTCGGCATCCTCGGCTGCATCCTCCTCACCCGCGTCGCCGTCGTCCGTGGCGGGCGGTTCGTCATCGGGAACGACAGGGCCGCCGTACTGCTCGAATAGAAGCGCATCGCGCAACGCGGACGCATCTTCTTCATCGACGTCGTGAGGAGCCTCTTCCTCGATCTCGTCGCCGGGTCGCGCGTCGAAGACATCGATCCGTAGCGACTCTTCGCCGCAGGTAAGAGACACCGACTCCGGCGGGACGGCGGCGTCGCGCCACCCAACGGTCGCGGCGCGAAGGCGTGTGCCTTCCTCGGTCTTCCATCGGGCGATCGTGACCGCGGCGCCGCCGCCCTCGACGACGCCAGCCAGGGCCGACGTGGCCTCGCATCGGCACTTCACGCTCACGCGCGCACCGTCCCACGACGCCTCCGCCCACGCGATCGTCGGGTGCTCGCGGGCGGCGTCGTGTGAGACGGTGGCGATCTCGTCGAAGGTCTCGAATGCCTCGAGCCCCTCGAAGGGCCACGCGCCCTGGGTGACGCAGACGCCGAGCTCGAAGTTCTCGATCTCGAGCGTGCCGTCGGCAGACTCGCGGCCCCACGCTGCGGTGCTGAAGTTCGCCGAGGTCACGAGCAGGCGTCGGGAGGCGCCGCGCCTGAGCGCGTAGACCTTGGCGTGGCTCCAACGAAGATCTGCAGGATGGTGCGCTTCGTGGAACCGCGCGCCTGCGTCGCTGGGGTCAGGCGAGTGGCGGAGGTGGAGGAGCGTTGCCCCCGCCTCGCGCAGCGAAGCCAGTGTCTTCTTGGGCAAGATCCAGTTCGCCGCCCAGGGGTGGAGCCTGTCGATCCACACCAGCTCGGTTCGCGCCGGCGAGCCGCCGAAGCTCTCACACCATCGCCGGAGACGGTCGACAGTCCACGAGCCCACGAATGGGGCAAGGATCGACGTGCTCACCGCCCCGGCGCCGGCGGGAGCAGCCTCCCGCAGCCCCCTGCTGCCCCACGGCGTGCGACGGAGCACTTCCCGAGGGTGCGATCCGGGCACGCTGGCGACGAACGACACCCCGTCGGGACAGTCTGCCCGCGCGAGAAGCTCCACGTAGAGGTCGAGCCGAGCATCGTCGCCGCTCGAGGCCGCGAGCTCGCGTAGAAACGCCGGCAGCACGCCCCAGGAGCGGAGGCGCGCCTCCGACCGCTGTGGGGACAGGGGAATGCGACCGCGCCAGGCTGCCTGGAGCTGATCCTTGAAAGCTGCGCGCGTGAGGTTCGAGGACGAGACGACGATCTCGAGCGACTCGGCGCCCTCGTCGTCTGGGGCGCTCCAGTGCAGAAGCCACAACTTGGCGTGTTGAACCGCGCGGGCACGATGACCGACGGTGACGTGGCGAATGAAGCGCCAGATGCGTTCGTAGGCGTCACCATCATCGGTCCCCCCATCGGAGCGCCCGCCGTGCACGCCCGAGGAGACCACCACGATCCGGTCGCGCAGTTGCTTCAGGCGATGGTCGAGCTCGAGCAGGAAGAGCTGCCGCTCGCGTCCCTCGCCGTCGGGCTCGTGCTCGAGTCTCAAGAGCTGCGGCAAAAGATGCTCAGCGAGCAGACGGCCGTCGGGTCGGTCGTACGTGGTGAACAGCGCCGCCTTCAGCACCGCTTCGCGCGGAGCATCGGTGCCGATCAGCGATTCCCAGCCGAACCCGGCGCTACTCATCGACGTCCTCGTCGTCCTGCTCGAGCACAGCCTCTACGTCCCTGGTGAGCGCGCCCGGTATCCCGCGGATGACGCCGCACTGCGCGGCGAGGCGACACAGCGGCCAGAGCCGAAATCGGTAGCGCGAAGGAGTTCCGCGGATCTCCGTCCGCACCTCGACATGTCCGTCGCGCAGCGCGAACCAGCGGAGACCTCCCCCACGGGTCTCGTGGTGCCCGATCACGGCGCGCAAGCAGTCCGACGGCCGACGGCTCGTGATCGCCTCGGCGAAGGCGTGGGCCGTGTCGATGTGCCGCAGCTCGACGTCCGCCGCCGCCTTCCAGGCCCTCGTGGCATCGAACAGCTCCGCGCACGCGTCCGCGGCGCCGGCGGTCTTCGCGACGTCCCCGAGGGGCACGCTGCTCTTGTCCACGAGCGCGGCGGCGACCAGGTCCATAACCGCCATGCCGGCGTCCGCCATCCGCGAGAAGGTCGGCAACAACACGATCGCCGCGTTGCTCGGGAACGCCTCCGCGAGGCTCTCGCAGGCCGCCAACTGGTCGGACGCGCCCGCCCGCCTCAACTGCGAGGCGACCTCGCGGCGCCGCCGACCGTCCGCGTCGTCGCCGAACGCGAGTGGCTTCAGCAGGTGTGCCTCCGCGAGCTCGGAGTGGTCGTCGCGCAGACGCGGGAGCGTGGGTGTAGGGCGTCCAAACGTGCCCCGCGGATTCCACCGCGCGAGTTGACAAGAAATAGCATCCTCGCAGTTCGAATCGGACGGAATCTCCCCGCTCCTCCCCGCCCGCGCCGTCTCTCTGGCATCCTCGGGTGTCCGCCGAGAGCGTGCAGTACGGCTCGATGTACGTGCACACCGACGTGACCGCGGTCTTCCCGTGGATCACCTACGCGCTGCTGAGCGATCCGGCGATGCGCCGCACGCCCGGGCGGCTCTACTCGGCGCGCAAGGT
>CAIXWQ010000149.1 GCA_903923175.1 uncultured delta proteobacterium | reverse complement strand
GGTCGGCGCGCGCGGCACGTTCACGATCGAGGTCGAGCGGCTCGCCGGGATCTCCTACGTGACCCATACGATGTCCGACGGCGCTCAGTCTTCCACGGAGCACTCCACCGTCACGCACTTCCTGCTGAACACCTATGGCTTCCTGTCGCCGTACTCGATGCCGCGCTTCGGCTTCGACTACGCCGTGGCCGACGGCGTGACGATCGGCGGCTCCTTCGGGTATGCGCACGGCTCCTCCTCGAGCAACACGAGCAATTCGTCGAGCGACGGCGGGCACATGGTGCTCGTCGCGCCGCGCGTCGGCTACGTCGTGCGGCTCGGCGAGCGCACCGACCTGTGGCTCCGGGGCGGAATCACGTACTTCACCGCGGCCGCCGACGCCTCGAACAACGACTTCCACGGCCTCTCCATCAACCTGGAGCCGAAGCTCGTCGTCGCCGTGGCGCCGCACTTCGGCGTCACCGTCGGCGCCGTCATCGACCTCGGCCTGAGCGGCGGGGTGTCGGGTAGCTCCGGGTCCGACAAATACTCGAGCTACGGGCTCGACGTGGGCATCGCCGGCTGGCTGTGACGAGCCCGCATCGCCCGCGTGCGCTCGGCCCCGAGCTCGTCGCCGCCCGCGCGGCGCCCTCGGTCGAGCGACGCGTGTGGGGCTACTTCGCGTAGGTCTCGAGCTTCGCGACGAGCGCCGCGGAGAACGTCCCCTGCGCGAGGCGCGTGCGGACCTGCTTGAAGAGCGTCGCCCACTTGCCCTGCTCGTCGGCCGAGAGCGTGACGACCGTCATCTTCCCCTTCAGGCGCGCGAACGCGGCGTCGTCTTCGCTGCGGATGCGCTTGGTGAGGGCGGACGCTGCGATCTTCCCCGTCTCCAGCAGGATGGTCCGTAGCTCCTGGGAGAGCGCACCGAGCCGCTTCGAGCCGAGCGCGAGGCCGCCGACCGAGCACGACGAGGTCTGATCGACGATGGTGTCGAGCTTCGACGTCCACTGGAGCTGCTCCGCGAGCAGGCTCGGGGCGAACAGCGCGTCGACCCCGCCGGTGTTGAGCTGCGGGAGCACCTCCGGCACGTTCAGGGGCACGGGCGTCACGCCGCCGATCTGCTGGAACAGGATCGGCGCGACGTCGTCGTCGCGCCACTGGAACGGCTTCTTCCCCTTGAGCTGGTCCGGCACGCGAACCGAGAAGGACTTCGACATCAGGTGGCTCTGGCCGACGTCGATCCAACCGAGACTGGTGAAGCCGGCATCGAGCATGCCCTTCTCGAACTCGCCCTTCATCGCGTCGCGCGCGGCGTCGAGCTTCGCCCAAGACGAGAAGAGGCCCGGCATCTCGAGCGCCAGCGTCGCCTTGTAGATCTTGCCGAGGCCGACCGACGTCACGGCGGCGCCGTCGAGCTGCCCCGCCTTCATCTTGCCGACCATCGCGCCTTCGTCGCCTTGCTGGCCGTTGAAGAAGAACTGCAGCTCCAGCTTGCCGTCGCTCTTCTTCGAGACGGCCTCCGCCCACACCTTGAACACCTGCCCCCAGGGGCTCGCCGCGGGCATCAGCGTCCCGATCTTGACGACCTCCGCGGCCGAAGCCTCGGCGGAGAGCGCGAGCGTCAGGCTCGCAGCGAGCAGGGCGAGGGCGGTGCGGCGACGGAGATTCACGGGGGGCGACTCCTGGTTGGACCGGCGGGGGGCGGCGCCGCGATCGGCGCGATCGGCGCGATCGGCGCGATCGGCGCGATCGGCGCGGGCGATCACGCTACACCGATGGCCGCGTAGCTCGTCGGACGGATGCGGCGGCGCGCGCATTCAGAGCGGGCGCGCGTTCGGGCGCGAAGACGTGTGCTGCCATCGGGGGGCGCGACCGCGGCCCTCGCGCGCGCACGGCGGTAGGCGCGCGCGGAGCCGCGGTTGCGGGCGACCTCGCCGTCGGCTAGCCACGCCCCCGATGGAGCACCGATACGCGCGGCTCTTCCCGCTGCGGGCGGAGGGCGATGGCTCGCGGCTGTCGGTGAAGGTGCCGCGCGCGCTGTACCTCGCCCGCGGGCTCCTCGCGCTCGTCCTCGCCCCGGTGCTCGGCGCGCTGCTGACGCTGCTGTTCTTCCTGATGGGCGTCGAGGGGGAGCTTCCGGCGTACGTCGGCGGCGTCATCGCCGGGGCGTTCCTCTTCTGGGCTCTCGCGCTGTTGGCGCTCTCCGGCTGGCTGTCTCGACGCTCGGAGGTCGTCCTCGATCGCAGCGCGGTCCGACGCGCGCGCGACGGCGCGAGCGTGCCGACGTCGAGCGTCGCGGGCGTGCGGATCCGAGCGGCGGGGGGCCTCTCCGGCTTCCAGGCGCTCGAATTCCTCGACCCGAGCGGACGCGCCTTCGTCCTGCACGCGCGGCTGCCGAGCCAGCAGCCCGCCGATCTCGCGGCGATAGCCGGCGCGTGCGCGTCGTGGCTCGGGGTCCCCGCCGAGGTGCCGGCGGCCGACGCGAGCGTGCTCGGCATGTCGGAGAGCCACGCCGCGCTCCTCTGCTATCTACCCGTGCAGGGGGTGTTCCTGCTGGCCTCGGCGTACTTCCTGGCGACCGATCGCCGCCCGTTCGTCCGCTTCTCGGCCAAGCAGAGCCTCCTGCACTTCGCCCTGTCGATCGTGGTGCTCGTGGTCGCGCTCGTCGCCGGAGCGACGCCCGTGTTGCTGACCGACCACGACGACGGCGCGCTGCGCGTGGCCTCGATCGTCTGGCTCACGCTGCTGCTCGTCGCCTACGTGGGCTGGAACCTCGGGGCGCACGTCCACGCCTGCGTGCAGGCCGCGAAGGGGCGCACCTGGCGGATGCCGTGGCTGCGATTCCTGCTCGCGCGCACGCCCGATCGGTGACGGCCGCGAGGCGACGACGCTCGACGGTCCGTGCGCGGCGCTCGGCCCGGACGTCTCGGGCCTCGGCGCGCGCCCGCTACGCGAAGGCCGTGAACCCCGTGTGAGCGCGCCCCTGCGCGCGGAGCGACGCGCTCGGGTAGCGACGCGGCGCGAGCTCGCTCCTTTGGGCCTCGCGTCGGCCGAGATCGACGAGCGCTTCCGCGAGGAGCGCCTGCGTGCGGAGGAAGGCCTCGTGCGAGCCCCCCGCGCGATCGGGGTGCGTGCGGAAGGCGAGCTTGCGGAACGCGCGGCGGAGCTCCTGCACGGTGCACGGCAGCCGGACGTCGAGCGCGATTGCCCAGGCCGGGCCGGGCGCCTCGTCCGCGCGCAGGCTCGTCGAGCCGAGGCGGGCGATCTCGCGCTCGAACCGGCGCACGGCGTCGTCGAAGAGCGAGGGCCGAGCCGCGTGCTGCGCCGGCGCCTCGGGCGCCTCGAGCAGCGAAGCCAGGATCTCGCCGAAGGGGCTCACATCCTGGGTGAACGAGCCAGGCCCGTCATCCTTGAGCGGAGCCAGCGGCCGCGCTTGCGGCTACGGCTGTGCGTCGGGCAACGTCTCGCCCTGCGCCTCCGGCCGCGTCTTCCAGCGCCGATGCAGCCACATCCACTGGCTCGGCTCCCGCCGCACGAACGCGTCGAGTCGCGCCGCGATCGTCCGCGTCGCCTCGACGATCCACGCCCGGTTGGCGCCCCGTGGCGGCACCAGCACGTCGACGATCTCCACCACGTGCCGCCCGTCCGCCTCGCGCCGGGCGAACGCCAGCACGATCGGCGCGCCGCGGCGGGCCGCCAGCGTCGCCGGCAGCAGGTCGTGCAGGGCGATCTCGCCGAGGAACGGCGCCGCGGTGACCGCGCGCGTGCGCTCCGGATCCTGATCGATCAGCAGCGCGATCGCGCCGTCGTGCGAGGGGCGCGCGAGCTGCGCGCGGATCGCCGCGAGCACGCCGCCGTCGGGCGCGGCGATCAGCTCGAGCCCGCGCCGCGCGCGCGCCGCCTGCCAGAACGCGTCGAGCCCGCGCGTCGAAAGACGCTTGGTCACCACCGCCAGTGGCGTCCGCGCGGCGCACGCGCACGCCGCGAGATCCCAGTTGCCGGTGTGCGCCGTCGCCACCACGACGCCGCGCCCGAGCGCGCGCGCCTGCTCGAAGCGCTCCCAGCCGTCGACGCGCACCACCGGCGCGAGCGGCGCGTCCGGGCGCCCGGTGAGCCACAGCAGCTCGAACACGCCGACGCCCAGCGAGACGTACGACGCGCGCGCGTGGCGATCAGGCTCGAGCCCCGCGCGGCGCATCGACGCGAGCACGTGCGCGCGCCGGATCCGCAGCACGTCGAACGCCAGCGCGCCGAGCAGCCAGCCGAGCGGCCGGAGCGCCCCCCACGGAAGGCGCCCCACAAGCCACGCGAGCGCGCGCAGCCCACGCAGGAGCGCTCCGCCGTCGCGCTCGCCGGCCTCGGCCGCGGGGGCGCTACGGCGCGCGACCGTGGCGTGAGAGACTGTGAAACAGTCTCTCCGGTGGGGTGGGGCCCCGACGAATCGCATTCGGCGGGGCGGGGCGGTGCCGACCGCCCCGGTGGGCAGTGAAGAGCGCGGGATCTTTCCCGCGCTCTGAGGGGCCGCCATCGCGCGGTCGCCTCAGGAGTTGAAGCCGGCCTTGCGCTCCGTCTTCGACTTCAGCTTGCCGTCGAGGCAAGCCGCGAAGACGTCCTCGAGCTGCACGACGTAGAGCTCGCCCTTGCCGGTGCGCGCGTGGACGGCGAGCCCCTTGCGCGCGATCGCCTCGATCTCCGGCACCGTGAGCCCCACGCCGTTGTGCGCGGCGTACAGCGTCAGCCGGGCCTTCTCGGGGAGGTCGCGGAAGCCTCCGGCCCCCTCGGCCCCCGCTTCGCACATCGTGCTCAGGATCTCGTCGAGTTGCTCCGGGCTCATGCCGCTTCAGATACGGCGTCCCGGCGCGCGGATCCACTGCGTCGGGCCGCTTTCGTCGAGACGCGTCGAGAAGCGACCGACGCGTGGCGCGCGCGGCGTGCTCGCGCTCGCTGGTTCGAGCGTGCGCGAGGGTCAGCCCGCGGCTTTGGGCGCCGCTTCGTGCTGCTCGAGGTCGGTCCCCTTCACGCGCTCGGCGAGCATCTTCCGGAGCGCGAGGCGAGCGCGGTGGAGGCGCGTCTTCACGGTGGGCACCGTGAGGTCGAGGATGCCGGCGACCTCCTCGGTCGACAGATCCTCGAGCTCGCGCAGCACGAACACCGAGCGGTAGGCCTCGGGGAGCTGATCGACGGCGCGCGCCGCGTGCTTGGCGAGCTCTCGGTTCCCCGCCTCGTCGTCGACGGCGTACGACCAGTCGTCCACCGGCTCGGCGATCTCGCCGGCCTCGGTGTAGCGGGGAGAGGCGTCGTCGAGCGAGGCCTCGTTGTGCCGCTTCTCGCTGCGCATGCGCATCAGCGCCGCGTTCACGGTGATCCGGTAGAGCCACGTGGTGAACGCGCTCTGCTCCTGGAACTGCCCGACCTTGCGGAAGACCTGCAGGAAGGCGTCCTGCATCGCGTCCTGCGCGCGCGACTCGTCGCGCGTCAGCCGCAGGGCGAGGCGGTAGACCTTGTCCTGGTGGCGACGCACGAGCTCGCGGAAGGCGAGGTGCTCGCCGCGCTGGAGGCGCGCGACGAGGTCGCGATCGCTCTGTGGCTCGGCGGTGGCGGGCGCTTCCATGCGAGTAGGGGGCCAAACTAACGCTTGGCCGGCCGGTGGGAAGGGGGCGCGTGCAAGCAGGGCGACATTCCCTCGATTTCCTGGGGTCGACGCACCGCGCAGACCAGCCCCCTCGGCCCCTTCGGCGCTCCCGACCAGCGTCAGCCGGGGTTGTGACGAGGAGGTGTCGTTCGCCGAGGGCTCGTTTCGCGTTGACGTCCGGAGGCTCGTTTGCGAGCGCTGGGTCTGCATCTCCCACGAGATAAGCAGCGAGCCCTCCCGAAGCTTCCGGCCTCGGGTGAATGGACGGTGAAGAAGCGTGAAGGCGAAGAGCAAGACCAAGGCGAAACCGAAGAAGGAAGCGGCGGCCCAGCCGCTCTCCGGCGCTGGACACCGCCGCGCGTTCGAGCGCGCGCGCGACGTGCGCCCCACCGCGATCACCGGGCGCGAGCGCCCGCGGGAGATCATCGAGCAGCGCTTCCCCGCCTACGTGGGTCGGCAGGAGCGCATCGCCTACGAGATCATGCGCAAGTCCATCGAAGAGGACGCGCGCGTGTTCATGACGCTCTCGGGCGCGATGACGCCGGCCGGGCTGCACTCGAGCTGCCTCATCCCGCTCATCGAGCGCGGGCTCGTCGACTGCCTCACCACCACCGGCGCGAACCTCTACCACGACGCGCACCGCGTGATCGGCCACCGCATCCGCGAGATCGATCCGAGCGCGGGCGACCTGCAGTACCGCCTCGCGAACATCATCCGCATCTACGATCTCGGCTTCTGGGAGGAGACGCTCCTCGAGACCGACAAGCTCTTCTCGGCGCTGCTGCGCCGCGACGAGTTCCAGAAGAAGATGACGACCACCGAGCTGCACTACAAGCTCGGCAAGCAGATCGCCGCGATGGAGGACGCGCTCGGCGTGGCCGAGCCCTCGCTGCTCGCGACCGCGTACCGCTACGGCGTGCCGATCTTCGTCGGCGCCGTGCAGGACGGCTCGATCTTCCTGAACATCGTGAAGCTCAAGCACCTGCTCGGCGACGCGTTCAAGCTCGAGATCGACGTGAACGACGACGTCTTCGAGATGGGCGCGATGCAGCACCACTGCTTCGCGACCGACAAGAAGAAGATGGCGATCTGGATCCTCGGCGGCGGCGTGCCGAAGAACTACACGCTGCAGGGCGAGCCGCTGCTCGACCAGATCCTCGGCGTGCCCACGCACGGCTTCGACTACGACGTGCAGTTCTGCGTCGATCCGGTCGACAACGGCGCGCTCTCCTCGTGCCCGGCAGGCGAGGGGCACACCTGGGGCAAGGTGTCCGCCGAGAGCGTGCAGTACGGCTCGATGTACGTGCACACCGACGTGACCGCGGTCTTCCCGTGGATCACCTACGCGCTGCTGAGCGATCCGGCGATGCGCCGCACGCCCGGGCGGCTCTACTCGGCGCGCAAGGT
>CAIXWQ010000148.1 GCA_903923175.1 uncultured delta proteobacterium | reverse complement strand
GGCGGCTCGTGCATCTTCCCCCTCTGCTCCTCGAGCCGGTGCTCGGCCTTGGTCGCGGCCTCCTTCACGCCGTGCGCGGCCTTCTGCGCGACCTCCTGCGCCGCGTGCACGACCTTCGACGCGGCTTCCTTCACGGCGTGACCGACCTTCTCGACGCGCTCGTCGAGCCGGTGTCCGCCCGCGAGCGCGGCCTCGTCGACCTTGCTCTCGGCCGCGAGCCCGGCGCGGCCGGCCTTCTTGGCGACCTCGGCCACCTTCGCGAGCGCCTCGGCGGCGAGCTCCTTGGCCTTGTCGGTCCCGGCGTCGATCTTCTCACCGATGCTCTTGTTTCCCATGGCTCGATCCCTTCTCGAAGGGCCCCGCGTGCGCGCGCCGCGGAGTGCGGCCCGAGCGTCGAGACCTGGTCGATCACGCAGGGAGCTCGAACGCGATCGGGCCCGGTGCGACCGCGAGGCAGAGCACGCGGCATGCCGCGTTCGCACGGAGCCGTGCCGCGACCGCGCTCGTACCACCGCCACGCGCGGCTCGACGCGGCGGCTGGGCGCGGTCTTGCACACTCGGCAACAGCCCCATGTCACCCTCTCCTCAAGTCCGCCCTAACCAGCGCTGGTCGTGGACCCTGGTCTCCGTCTCGGGCGTCGAGATCCGCGTCCACGTCACGTTCCTGTTGCTGCTCGGCTGGATCGTCTTCGCGCAGCTCTCGCACGGCGCGGGGATGGGCAGCGTGCTCGAGGCCTTCGGGCTGGTCGGCATGGTGTTCACGATCATCGTGCTGCACGAGTTCGGTCACATCCTCGTTGCGCGGCGCTTCGGCATCCGCACCCGCGACATCCTGCTGCTGCCGATCGGCGGCGTGGCCCGGCTCGATCGGATGCCGAGCGATCCGCGCCAGGAGCTGCTCGTCGCGCTGGGTGGCCCCGCCGTGAACGTCGCGCTCGCGGCGCTCGCCTGGGCTGCCGGCGCGGTGCTCGGCGGGCCGGCGGGGCACCTGGGGCCGGAGGCGCTGACGTTCACCGGCGGGTCGCTGCTCGCGCGGCTCGTCGCGATCAACCTGCTCCTGGCTGGCTTCAACTTGCTGCCGGCGTTCCCGATGGACGGCGGGCGCGCGCTCCGCGCCATCCTCTCGATGCGCATGGACCGCGTCCGAGCCACCGACTGGGCCGCGAGCATCGGTCGGTGGATGGCGCTCGCCTTCGGCCTCGTCGGCCTGTTCGGCAGTCCGATGTTGGTGTTCGTCGCGCTCTTCGTCTGGGTCGGCGCGGGAGAGGAGGCCGCGATGGTCCACGTCCACGCCTCGCTCGAGTCGATGCACGTGCGCGACGCGATGGTGACGACCTTCGAGACGCTGCCGAGCACCGCGACCGTCGCCGAGGGGGTGGATCGCGCGCTGCACAGCGCACACCGGGAATTCCCGCTGATCCAGGGCGATCGGCTGGTGGGCATCGTGCTCGCGCGCGAGCTCGTCGCCGCGAGCCACGACGGCCGCGGCGCCGAGAGCATCGGCGGGCTCGCGCACCGCATCGAGGCGGTCGCCGGCCCCGGGGATCCGGTCGAGGAGGCGCTCGAGCGCC
>CAIXWQ010000147.1 GCA_903923175.1 uncultured delta proteobacterium | reverse complement strand
TTGATTACATAAGACTCCTTATGCGCACCGCCAGGATTCCGGTGGCAGCGCAATCGCGCCGCCCCCGCGGGCACCGCGTCGCTCTCTGGCCGGCATGGATCTGGCTTGGCGCTGGCAGGTGTCTTTCCGACGTTCTCCGACGGCCTTCCCCCGCGCCATCTCCGACGAACCGCGCCCTCGGCGGTCGGCGGTGCTGACCGTGAGCCGCCTGCATACGCTGTCGGGAACGGCGTGCGTGCGGGTCTTCGAGGACGGCGGCGTCGACGTGTCGGTCCCCGAGGACGCCGAATGCTCGGCCGACCACGGGTCGCACGATGAGAATTTCAGGTCGCAACCCTCTCGATACGAGACCCTATCCAAGGTCGATCTCGGGGGCGCGCGCTGCGCCGATGAAGCCTCCGGGGTGATCGCGGTGCAGCGGCCCGTGAGCGCGTCGGATCCGCCGCCCGCCCTCGGCCTCTGGACCGAGCCGTGCGCGAACCCTCGCTGCGCGGCGAGGCAGCGCGCGTCGGCGCGGTCGGGCTGCACGCCCGCCGCGACGTCCGCGCGCCCCGCGCTCGGCGCCGACCAAGCTCCTCCGAGCGAGCGAGCCGAGCCCGAATCGAGGCGTGGCTCTGCCGCTGGTATGCGCGGTACAAGGCCTGCCACGACAACGCGCTCACGCGGTACGTCTGAGGGGCGGAGCAAGAAGGGTCGCGAAGCGCCGCTTGGCTCCGAGCTTCACGGAAGCTGCGCCGAAGTTGCGCAGCAATCTTCGGCGAAGCTGGGAAAGTCAGGGCCGGAGCCAGGTCCCCCGCAGGGGATCTTGCGCAGGCGGGGTAGTACTGAGGGGCTCCGCAAGAGCGGTGCTTCGCGGCCCGGGTCGGCTTCGCGTCCCAGGCTCACTCACCCCGTCGGACAGGCCGCAGGCGTGGTCGCCCTGGCGAAGGACGCCGTCCCGATCTCGTTTTGGGTCTCGCAACGAGACACGCAAGACTCGGCGCGCCCTTCCGCAGCCGTGCGCAGCCGTTGGGCATGCGGAGTTCTGCGAGGCACGATTGTTGATGGAGCCCTGGCCCATGCAGGTCTCGACCGACCACCTCTGCCGACTCGACGATCCCTTCGTGGGAGAGCTCGACGATCGTCTCTGCGCAGGCTCCGGGACACCCGTGGAAGAGCGGACGGCGGAGTCGGAGCGCCTGCTGGCGCGTGCGAGGTACGCGCTCGACGAGCTCGACGAGGCCGAGGCGATGTCCGCGCTTCGCATGTCGGTGCGCTTCGATCCGGCGAACGAGCTCGCGGCGCGCCTGCTCGAGGCGCTGTGCCACACCGGTGCTGCGTCCGGCGCGCGTCACTCGCCGACGCCGCCGCCGACGCCGCCGCTGACGACGCCGACGCCCGCGCCGATGGAGGCGGGCTTCTTCGACCGCCACACCCACTTCGAGCGCTCGCAGCTGGTGTCCTCGGAGCCGACTCGCCCGCTGCCCGCGGCCTCGCACTCCCTCGCCGCGGCCGAAGGGCTGGGCTGAGCCGATGGCCGCCGTCACCAAGACGACGCGTCCGTCGGCCCTGCCGCGGCCGCTGGGGTTCGAAGTGCACCCGAGCGGGGCGGGATGGGAAGTTCGGCCGGAGGGAGGCAAACGCATCTCGCAGCACGCGCAGCTCGCCGACGCGATCGCCCTGGCGCGCTCGATGGCCAAGCGCGCCGGTGCGGCCGTGCGGCTCCACGATGGCGTAGGCGGTGTCCAAACGGTGCCCGCGTGGTGAGCCAGGGCGCGGAGCCGAGCGTCGCGCCGGGCTGGCGTGCGCGCGCTCGCGGGCCGCGATCGCGTGAAGCCCTCGGCGCCGCGTCGACGAGCCCGCGCGCGATCGGGATCTGCGCGGGGTGGGACGGCGGCGAGGACCTCGACGGGCTGCCCGACTCGAACCCGGCGCCAGCGTGTCGCGACGAGCTGCGCGGCGCCTTGCGCGACTGCCTGACCTCGAGCTCCTGTAACTAGCAGGCTCTCGCGTTTCTCCGAGACCGGCCCATTTTCTCCGGCACCTGCCCTCGATGGTCCGAGCGATCGACCCAGCCTGCTGACTGTCACAGCGTCCGCAGGCCGTTTCTCAACACCCGCCAGGCCGGGCGCGCGGCGCCAATGTCGTGCTGCGGGCCCCGCGCGCCGTGTCGGAGGCTCCTGGTCACATTGTTGCTCGAACCTTCGAGCATGGGCTCCTCCTCGCGCAACGTTCGCTCGATGGTCTTCGCCCCCTCTCTGCCGCCGGTCCGACCCGAGCGGGGGCGAGTGCTGGTCGTGGACGACGGCCTCTTCCAGCGTCGGTCGCTCGCCGCGCTGCTCGCGCAGGATTCGCTCGAGTGCGACTGCGTCGCTGACGTCGAGGCCGCCCTCGCGGCGCTGCGCGACCGCGCCTACGACGTCGTCTTGCTCGACCTCGAGCTCGGCGATCGGTCGGGCCTCGAGGTCCTCGCAGCGATGCGCAGCCGCCCCGAGCTCGCGACGACGCCCGCGATCATGGTCACCGCGTCGAGGCCCTCCCCGCAGGCGATCGCCGCGGCGCTGCACGCCGGCGCGCACGACTACGTGACGTGCCCGTACGAGCCCGAGATCCTGCGCGCGCGCGTCGAGGCGGCGCGGCGCACGGGCGCCGCCCTCGTCGCGGCGCGGTCGAGCGTCCGCGTGGCCGTGCCCCGGGTCGAGGTCGAGATCCTGGAGCTCGCGCCAGACACCGCGCCAGACACCGAGGCGGACCCCTCGGTCATGCCGCAGCGCCTCGGCAGCGCCGCGATCAATGCAGTCTCCGTCTCGCGCTTCCCGGCGCCGAGCGAGGTTTGCCTCTCGTTGACCGACCGCGCCGGCCGCACCGTCACCCTCCTGATCGACGTGACCGGTCATGGAGCCGCCGCCGCCGCCGCCGCTTCGGTCGCACGAGGCGCGGCCGACGCCGCCCTGCGCGCGGGGGCCGACCTGGAAGGGACGTACCACGCGATCTCCACGGCGCTGGCCGGGCTGGACTCTGGCGAGACGATGGCGGCGGTCGGGCTGGTGCGGCTCGACGAGTTCGGCTTCGAGATCCTCAACGCGGGGCTCCCGCCGATCGCGCTCTTCGACGGCATGGGCGGCGCGGTGCGGCTCTTCGACAGCGTCGCGCCGCCCGCCGGGCTCGGCTCCTTCGACGTCGAGGAGCGGATCGCGCGCGGCCACCTCTGGCCCGGCTACGCGATCGCGATGGTGTCGGACGGCGCGCTCGCCGGCGCGCGCGACCGCGTCTCCATGCAGCAGCTCGTGGACCGGTTCGGGGTCGGCAGGCACGCGGCGGCCCTCGCGGTGGCAGACCAATCGTTCCTCGCGACGCTCCTGCGCGAGCACGCCTCCGCGCTCGGCGAGGGGGCGTCCGCCGACGCCTCGTTCGTGATCGTCGCGCACGACGAGAGCGTCGCGCCCTGGCCTGAACGCTGAAGCGAGCCGCGCGAGCGCCACCCCACGCGGGGGGGGGGACTCGGCGCGGCACCTGCGGGGTCCGAAGGCAGTCGGCGGCGAGACCGCTCGTCGGCCGCCGAGCGCGTACCCGACGCCCCCGCCCGACGCGTCCAGCGCCCCCGCCGGCTCGAGGGCGACGGCCTTTCAGCCCACCGCTGAGGGGCGGGGTCGTGGGCCGCCGTCGTCTTGCCGACGAGGAACGAGCCCGGCCGCGCTGCCGACCTCGGCGGCCCATCGCGTGGTGCTGGTGCTCGTGGTGCGCGTGGTGCTCGTGGTGCTCGTGGTGCGCGTGGTGCGCGTGGTGCGCTGCGCGTGGTGCGCGTGGTGCGCTGCGCGTGGTGCGCTGCGCGTGGTGCGCTGCGCGTGGTGCGCGTGGTGCGCGTGGGTCTCGGCGCACCGATTCGTCGCTGAATCTGAATCAGCGCGCGTCGGCCGCGCCGTCGTGCACCACGAACCCCGGGACCTTCTCCTTGGCCTCGAAGGTCGAGCGATAGCGGCTCGCCTCGTACTGGTTCGCGAACGGGCCGATCTTGACGCGGTACCAGGTGCCGCGGTCCTTCACCTCGGCGCGCTGCACGTGGGCCTTGTGGCCGCGCGCGCGCAGCTGGCTCGCGAACGCGTCGGCCTCGCCGCGGGTGCGGTAGCTCGAGACCTGGAGCTGCCAGCCGCCGTCGGCGCCCGACGGGGTGAGCGAGGCGCCGGTCGTCACCGGATCGACCGCGTCGCCCGCGAGCAACGTGAGGCGATCGGTGCCGCGCGGCCGCGCGCTCGACGTGCCGGCCGCGTGGCGGGCGGGGAGGGGGAAGACCGGGAGCTTGTCGGCGGCCGGCGGCGGCGTCGGGTAGGTCGAGACCGTCGAGGCTGCGCCCGAGGCGCCGTTCGTGGAGCGCGGGGGCGCCGCCGCCGCGGCGAGCGCGGTGGCGGGGCTCATCTTGTCGGAGAGCATCGCGGGGAAGGTGACCTCGCCCGGGAGCAGCGTGCTCGGCGACGGCTTGGCGGCGAGCTCGGCGAGCGGATCGGCCTTCTTTCCGGGGCTGCTCGTCGTGCGCCGCGCGCCGAACGCGAGGGCGCCGAAGAGCACGACGGCGGCGCCCGCGACCACCAGGCCGAACGTCGCGCCGCGACCACCGCCGCTGCTGCCGGCGCCGTGCGTCTCCTGGATCCTCTCGAGGTTCCGGACGCTCGCCCCGTCGTGGATGTCGATCATCGAGTTCTCCTACGTGATGCCCGCTCGCTCGCGCGCGCGGCGTGCCGTGCCGTGGGACCGAGGTGCCCGTGGTCCGGAATCAGGTCGCGTCGTCTTCGGTCGCTTCGGTCGCTCCGGGCGCTCCGGTCGCTCCGGGCGCTCCGGGTGCCGCGTCCGCGGTGCCGGCCGGAGCCGCAGGGCGCTCGAGGCGCTCGGGGGCCGCGATGCCGAGCAGCGCGAGCCCGGCGCCGTACACGTCGCGGATCGCGCGCACCCAGGCCACGCGCGCGCACCTTGGCCGCGAACGCGCCGTCGTCGCGCGTCTTCCAGGGGCTAAGAAGCGCAAACACGCACCGCGTGCTCAGATGCGACATTTGATTACATAAGACTCCTTATGCGCACCGCCAGGATTCCGGTGGCAGCGCAATCGCGCCGCCCCCGCGGGCACCGCGTCGCTCTCTGGCCGGCATGGATCTGGCTTGGCGCTGGCAGG
>CAIXWQ010000146.1 GCA_903923175.1 uncultured delta proteobacterium | reverse complement strand
GGTGCAGTGGAACGAGTGGAACGGCCAGTACCGCGACGCGATGCGCTCGTTCTGGCGCGGGGACGCCGGGCTCGCCGCGCAGATCGGCCAGCGGCTGACCGGCAGCGCGGACCTCTATCGGGACAACGGGCGCAAGCCTTCGGCCAGCGTCAACTTCGTCACCGCGCACGACGGCTTCACCCTGCGCGATCTGGTCTCGTACGAGCGCAAGCACAACGAGCCGAACGGCGAGGAGGGCCGCGACGGCACCGACGACAACCGCTCGTTCAACGGCGGGATCGAAGGGGAGACCGACGACCCGGGGGTCGACGCGCTCCGCGCGCGCCAGCAGCGCAACCTCCTCGCGTCGCTCCTGTTCTCGCGCGGGACGCCGATGATCTGCGGCGGAGACGAGCTCGGGCGTACACAACGCGGGAACAACAACGCCTATTGCCAGGACTCCGAGGTGAGCTGGCACGACTGGGCCCTCGACGATCGGCGTGCGCAGCTCCTCGCGTTCGTGCGGCGGGCGATCCGCATCCGCAAGTCGCACGCGCTCTTCGAGTCGGGGACCTTCGCGACGGGCGCGCCCACGTCCGGGGACGACCCGCGCGACGCCGACTGGTATCGGCACGACGGCTCACGCATGAGCGAGGAGGACTGGAACAACGCCGCGACCTCGAGCCTCGCGCTGTACCTGTCGGGCGCAGGCATCGGCGCCGTCGACGAGGAGGGGCACCGCTTCGCCGACGACGACCTTCTGCTCGTGCTCAACGCCAGCGACTCCGATCTCGAGTTCGTGGTCCCCGCGGTCAACGAGCGCGGCCGGGGCCTCCCCTGGAAGCTCCTGCTCGACAGCGCCGACGACGCGGCCAACGCCGAGGCGACCCCGGGCGAGCCGACGCCGATGATCGCGCACTCGCTCAAGCTCTTCGGCCGACGTGCCCTCTCGCCGTCCGGCGTCGACGTCGCGGGCGGCGTCCCGGCCTCGGCGTCGACCTATCGCCTGCAGCTCGACGCGAACTTCCGGTTCGCGGAGGCGCGCGCCGTGGTCGACTACCTCGAAGCCCTCGGGATCGGCGCGGTCTACTCGTCGCCGATCCTGAAGACCCGGACCGGCGGAGGCAACGCGTACGAGGTCGTCGACCACGGGCGCCTCGAGCCCGCCCTCGGGACGCGCGAGGAGTTCGAGGCGTGGAGCGCCGAGCTCGCGCGGCGCGGGATCGGGCTCGTGCTCGACTTCGTGCCGAATCACATGGGGGTCGGAGGCGGCGAGAACGCGTGGTGGAACGACGTCCTCGAGCACGGTCCGAGCGCGCGCTTCGCGGACCACTTCGACATCGACTGGGCGCCGCCGACGAGCGCGCTGACGAACAAGGTGCTGCTCCCCGTGCTCGGCCAGCAGTTCGGGGTCGAGCTCGAGGCCAAGGCCATCTCGGTGCTGCGCGAGGGCGGCGCCTTCTTCGTCACCTACTACGAGCTGCGATTTCCCGCCTCGCCGCGCAGCTATCGGGCGATCCTCGAGCCTGCGCTCGCGCGGTCGACGCTCGCCGCGGACTCGCCGCCATCGGCCGAGCTCGCGAGCATCATCGCGTCGATTCGCAACCTGCCGCCGGCGTCGAGCACCGCGCCCGAAGACCGCGCGGCGCGAGCCACCGAGAGCGAGGTCATGAAGCGACGGCTCGGCGCGCTCGCGGAGGCGTCGAGCGAGATCGCGGGCGCCATCGACGCGACGCTGGCCGAGCTGAACGACAGCGCCGATCGGCTCGACGCGTTCCTGCTCGATCAGAACTACCGGCTGGCTTCGTGGCGCGTCGCGGGGGACGAGATCAACTACCGGCGATTCTTCGACCTCAACGAGCTCGCGGCGATTCGTCCGGAGGACGCGGTGGTGTTCACGGACGCCCACCGATTTCTGCTCGAGTTGATCTCGACGGGGCACGTGACCGGGCTCCGGCTGGACCACACCGACGGGCTGTACGATCCAGCGGCGTACTTCTCCACGCTCCGCGCCGCCGGGCGACGCGCGCGCGCCGCGGAGGCCGCGACGATGGGCGACGCCGCGCGGCGACCGCTCTACGTCGTCGCCGAGAAGATCCTGGAGCGCGCCGAAGAGACGCCGACGACGTGGGAGATCGCGGGGACGACCGGCTACGACTTCCTCGCCGCGGTGAACGGCGTCTGGGTCGATCCCGCCGCGGAGGCGGCCTTTCGCGCGCTCCACCGGGGCTTCGCCGGCGCCGACGACTACGAACGGACGGTCTACGCGTCGAAGCGCGTGATCGTGCGCAGCGCCGTCTCGAGCGAGGTGCACGCGCTCGCGCACGCCCTGAAGGGGATCGCGGACGGCAAGCGACGCGCGCGCGACTTCTCCTTCACCACGCTCCTTCGCGCCCTCGAGGAGACGCTGATCGCCTTCCCCGTGTATCGAAGCTACGTGCGCCCGGACGGGACGCGTCAGCCGCACGACGAGGCGCACGTCCTTTCGGCCGTCGGCGCGGCGCGCAGGCGCAACCCCCTCGTCGATGGATCGGTGTTCGAGTTCCTCGGCGATCTCCTCCTGCTCCGGGACCGCTCGGACGAGATCGTCCGCTTCTCGATGCGCTTCCAGCAGCTGACGGGCTCGGTCATGGCGAAGGGGATCGAGGACACGGCGATGTACCGCCACCTCGTCCTCGTCTCGAACAACGAGGTCGGCTGCGAGCCGGACCGCTTCGCGGCCGACCCGACCGAGCTGCACGAGCACAACGTCGCGACGCTCGCGCGCTGGCCGCTGACGATGACCGCCACGACGACGCACGACACCAAGCGGAGCGAGGACGTGCGCGCGCGCATCGCCGCGCTGAGCGAGTATCCCGTGGAGTGGCGCGCGACGGTGCAGCGCCTGCACCGCCTCGGCGAGAAGCACCTCCAGAAGATCGACGGCCAGCCCGCGCCCACCCGACTCGAAGAGTACGGGCTCTTCCAGGCGCTGGTCGGCGCCTATCCGTTCGAGGGCCTGCCGGACGACGACGCTCGGCGCGCCTTCGTCGACCGAATGGCCGGGTACGCACTCAAGGCCGCACGCGAGGCGAAGTTGCAGACCTCCTGGCTCGCGCCCAACCGCGCCTACGACACGGCGCTCGAGCGCTACGTGCGCGCCGCGCTCGGCGACGACGCGCTGATGGGCACGCTCGCCGCCTTCGTCGAGCTCGCCTCGCGGCAGGGGGCCAGCAACAGCCTCGCGCAGCTGGCGCTGCGGATGGGCTCGCCGGGCGTGCCCGACGTGTATCGCGGCGCCGAGCTCTGGGATCTGTCGCTGGTCGATCCGGACAACCGGCGGCCGGCGGATTTCGCGCGGCTGCGCGCGCTCCTCGGCACGCTCGTCGCGAGGGGCGCGCCGTCTCCCGCGCTCGCTCGAGACCTCGTCGAGACCTATCGCGACGGGCGCATCAAGCTCCACGTCACGCGTGCCTGCCTGCACGCACGCCGGGAGGCCCCGGAGCTCTTCCTGCAGGGTGCCTACCGGGCGCTCGCTTCGACGCCGCACGTCATCGCGTTCGAGCGCAGCCTGGGGGACGAGCGGTTGATCGTGGCGGTGCCGCGACTCACGCGGCGGCTCGTCGATGGCGGTGATCGCGGTGATGGCGGCGATCGCGGTGATGGCGGTGATCGCGTCGTTCGACGGGCGTTCGCCCTGGGCGGAGACTGGAACGACGACGAGCTCGACGTCGGGAGCGCCGCGCGCTGGTCGAACACCTTCACGGGCGAGACGCTCGAAGGAGGTCGGCTCCCGCTGCGCAGCGTCTTCGGCGTCTTCCCCGTCGCGTGGCTGCGGGCCAGCGGTTGAGTCGCGGAGTCTGCCGCTCGGGCGCGGGGAGCGCTGGGCGTGCATCGCGAGAGCGCCGGGCGCTCCGCACACACACGCGGCGAGAAGCGAGACACGACCGATCGGGCCGAGGGCGGTCGTCGCGATCGTCGCTCAGGCGTCGTTCGGGCGTCGTTCGGGCCTCGAGGTTGCAGCGCTCCCGGCTGCGCCCCGCGCCCTCGGCGAAGCTGGCTCTCGACCGCCGCGGACGGCGAGCGCGACCACGGACGCTTCACGAGTCACGCAAACCATCACGAACCACGAGGAGGAGCGTCGATGCCCAGCCGAACGACCCTCGAGCGTGCGAAGGACGCGAGACGGCGAGCTTGCCGGCGAGGCGAAACAGGAACGAAGCGCGACGGTGGCTCCCCTCGGCGCGATAGCGCCCGAGCACGACGGCCTGGCGAGCGTGGAGCTGGAGGTCCCGGAGCTCCAGTCTCCCCAGCCTCCCCGACGCGCCGGCGAAGACCTCCCCGCGGGCGGTGACGTCGTCGAGCGAGACGAGCGCGCGGACGACGTCGGGAACGGCGCCCGCTTGCGCGAGGAGCGCGAGCACGGGGCGCACGTCGCGGGCGTGGGCCGTCACGCTCGCCTGCAGGGTCCGCGCGTCGCCGAGGCCGATGACCAGGGGGTTCGCCACCGCCCTCCCCCACCACGGCGCGGGCGCGTCCGACGAGTCCGACGCGTCACCGCGCTGGAGCTTGCCGTCGTGGAGCTCGACGGACGACCCCGAGAGATCGAGGGTCGTGCGCCCGCGCCCCCAGACGAGGCGCTCAGGCGCGCAGCGCGCGCAGCAAGAGCACGCCCAGCAGCGACGCGGCGGCGAGCCACGCCCATCGGCGCGCCCCGAGTCCACGCGCCTCCGGGCGCGCGGGCGCCTCGCTCGACGCCGGGTGGAGCGCCTCGCGCAGCTCCGCGTGCACCGCGGAGACGCCCCCCTCGTCCGCCATCGAAGCGGCTCGCTCTCGGTCGAGCGCCCTTGCCCGAATGTCGCGGTCGGCGTCGTGGGAAGAGGTTTCCATGCGAGACGAGCGAGCTGCAGCAACGATGCCGAGCGGTGACCTTGCCGCCTTCGAGCGCGCGCCGCGCTCTCCCCACGCTACGGGTGCGAAGGGAGCGACGTGCGAGACCTCGTCGGCGAGGCGAGGCGCTGCTCGAAGTACGCGCGGTGTCGACGCTCGTCCGAAAGCGCGCGCTGCAGCGTGAGCAGGAGGTTGCCAGGAA
This sequence comes from uncultured delta proteobacterium, assembly GCA_903923175.1. Lineage (GTDB taxonomy): Bacteria > Myxococcota_A > Polyangia > Polyangiales > JADJMO01 > CAIXWQ01. Next base: position 2,095 of record CAIXWQ010000146.1, on the reverse strand, counting down.
CGTCGCTCCGCGCGCAGAGGCGCTCGTACGCGGCGTTGGTGTCTTCCTCGTTCGACTTCATCGCCTCGAGAATGCCCTTGTCGCCGCCGAGGCCGAGGATCACGACTTTGCCTTTCGTGAGGATGGCCTTCGCGTCTCCCTTGGTGGGGGGCGTGCCGCCGAAGTCCAGCACGAACTCGGAGAGCTCCGTGACGTGCCGGACGTGGTCGTCGCGAAATTCGAGCAGGCGCTCCTTGTCCAGGGCGTCGTCGAGTCGCTGAATCGCGGCCTCGTATGCCTCCGTTGCGTCGAAGTCGAGCTCGATCTCCGCGCAGAGCGCGGAGATGAGGTCGCTCTGCTTGCCAACCATCGTCGCCATGGGACCTCCTCTCGGAACGTCGTGCCGTGCAGACCCCTGCAGGCAGGCTCCGTCCGTGCGTCGTACATGCCACGGTGCACGGGCATTCGGTGCGCGCTCGACGCTCGGAGGCTCGGCGGCGCGCCGTCGGAGCAGAGCTGGAGATGGCATGAGAGAGTCCGAGTCGGGATCGAGCGCGGGGAAGGCGGGGCGCAGCGCGAGGGCCGGCACCCTCGATGCATGACGAATACGCTCGATGCCGAGTGCTGCCGCCGAGCGGCAACTCCGCACACGTGGCTGTCGACGACCGGCACGAATTCGAGCGCGGGCGATCGAGGTGAACCACGTTCGAACCAAGGAAGGACGACCATGCTCCCCAAGACTTCAGACAGCATGCCTGGCACGACCACAGCGAAGTCCGAGAAGATCGTCACCGCCTTCTTCAGCCTGCCGCAGGCGGCGAACAGCGCCTTCGTGGATCTGACCGCCGCAGGCTTCGCCGCCGGCTCGATCACGGTCGCGGCGAATGAACAGGTCGGGCGACGCGACCTGGCGATGACGGCGCAGACCAAGGCTCCCGAGGGCGCCGCGGCCGGCGCCGCGGTCGGGGTCGGGGTCGGCGCGATCGCGGGCGCTCTGGCGGTCGTCGGCTCGGTGCTTCTCCCTGGGATTGGCTGGGTGGCTGGTCCGCTCGTCGGCGCCCTCGCGGGGGCGGGCGCGGGCGCTACGGCCGGTGGCCTCGTCGGCGCGCTCGTGGGCGCTGGCCTTCCCGAGCACGAAGCGAAGGTGGTCGAGAACGCCGTGCGCGACGGCGGCATCGTGCTCGCCGTCCACGCCCCCCCCTCGCAGGCCAAGCTCGCGAGCGAGCTCCTGAAGAACCACGGAGGACGCTCCATCTCGCGCTCGTAGCGCCCGGTCCGCGCCGCGGCGCGAGCGCTGCGTCGACCTCCGGACGCCCTGCCCGTGACGCGCGGGACGGGTCGCACGACCGGCGGCTGGACGCTGCCCGTTCGAGGATTCCGAAGCGCTCCTTCGGTTCCCTCGAACGTCGCAGGCGCCGGCCCGCCGGTCGTGCTCGTTTCCGCGGGACCGGACCCCCGAGGTCTCGGCCCTGGGTCGTTCGGGGCGCGCGAGTTCGCGGCGGCCCTTCCATTCACGACCTCACGCGCGTCACGCGCGTCACGCGAGCGAGGCTCGCGACGACGCGGGGGCCTCGGCGCTCCTCGCGGTCCCCTTCGGTGGCGACGAACGCGAGCGCGAGCGCGCCAGTTGCCGATTGAGCCCTGCGCCGACCAGCAGCGCCGCAGAGAGCAGCCACAGCGTCACCATCGTCACCGCCACGATCGAGAGCGACGCCTGATAGGCACTCTCGGTGCCCACGCGCGACAGATAGAAGCCGTAGCCGAAGCCGAGTGCCACCTCGAGCAGGACGGCCAGCAGCGCGCCGGGCCACAATGGCAGGCGTCGACGCGCCTGCTTCGGCAGGCCGATCCAGTAGAGGCCGGCGTGCATGACGACGAGGAGCGCGCCGCCCACGAGGAAGCGAATCGACGTTCCGAGGCCGCTCGAAGGTCCGAAGTGGAGCTCGGGCACGACCCCGGCGCCCACGGTCCGGATCCAGGGTGACCGCATCTAATTTGGCCGTTTCGCCGCAGTTGTGAGGGTCAGCGAGGATGGTCCCCTCGCGCATCGTCGACGCCTTCTCCTCAGTTCGCGACCCACGCGTCGAGCGCACGCGTCTGCACGGACTGGTCGACG
>CAIXWQ010000145.1 GCA_903923175.1 uncultured delta proteobacterium | reverse complement strand
TGGACGGCACGCTGCTGCGCGCCGGCAAGCGCACGGTGAAGGGGGTCACCGGCTACGACGTGGTCGCGACGCTCGTCGGCAGCGAGGGGACGCTCGGCGTGTTCACCGAGCTGACGCTGCGGCTGATCCCGAAGCCGCCGGTGGTGGTCACCCTGATCGCGCTCTTCGCCGACGTGCACGGGTCGGGGCGCGCGGTCGCGGCGATCGTCGCGGCCGGGCTCGTGCCGCGCTGCCTCGAGCTGTGCGACGCGCAGGCCCTGGTGGCGATGCGCGCGAACGGCGCGGCGATCGACGAGCGCGCGGGGGCGATGCTGCTGATCGAAGCCGACGGCGACGGCCCGCTCGAGGCGACGGTCGAGCGGCTCGGCGAGGCGTGCACGACCGCCGGCGCCATCGACGTGCTGGTCGCGCAGGACGCGGCGCAGCGGGCGCGGCTGTGGGCGGCGCGCAAGGCGCTGTCGCCCGCCATCCGCAAGCTGACGCGCTTCAAGCTCTCCGAGGACGTGGTCGTGCCGAGATCGCAGGTCCCCGCGTTCCTCGCGGCGTGCGATCGCATCCGCGAAGAAGAGCGGGTGCGAATGCTCACGTACGGCCACGCCGGCGACGGCAACCTGCACACGAACTTCCTCTGGGACGACGACGACGAAGTGCCGCGTGTGCAGCGCGCGATCGAGCGCTGCTTCCGGGAGGTCGTGGCCCTGCGCGGCACGCTCTCGGGAGAGCACGGCATAGGCGTGCTGAAGCGCCCCTACCTGGAGCTCGAGCAGGCGCCGGCGCTGATCGCGCTGCAGCGGCGGATCAAGGCCGCGTTCGATCCGAAGGGGCTGCTCAACCCGGGCAAGATCTTCCCCAGCGCCGGGCGGACCTCGCACCGCGGCTGTTGACGCGGTCGCCGCCGCGCGCGGTCGCCGCCGCTCGATCCCCTTTGACCGGGCTCGCCGCGGTTCGATAGCGTCTCTCGGGCGAGATCGCTCGAGCCCATGGCCGCAGCTCCACCGCCGACGCGCGTGCTGCTCCTCGAGGGGGACGTCCCCTTCGCGGAGGAGCTGGCGCGCGCCCTCGAGCGCGCTACCTGCGTGACGACGATCGCGCACGAGGGGCAGGAGGGGCTCGCCAAGGCGCTCTCGACGCAGTTCGACCTGCTCGTCGTGGCCGCCGAGCTGCCGCAGATCTCGGGCTTCCGACTCTGCAACCGCCTGCGCAAGGATCCGTCGTACGGCGGCGCGCCGATCTTCCTGCTCGTCGCGGACTCGACCGAAGACACCGTGGAGCAGCACGCGGCGCTGGCGACGCGGGCCGATCGCTACTTCCGCAAGCCGATCTACTTCGACGACTTCGTCACGGCGATGCGCGAGGTCGTCCCCTCGCTCTCGGTCGCGAAGGGGGCGCCGCCCTCGACGCCGCCCGCGCCGACCGGCCTGTCGATCGGCCCGCCCAGCCGGCGCACCAAGCCCCCCTCGAGCCCGCCGGTCGAGCCGCCGATTTCGCCGGGGCTGCTCGCGGACGTCGAGCGGCTGACGCGCGAGCTCGGGGCGGCGCGGGCGGAGCTCGAGGCGCTGAGCGCGCTGCGGGCGCGGATCGGCGAGCTCGAGCGCATCAACGTGCGCCTGGCGCGCGAGGCGGTGGACTCGCGCAAGCGCGCGAACGAGGGGGCGGGCGGCAACGCGACGATCGCGCGCGAGCTGCTCGAGCTGCGCGCGTCGATCGCGCGCAAGGAGCGCGACGGGCTCGCGCTGGTGGAGAAGCTCGAGGTCGGCGAGCGGGCGCGCGCCGCGCTGGAGATCGAGCTGTCGACGAGCGCGCAAGCGCGCGGCCAGAGCGAGCTCGGGCTGCGCACGGCCGAGCAAGCGCTCGCGAGCATGCGCGACGAGGTCGCCGCCTCGCGAGGTGAGGCTGCGCAGGCGGGCCGGCGCGCCGACGAGCTCGCGCGCGCGATGGAGCGGC
>CAIXWQ010000144.1 GCA_903923175.1 uncultured delta proteobacterium | reverse complement strand
GAGCTGGTCTTCGACGAGGCGCGCATGCTGGCGCGGCTCGTGGGTGATCGCGAGCTCGCGCGCGCGGTGATCGCGACGTTCCTCGAGGACGCGCCCGTGCAGGTCGCTTCGCTCGCGGCGCTGCTCGCAGGCGGCGATCTGCCGGCGGCGGCGCGGCGCGCGCACGCGCTCAAGGGGGCGGCTGCCACCCTCGGAGCGTTGGAGGTGAAGCGCGTCGCGGAGGCGATCGAGGCAGCGGGGCGGGCCGGCGCGCTCGCCGAGGCGCGCGGCTGCTTCCCGGCGCTCGAGGCGGCGATGACGCGCCTGCTGCCCGTACTGTCGGGCTCCCGAACGTGGACCGAGGACCCCTTCTCGGCCGAGTGAGCGGGCATGAGCGGCGAACGGCCCCGCGCGCGCGCCGCACGACCGGCTTCGCTGGTTCGCTAGGGCCGAGATGCGTGGCGGCGGCCGGGAGGCTCGAAGGCCGGTCCGCCTTTCGCATGACGAGAGCGCTGGGACGCGGCCCGCGCGCCGCCCCTCACTCCGGAGAAGCGCCATGTTCGCACCTGGCACGTTGATCGACGGTCGGTTTCGGCTCGAGCGAAAGCTCGGTCAGGGCGCCAACGGCGTCGTCTACCGCGCGCGTCAGGTCGCCAGCGGGCAGGAATTCGCGCTGAAGCTGATGTTGCCCGAGGCGGCGCGCTCGCTCGACGCGCGCGCCCGCTTCGGCGCCGAGGGGGAGCTCGCGCAGACGATCCAGCACCGGTCGGTGATGGAGGTCCTCGGCGCGGGGCTGCACGTCGAGGCGAACACCTCGACCCCGTACACGGTCATGACCCCGATGGTCGGCGAGTCGCTCGACATCGTGCTCTTGCGGCTCGGCGCGCTCCCGGTCGGCACCGCGCTCTCGATCGTCCGCGAGGTCGCCAGCGCCCTCGACGAGCTCCACGAGCTCGGGATCACGCACGGCGACGTGAAGCCCGCGGTCGTCTTCGTGCACCGCCCGTTCGCCGGCGGACTCGTGCCGAAGCTCCTCGATTTCGGGGTCCTCCAGGGGGCGCCCTCGGTCCCCGCCCCCATCCCTGAGCCGCGCGCCGCCGCCGAGGCCGACGTCGAAGCCGACGAGGCCTGCCCCTCCGGGCCGTGCTCGGGGGCCCGCGCCTACATGAGCCCCGAGCGCCTCTCGGGCGGCCTCGTCGACGCGCGCGCGGACGTCTGGGCGCTCGGCGTGATGCTCTATCGCGCCATCTCGGGCGCGCTCCCGTTCGTCGCCGCCGGCGGCCTCGCCGCGGGCTCGCGCGCCATCCGCCTGGCCGCGCACACGCCCCTGGCCGAATGCATGGCGAGCCTCCCGGTCGGGGCGTCCGAGCTCGTCGACCGCTGCCTCGCCAAGCGCCCCGAAGACCGCGTGCCGAGCGCCAGGGCGCTCGTGGCCGAGATCGACCGAGTGCTCGCGCGCCGTCCGGTCCCGCAGTTCGACGTCGCGCGCCTGCTGGCCCTCGCGGCCTTCAAGCGCGAGGTCGCGCGCGACGACTACCACGCCCAGGCGGAGCCCGACGCCGACTCCATCGCCTCGGCGCTCCTGCGCGTCGCGGACACCTGGGACAACGAGCCCGCGCTGCGGGTCTTCAGCGCCGCGGAGTGACGCTCTGGGCGCGCGGCGCGGGTATCGGCGCGCGGCTCGCGTCGCGCGTGCGCCCCCACTCGCCCACGTTCAGCGCGCGTCGACGGCCGGCAGCAGCACTCGGAACGACGTCCCGCGACCGATCGCGCTCTCGACCTCGAGCGCCCCCTTGCTCTCGATCACGATGGCCTGCACCGTCGAGAGCCCGAGGCCGGTGCCCCGGAGCGGCCCCTTCGTCGTGAAATACGGCTCGTACATCCGCGCCAGGGTCGCGTCGTCCATGCCGCTTCCGGTGTCGGTCACCGTGAGGGCCACGTACGCGCCGGGCGCCACGTCGAGCGCGCGCGCCTGCGCCTCGCCGAGCTCCGCGGCGGCCGTCGAGAGCGTGAGGATTCCGCCGTTCGGCATCGCGTCGCGCGCGTTGAGGGCGAGGTTGGTGACCACCTGCTCGAGGTGGCCCGGATCGGCGAGGGTCTGGAGCGGCGCCGTCGCCTCCACGCGCAGCTCCACGCCCCTGCCGATCACGCGCCGGAGCATCTTGCCGATGCCGCGCACGACGGCGCTCGCGTCGGACGTGCGCGGCGAGAGCGCCTGGCCGCGGCCGAACTTGAGCAGGTTACCCGCGAGCACGCTCGCGCGCCTCGCCGCGTGGTTGATGTCCAGCAGGTCGGCCGTGATCGCGTGCTCGGGCTCCAGGGTCGCGAGCGCCAGCTCGGAGCACGCCGAGATGACCGTCATCAGGTTGTTGAAGTCGTGGGCCACGCCGCTCGCCAGCCGCCCGAGCAGCTCCATCCGCTGGCCACGCCTCGATTCGGGCTCGGCTCGCTCGCTCGGAGGAGCTTGGTCGGCGCCGAGCGCGGGGCGCGCGGACGTCGCGGCGGGCGTGCAGCCCGACCG
>CAIXWQ010000143.1 GCA_903923175.1 uncultured delta proteobacterium | reverse complement strand
GCCCGCGGGCGCCCGACGCGCGCGAGCACCAGCGCGGCGACGTGCAGGCCGGCGGCGATCGAGAAGAGCAGGAAGGTCTGGTTGCGGCGCGTGTCGATGGCGAGCACGCCGAGCACGGCGAGCGCGACGAAGGTGCGCCGCCCCGACGCGGTGAGGCGCTCGCGCCAGGTGCGGACGAGCTGCTTGTAGGCCGCGAGCTCGTACACCGGCGTGCGCAGCAGCGAGCGGCGCGGCTTCGCCGGGGGCGCCTCGGGCCTCGCGACCGCCGCCATCGCTCAGACCGGGACCGCGACGACGCCGAGGATCTCGCGCACCAGGTCTTCTTTGCGCAGGCCCGAGTAGCGCGCCTTCGGATCGAGCATCAGCCGGTGCGCGAGCACCTCGACGGCGATCCCCTTCACGTCCTCGGGCACCACGTACGCGCGCCCGTCGAGGTAGGCGCGCGCCTGCGCGCAGCGGAAGAGCGTGGCCGAGGCCCGCGGCGAGGCGCCCATCTTGATGGTCGGGTGCGCGCGCGTGGCCTCCACGAGATCGACCACGTACGCGCCGACGCGGCGCTCGACGCGCACCGCGCGCACCGCGGCCTGCAGCGAGAGCAGCGCCTTCTCGTCGAGCACCGGCCGCACGTCGTCGAGCGGGTGGTGATCGGCCTGCGCGTAGAGCATGGCGATCTCGTGCTCGCGCGCCGGGTAGCCGAGCTCCACGCGCATGCCGAAGCGATCGAGCTGCGCCTCGGGGAGCGGATAGGTGCCGTGGAGCTCGATCGGGTTCTGCGTCGCGAGCACCAGGAACGGTCGCGGCAGCGGCCTCGTGATCCCCTCGATCGACGCCTGTCGCTCGCTCATCGCCTCGAGCAGGCTCGACTGGGTGCGAGGCGACGCGCGGTTGATCTCGTCGGCGAGCAGCACGTTCGCGAAGACGGGCCCCGGCTTGAACGTGAAGCTGCCGTCGCGCGGGTCGTAGACCGAGGAGCCGACGACGTCGGTCGGCAGCAGATCGGGCGTGAACTGGAGCCGCTTGAACTCGCCCGCGAACGTGCGCGCGAGGGCCTTCGCGAGCGTGGTCTTGCCCACGCCGGGGACGTCCTCCATCAGCACGTGCGCGTCGGCGAGCAGCGCGACGAGCAGGCGATCGAGCACCGCCTCCTTGCCGAGGATCACCTTCTGCAGCTGGGCGCGGACGGCGTCGATCATCGATCGAGGCGCGTCGGGCAGCGCGTCATGGGGCATCGGCGATCAGGTTACGCGGCACGACGGGCGCGTCGACCCGCGCGGGGCGCGTCGCGCTCCGCACGCCCAGCACGGGAGGTCGACGTCGAGCCCAGCCGTCGCGGGGCGCGCTTTCGCCGATCTCTCGCGCCGAGGCGGCGCGTATCCTGCCACGCCCGATGCGCCTCCAACTCCCCTGCCTCGCCGCCGCGGCGGCCCTCTCGCTCGCGTGCTCCTCTTCGTCGAGCCCGGGCACGACGGTCTCCGGCCCGCCCCCCTGCACCGCGGCGCCGACGCCCGTGGTCGCGAAGACGCCCGCCACGCAGGCGTTCGCCGGGAGCTCCGCGCACTGCGGCGTCGCGCCGTACACGTGGCTCGACACCCCCGATCTGGGCGACGTGACGCAGAAGGGGCCGCACGATCACATCGTCGCCGACGTGAGCCAGGTCCTCTTCGCGCAGGGGAACGTGAAGCCGACCGCGCCCGTGCACGACGTGGATCTCGATCAGATCGCCTACGTCACGCAGGATCGCGGCAAGAAGGTCGAGGCGACCGCGCTGGTCGCGTACCCGTCCGATCTCGACGCCAAGGCCGACCTCGACGTGATCCTCGTGCTGCACGGCACCGCGGGCTTCACCGACACCTGCGCGCCGTCGAGCACCTCCGACGCGAAGCCGCTGATCGCCGCGCTCGCCGCGCTCGGCTACGTCGCGGTGGCGCCCGACTATCTCGGCCTCAAGGGGCTCGGCGCGCCGACCGGCTTCCTCCACCCGTACCTGGTCGGCCAGCCGACCGCGATCGCCTCGCTCGACGCCGTGCGCGCGGCGCAGAAGCTCCTCGTGACCGAGCACGGCACCGTCTGCGCCAAGCCGCGCTTCGCGACGATCGGCGGCTCGCAGGGCGGGCACGCCGCGCTCTGGGTCGATCGGCTCGCCCCGTACTACGCGCAGGAGCTCGTGCACGTCGGCGTCGTCGCCACGGTTCCGCCGGCCGATCTCGTCGGCGAGGTGAACCGGGCGCTGCGCGCCACGGTGCCGGCGAGCCTCAACACCGCCGCGTTCTACGGCGCGGCGAGCGACTGGTACGGCGTGAGCAATCGCCTCTCGGAGGTGTTCCTGTCGCCGCTCGACAAGACCTTCGCGGCGGAGCTCTCGGCGACCTGCAGCCCGGGAGACGACCTGCGCACCAAGCAGATCGCGGACATCTACACCAAGACGCTCCTCGACGCGGCGGCCTCGAGCGACGGCGTCGCGAAGGTCACGCCCTGGGGGTGCATGGTGGCCGAGAACGGCCTGACCACCACCTCGGTGAAGCGGCTCGCGCCCGCGTACCCCGGCTACGGCGTGATGTGGGTCATCGGCGAGGCGGACACGCTCGTCGATCCCGCCACCGAGCGCCCCGCCTTCGACGCGCTCTGCGGCCAGGGGATGAGCATGCAGTTCCTCGAGTGCGCGGCCGCGACGCACACCAAGGCCACGGCGTGGGCGCTCCCCGAGATCATCGACTTCGTGCGCGATCGGTTCGACGGCAAGGCCCCGAGCGCGGCCGCGAATTGCGTGCGCAGCGCCGCGACGCAGTGGCGCGGCACGCCGAGCTGAGCGCTCCTTCGCCGCGCGAGCCCGCGACCGCGCCTGCTAACCTCTGCCCGCATGGAAGCCGAGCCCCTCGACGATCTCCCTCGGCCGCGCACGGCCGAGCCGACGGAGGTCCTGCGCACGGTCGCCGACGCGAGCGAGCGCGGCGAGCGGGTCGCGCTCGCCACCGTGCTCGCGCGACGCGGAAGCACGCCCTCCACGCCGGGGCAGAAGCTCGCGTTGACCGAGCGCGGTGACTGCGTCGGCACGGTCGGAGGCGGCGCGGTCGAGCGCGAGGTGCTGCGCGCGCTCGTCGAGATCGCGGCGGGCGCCGCGGCGCCGAGCGCGGTGCGCACGTTCAAGCTCGGCGCCGAGCTCGGCATGTGCTGCGGCGGGGGCGTCGACGTGGTGCTCGAGGCGGTCGACGCGCCGCCGCCGGTGCTCGTCGTCGGCGCCGGACACATCGGCAGCGTCGCGGGGCCGCTGCTCGCGCGCTGCGGCTTCCACGTCACGCTCGTCGACGGCCGCGAGGCCTGGGCCGACGACGGCCACGACGAGACGCGCCTGCGCCGCGTCGCCGGCGAATTCGAGCTGATCGGGCGCGGCATCGCCCGGCGCGGCGCGGTCGTGGTGATGACGCACGACCACCAGCTCGATCAGCGCGTGATCGAGTGGGCACTCGGCGAGAAGTTCGCGTTCGTGGGCGGCGTCGGCTCGCGCGCGAAGCTCGCGCGCACCCGCGCGCGCCTCGAGGCCAAGGGGTTCTCGGCCGCCGATCTCGAGCGCGTGCGCATGCCGCTCGGCCTGCCGATCGGCGCCCGCTCGCCCGACGAGATCGCCGTCTCGATCGTGGGCGAGCTCATCGCGTGGCGCCGCGGCGCCGGCGCGCCTACTTCGCGTACCCCCACGACTTGAGCGCGCGCTCGACCTCGAGGTTCGCCTCGGCCGAGGTGCCGCGCTCGACGGCCACCGCCTCGCCCGTCGTGGTGCGATCGCGGACGACGAAGACGCCGAGGTCGCTCGCGGGATCGACGATCGGCAGGGCCGAGGCCGCGATCGCCGCGCGCGCCT
>CAIXWQ010000142.1 GCA_903923175.1 uncultured delta proteobacterium | reverse complement strand
GGGCGCGCGCGGGCGCCGACGGGGACTTCGATTTCGCCAGGGTCGCCATCACAGCCCCTCCAGGAAGAGCGCCGAGTACAGGCGCGCGGTCGCGTTGTCGGGCTTGCGCGCGTCGAACACCGTGGCGCCGATCGAGCCGCCCGCGTGGAGCGCGATCAGCGCGCGGCCGCCGTCGGCGCGCGCGACGTCGAAGACGCCGGCCAGCGGCAGGTCGGTCAGCAGCGTGGTCGGGTGGATGTTGCGCAGCTCGATCGACGCGAGCTGGTCGTCGGCGGGCTGATAGGCCCAGACGCGCTCGCCGTCGGGCGAGACCGAGAGCGACACCGCCGACGAGGTGCTCAGCGGCGCGAGCGTGCGCGTCGAGAGATCGAGCACGTAGAACGACGAGGTGCCGGTGGTCTGGAGCACCTTGAGCTCCGTGTGCGGCGCCGGCACGCCGGTCACGGTCGAGACCGAGCCGCCCACCGCGAGCACCTCGACGCTGCGGTAGGGCTGCCCCGCCGTCTTGCCGAGGCTCCAGAAGGCCACGCCGCTCGTCGCGGTCGGCGCGCCCCAGAGGAGCGCGACGTCCGTCCCCTGCGCGCCGCCGACCACGTCGGTCACGAGCGACAGCTTCGTGAACGCGTACGGCAGCTGGATGACCGTGGTGATGCTCGTCTCGGGATCCACCAGCACCGCCGCCTGACGCGAGGGGACGAGCGCCGCGAGCCGCAGCCCGCCGTCGGTCCGCACGAAGGCGATGTCGCTGGCGATGCCGCCGATGTCGGTGAGGTTCACCTTGGCGACGAAGTCGTTCGGCGGCGTGGTGCCGTCGGCGCTCGGCGTGACCGCCGCGAGCGTCACGGTCACCACGTTGGTGTCGTTGCCGAGCCGGATGCCGACGCGCGCGTCGTCGTGGAGCCCCGGATCGCCGTCGTCGACCACGACCCCGGCCGGCGCGACCAGCGCGCTGCTCGAGCCGCCCGTGAGCCGCACGGTGATCTCGGGGCGCGGCACGTCGTCGCGCGCGTGGTCGAGATCGACCAGCGAGACGTCCTGCTCGGTCTCGACCACCAGCAGGCGCCGCGGCCCGCCGGGGAGCTGGAGCGTCGGCGTGAAGGTGAGCCTTTGCGGCCGCCCGCCGAAGCTGCGCAGCGAGCGGGTGACCGGGTTGGTCGGCCCGGCCTCTGCGCCGAGATCGAGGAGCACGAGCTCGTTCGGGTTCTCGACGAACTGCGCCGTGCGCGCCGCTCCAGGCGCGGCTCCGGCCGAGAGCGCGGCCCACTTGCCGAGCGGATCGAGCGACAAGCCGCTGAGCGGCGAGGGGAGCGCGTAGCGGCGCGAGGCGAGGGTGGTCGGCGTGCCGTCGACCACCGTGACCGACGGCGGCTCGTCGAGCTCGCTGCGGCGCGGCTGATCGCCGGCGGCCACGACGAACAGCCGCGCGCGGTCCGGCGCGGCGTCGGCGCGCAGCACGGCGTGGCCGATCGGGAAGGTCTGCCGCCGCAGCGTCTGATCGGCGTCGCCGATCAGCATGAGCACGCGGTGCTCGGCGTCGTCGACCAGGGCCACGCTCGACGACAGGCCGACCGCCGTGAGCGGCGAGCGCACCTGCGCCTCCCAGATCGGCGCGCGATCGCCGCAGCCGGCGGCCGCGGACGTGAGGGCTGCGAGCGCGGTGACGGCGATGGGGGCGGTGAGGGCGCCGAGCGCGCGCGCGAGGTCGGGCGTTCGGCTGCGAGTGCGGCTGGGCTTCACGGCTGGCTCCCATCGACCACGCGCGCCGAGAGCTCGAACCCGGTCAGCGTGCGCGCGGTGCCGCCGTCCAGATCGATGAACGTGATGCGCCCCTCGGGGTGCTGCTGCGCGACCCACGCGCGCCGCGCGCCGGCGACGATGCCGGCGGCGATCGGCGGGCTCGCGAGCGGGTAGCGATCGGCGGCGAGCGTCGGCATCCGCGCGATCCAGGCGCCGAACACCTTGGTCACGTCGTCGCGCTCGGTCAGCACCGCGCGATCGCTCTCGGGCGAGAGCGCCACCGCGGTCAGCGGCGCGTCGGTCCCCTCGATGCGCGCGGGGAGCGTCGTGCTCACCGGCACCAGGCTGAACGCCCCCTTCTTGAGCGAGCCCGTCGGCTGCGCGTGCAGCACCACCGCGTAGCCGGCGTCGCGCGTCGGGAAGACGCCGAGCACCGGCGCGTAGAGCTTCACGGTGCGGAAGCTCGCGTCGTCGAGGCTCAGGATGGTGAAGCGCTCGACCGGGACGGCGTTGGTGTAGAGCACCGCGGCGTGGCCGGCGGAGGCGATCGACACCGAGCCGACCGTCTCGCCGGTGATGGTGGCGGTCGTGAACGTCGTCGGATCGAGGAACACCTCGGGGAGCGACAGGATGGCGACCATCCCCTTGTCGCGCACCACCGCCACCGCCTTGCGACCCGAGTCGGCGAGATCCAGATCCGTGCAGTTGCCCGCGAGCTGCACGGTCACGCGCTTGCCGGTGTCCAGCGCGACGATCGTGATCGTCGAGGTGCCGTCGCGGCGCACCAGCGCGAACGCGCCGTCGGGGGTGATCGAGACGTCGCGCGTCCCTGGATCCTCCAGCGGATCGTCGGAGATCGGCACGTTGCGGATCACCTGCGGCGAGCCCCCGGTCAGATCGACGATCGCCACGCCGTCCTGCGTGATCGCGAAGGCGCGCGCGTCGTCGGCGGTGAACCCCACGGTCACCGGCCGATAGCCGACCGTGAGCACCGTCGGCGTCACCACCGACGTGAGATCGATCACGGTGAGGTCCTGGAACCCTTGCGTGCGATCGGTCGTGCCCGCCTGCCGCGCGTCGGCCCAGGCGATCGCCCAGCGGCCGCCGTTCGCCACCGCCCACGTGTTCGCGCCCGGCGCGGTCTTGAACGTGTGCGCGTCGATCTTGCCGCCGTCCGCCGCGCGCAGCAGCGTCGCGTCGCTCGACTTCACGTTGAGCACCACCGTCGCGTCGCCGCCCCCGGGGACGGCGGCGAGCCAGGTCGGCGCGTTGCCCGCCTCGACGACGCGGACGTCGAGCGTCTGCGCGTCGATGTACGCGATGCGCCCGCTCGTCGGGTTCGGCACCCAGACGTAGCGGCCGGTCGCGACCGGCGCGCGGTACTGCGACTCGACCTCTTTCTCGGGCGGCGGCCCGGTGTCGACCGGCGGCGGCGTGCCGGTGTCTGCGTACGTCCCCGAGTCGTAGGCCGCGTCGCTCCCCGCGTCGTAGCCCGGGCCGGTGGAGTCGCTCGGATTGCCGCTGCAGCCGGCGCACGCGAGCGTGCACGCGACCGTGAAGCAGGTGGTCGAAGCCCATGCGCGTCTCGTCATCGAGCGCACCTCGCCCGCGGCGCCGTCACGGCACCGCGATCGTGAAATGAGGAAGAATTTCGGGCGCGCACGCGCCGCTCACGGCACGCGCACCCCGCGGGCGGCCATCGCAACGGCGGTGCCACGCGGGGCGCGTCGAACATTTCGCGGGCTTCGCGCAACGCGCGTCGCGCGCACCCCTGACATCGGTGGCACGGTCGCGCTCGCGGCCCTGATCCGGGGCGCGGCAGCCGGATCATGGCCGCGCGCGACACGCGCGCGTGCGCGCCTCGCGGCCTGCGGGGGCCGCGCGTTCCGCGCCCGCTCTGCGCAGGTCGCGCCCCTCGAGGCCCCTGGATGGCGCTCGCGCGCGCATCCCCGCCGGAGCCGCGCTACGGTCCTGCCCCGCGCATGGCGAAGCTCTACTTCCGGCACGGCACGATGAGCAGCGCGAAGACGCTCAACCTGCTCGCCGTCGCCCACAACTACCGCACGCAGGGCAAGCGCGTGCTCCTCCTCAAGCCGCGCCTCGACACCCGCTTCGGCCAGGGCTCGATCGTGTCGCGCGCCGGCCTGGAGGCGCAGGCCGACCTGCTGATCGACGAGGCCACCGAGCTGCCGCGCGAGCTCTTCGTCGGGCTCGACTGCGTCCTGGTCGACGAGTCGCAGTTCCTGCCGCCGCTGGTGGTCGACCGGCTGCGGATCGTCACGCTCGATCCCGGCGTGCCGGTGATCTGCTACGGCCTGCGCTCCGACTTCCGCACGCAGCTGTTCCCGGGCTCGAGGCGGCTGCTCGAGCTCGCCGACAGCATCGAGGAGATCAAGGTCACCTGCGCCTTCTGCAACCGCAAGGCGGTCTACAACATGCGCTTCGTCGACGGCAAACCGACCCGCGACGGCGCGCAGGTCGAGCTCGGTGGCGACGAGAAGTACGCGCCGACCTGCTGCGCGTGCTTCGTCGAACGGCTGCCGCTCGCGTGAGGGCGCCATGATCCGCTGTCCTGGGTGCGGTGCCGCGAACGCCCCCGTGGCGTCGGCGTGCCATCTCTGCGAGCGCTCGATCGTCCGCGTGCCCGGGGCGCGGCTCGAGAGCGTCGAGCTCGGGTCGATCGCCGAGGACACCGCGCGTCGCGGGCGCTCGTACGGCCTGGTGCTCGACTTCAGCGCCGCGAGCATCGCGACGCTCGACGTGTGGCTCGACGGCATCTGGCCGACCGAGGGCGTCGCGCGCGAGGCCTCGGCGTTCCAGCCCGATCGGGAGCAGGTCGAGCTGGTCTGGTCGCTCGGCGTCTACCTCGGCGAGGTGCTCGTGCGGCTGCTCGCGGGCGGCTTTCGTGAGGATCGCGCCCGGCCCGGATCGCCCCCTGACGTGCCGGTCGTCTTCCGCGGCGACGTCGCTGCCTGGCCGGTCGCCCGCGCGCGCGAGCGGCTGCGCGTGGGCAGCGCGAAGGCGCTCTACCCGTATTTCCGCTTCGTGCGCACGCAGGTGGCCGGGCGCGAGGACGCGCCGGGCGACGCCGCGGGGTGGCTCGCCCATGCGCAGGCCTTCGCCACGCAGCGGCAGTACGCCCACACGCTGCGCTTCGCCGACCACGCGCTCTCGATCCTGCCGGGCTCGGTCCCCGCCCTCCTCGAGAAGGCCGCCGCCGAGCACGCGCTCGGGCGCGAGGACGCCGCGCGCGCGACCTACGATCGCCTGGTCGAGACCGCCGAGGCCGTCGGCGCCCGCGACTGGCTGCACAAGGCGCGCGCGCGCTTGCCCGCGTTCGCGGCGCCGCGCTCCGGCTCGTTCGCCCCGCCCGCGC
>CAIXWQ010000141.1 GCA_903923175.1 uncultured delta proteobacterium | reverse complement strand
GCGCGCGCACCTGCGTCGCCACGAACAGGAGCCCGAGCGCCGCCGCCGAGAGCGTGGCGAGCATCAGCTCGAGCCGCGCGGTGCCCTCCGAGGCGGAGCCCGCGAGGCCGACCGCGACGGCGCCGAGCGCGACGGCCAGCGCCACGATGCGCGCGATGCGGGCGAGCGCGTCGTGCGTCTGGAACGCCTCCGAGGGCGAAGGGGCGTCGCGATCGTCGTCGTCACCGAAGTCGTCCAGCGCGTCGCGATCCGCGCGATCCGCGCGATCCGCGCGATCACCGCGGAGCTCCCGCTCGTGGCGGCTCGCCGGGATCCAGGCGGGCGGCGGCGCGGGCGTGGGGCGCGGCGTGAGCACCGCGGGCGCGCCTCCCCCGAGCGCGGGACGCCGCGCGACCTCGGGCGGCTCGGCGGCAGAGCGCATCGTGAGCGCCGCGGGCTCCTCGGCGAGCACGGGGGCGTCGTTTCGCGACGAGCGATCGTCAGGCGCGGGCGGCGGAGGCGCAGGCGGAGGCGCAGGCGCCGGCGCAAGTGGAGGCGGAGGCGGAGGCGCAGGCGGAGGCGGACGCGGCTGCACCGACGGGGGCTGGATCGAGGTCGCATGCGCGGCGGTCTTGCACTCTGCCGAGCAGAAATAGACGAATCGGCCGTCGAGGATGGCGACCACCGGCGCGCGCAGCGGGTCGAGCGGGACCCCGCAGGTCGCGCAGGCGCGCATCGAGCTCGGCAGGGGGGGGCTCACGTCGGTGCACACCAGCGCACGCCCGCTCCGCATCGTCAAGGTGCGGGAGGGGGGCTCCCCGCGGCGACGGCGCGCCTGATTGCGGTGGGGGTACGGCTGATTATGCTCGCGCGCGATGAGCGAGAAGCCCGAAGCCGAGACCCCTGCCAACGAGTCCGATCCTGCCGCGCCGAGCGAGGCGCCCGCGCAGGCGGTGGTCGAAGCGAAGCCCGAGCCGGCGCCCGAGGCCAAGCCCGATCCGCTCGCCGTCGCCCAGGAGGACCTCAAGCGCACGCGCGATCAGCTGCTGCGCACGGCCGCCGACTTCGACAACTTCCGCAAGCGCGCCCGGCGCGACGTCGACGACGCCCAGCGCCGCGGCAGCGAGGAGATGCTGAAGGCGATGCTCCCCGTGTTCGACAACCTCGAGCGCGCCGCGACGCACGCCGAGCTGTCGGCCGAGGCCAAGGCGATCGCCGACGGGGTCCGCATGGTCCTCAAGCAGCTCGGCGACACCCTCGCGCGCATGAACATCAAGCGCGTCCCGGGGCTCGGCACGCCGTTCGATCCGCTCGTCCACGAGGCCATCCAGCAGATCGAGACCGACGAGCACCCGGCCGGCACCGTCGTCGCCGAGATCGCTCCTGGCTACGCCCTGGGCGACAAGCTCATCCGCGCCGCCATGGTCGTCGTCGCCAAGCCGCCGAGCCCGAAGGCCGAGGCGTAGAGCGTCCCGTCGCGCGTCAGAGCGCGGGAGTCCCGCGCTCTTCACAGCCCATCGCGGCGGTCGGCACCGCCCCGCCGAATGCGATTCGTCGGGGCCCCACCCCACCTGAGAGACTGTTTCACAGTCTCTCAGGCCCCCGTGAGCGCCGCCACGAACTCGCCGCAGCTCTGCCAGCGCGCGTCGGCGCGCTTCGCGAGCGCGCGCGCGAGCGCCGCGTCGAGGTGCGCGAGCGACGGCCGCAACGACGACAGCGTCGGCGCGCAGGTCGACGCGTGCAGGCGCCGCAGCGTCAGCGGATCGCGCTCGTAGAACGGCGGGCGCCCGGTGAAGATCTCGAACAGCGTGCAGCCGAGCGCGTAGACGTCGGTGCGGGGCGACACCTCGCGCGGCGCCTCGTCGTCGGCCTCCGACTCCTCCTGCTCCGGCGCCATGTACCAGGGGGTCCCCGCGCCCAGCGAGAGCGCGCTCCCGCGGGCGAACGTGCGCGCCAGGCCGAAGTCGACGAGGACGGCGCGACCGGTCGCCTGCTCGACGATCACGTTCGACGGCTTCACGTCGCGGTGGGCGATCCCGGCCGCGTGCACCGCCTCGAGGCCGCGCGCGACGTCGCCGGCGATGGCGAGGGCGAGGCCGAGCGGGACCGGCACGCCGCGCATGACGTGCTCGGTGATCAGCAGATCGAGATCGCGGCCGTCGACGTGCTCCATCGCGATCCAGGGGCGGCCGTCGTCGCAGCCGCGCGCGAGGACGACCACCACGTGCCTGCTTCGAACGGCGCCGAGGAGCTCGAATTCCCGGGCGAAGCGATCGACCGCGCCGGCGTCGCGCGCGCGTTCGGGCGGCGCGAGCTTCAACGCGACCAGGGCGCCGCGGGCGAGGTCGCGCGCGAGGTGGACGACCCCCATCGTCCCCGCGCCGATGGTCCGCACGAGCGCGAAGCGCCCGCCGATCACGTGGGCCGAGCGCGGCGGGCGGAGCAGCACGCCGCAGCGAGTGCACAGGTCACGAGCGCGGAGGAAGGTCGTGCGGCAGTGGGCGCAGGAGAGCATTCGCCTCGCGAGTAGGATTCGCGAGAGTCGCTTTCGCTCGCACAGGGTGCGAGATCGTCAGCGCTTGATCGACGCCGACGCCGACGGGGAGGTCGAGGTCGAGGCCGAGGTCGAAGGTGCAGAGGAGCCGGGCGGGCCGGCCGCGAGCGACGTCGCGATCAGCGAGAGCGCGGCCTCGTCGACCTCCACCTTGAGCGACTTGCGCGTGTCGTCGACCAGCTGCTTCTCGCGCTCGGCGCGCTTCTCCTGGACGATCCGGACGCGGATGGTGCGATCGACGTCCTGCAGCGACTGCTCGCGCGCCTCCTGCTTCGCGAGGAGCCGCACCACGTGCCAGACGCCCGTCGCGTCCTTCACCGGATCGGCGATCGCGCCGACCTCCTTGAGCGTGAACACGGCCGCGCGCGCCTCGGGGACCATGCGCGGGCTCACCGGCGCGTGCGCGTCGCTCGGCGCGGTGACGTAGCCGAGGTCGCCGGACATCTCCGGGGCCTCGGTCGCCGCGGGCTTGTCGTCCGAGTACTTCTTCACGAGCGCGCCCCAGCCGACCGGTCCGGCCGAGCGCGCCTCGTCGGCGGCCTTCTTCGCGGTCGCCTCGTCGCGCGTCACGATCTGCGCGACGCGCCGGCGCTCGGGCTCGCGGAAGAGATCCTTGTGGGCCTCGTAGTAGGCCTTCACGTCCCCCTCGGCGATCGCGGACGCCTGCGGCACCTCCGCGAGGAGCTTGCCGCGCATCCACGCGACCAGGATCTGGCGCGTCTCCTCCTGCACCGTCGGGTCCTTGTCGAGCCCCTGGCGCTTGGCTTCGTCGGCCAGCAGCTGCACGTCGATCATGCTGCGCAGCAGCTCCTTGCGGCGCTCGAGCGACTGGTAGCGCAGGCGCTCGTACTCGGGCATCTCGGCGAGCACCTTGGCGAAGTCGCCGAGGGTGATGACGTGATCGCCGAACTTGGCGAGCGGCTTCTGCGCCTGCTCGGCCGTGAGGCCGCCCGCCGAAGGGGCCGCGTCGGGCGTGGACTGGCTGGCCGACTGCTGGCAGGCCTTGCAGCCCCCGAGCGGGCTGAGCGCGAGGATTGCGACGAGCAGGGGGCGCGAAAAGCGCATGAGGCGCCTGTACCGCGGTGCTTCGCACGGGTCGAGCGACGTCGCGGACGGCGCACGAAAGGGCCTGACTCGTGCATGAATGCGGGGTGGGCCAGCGCCGTCCAATCGACGACTGCGCGGGGTGCAGGCGCGCGACGGTGCGAAGGCCTCGGCCCGGAAGGGGAGCGCGCGAATGGAGCGGCACGGCGTGAATTCGTCTCTGGAGACCGGCGCTGCTCGCGTGCGGCGCGTTCCTCACGTGCGGCGCGCGGTCGCGCTGAGCGCGCTCGCCGCGGCCATCGTCTTCGCGCCGCCCGCCGACGCGGCCACCAAGAAGCACAAGGTCCCGCTCACCTGCAGCAAGGGGGGCGATCAGCTCCACTCGATCGACGTCACCGCGCCCGACCGCGCGGCGCAGGGGAGCAAGTACACCGTCCACGTCGACGGCTACCCGTCCGGGAAGATCGAGCACGCCGGGCTCAACCACATCCACGACATGGACGCGGAGTACGTCGTCCCCGCAGGCACGAAGTTCGTCGACGGCTCGGGGAAGATCGTCCCGGGCACCGGCACGCCGAACGTCGCGAAGACAGCGCAGGTCTTCTTCGAGAAGGAGAAGGGGACCGTGCACTTCCTGCTCCCCGCGAAGATCGAGGCGGGCGAGAGCTACACGCCGCCGAGCTTCGAGTTCCAGCTCGAGGTCACGGCGGCGCCGGGGAACGATCTGCTGCTCAAGCTGAGCCGCTACAGCATCGTCGCCAACGCCGTGGTGGTCGGCGACACCAAGGCGGTCTGCGAGCCGAAGCCTTCGCCGTACCCGCTCGTGACGACGACGGTCACCAAACCGTAGCCGCGAGGTGCTCCATGGAGAGCGACCGCGAAGCGCCCTGGTGGAAGCGCACGACGGTCTACCAGATCTACCCGCGCTCGTTCGCCGACTCCGACGGCGACGGCGTCGGTGATCTGCGCGGCGTGATCGGCAAGCTCGACTACCTCGCGTGGCTCGGCGTGGAGACGCTCTGGCTGTCGCCGTTCTGGGAGAGCCCGCAGGCCGACTTCGGCTACGACGTGAGCGACCACTACGCGATCGCGCCCGAGTACGGCGGGCTCGACGACTTCCGCGCGCTCGTGCGCGAGGTGCACGCCCGCGGTTTGAAGCTCGTGTTCGACATGGTGCTCAACCACACGTCGGACCGGCACCCGTGGTTCCTCGAGTCGCGGGCGTCGCGGCAGAGCGCGCGGCGCGACTGGTACATCTGGCGCGACGGCAGGAAGCCGGGCGGGCGCGCGCCGCCGAACAACTGGCGCTCGATGCTCGGCGGCTCCGGCTGGCGCTGGGACGAGGCGAGCGGCCAGTGGTACTTCGCGAGCTTCCTCGGGTTCCAGCCCGACCTGAACTACCGAAACCCCGCCGTGAAGGCGGCCATGCTCGACGTCGTGCGCTTCTGGCTGCGCGAGGGGGTCGACGGGCTGCGTCTCGACATCTTCAACGCGCTCTTCAAGGACGCTTCGTTCGCAGACAACCCGTTCTCGTGGCGGCCGGCGCCCACCGAGGACGATCCGCACGGCTTCTTCCAGCGCCACGTGCACACCATCGATCACCCCGACACGCTCGCCTTCGCGCGCGAGCTGCGCGCGGTGGTCGACGCGATCGGCGACGAGAGCGCGACGCCGCGCTTCCTGGTGGGCGAGGTGTTCGGCGACGCGAAGACGCTCCGGCGCTACTGCGGCGAGGCCGCCGACGGGCTGCACCTCGTCTTCCTGTTCCAGACGCTGCGCACGCGCTTCCACGGCGGCGCGGTGCGCGCGCTGATCGAGGAGATCGAGGGGGCCTTCCCCGAGCCGTTCTCGCCGACCTACGTGTTCGGCAACCACGATCGGCCGCGCTTCATCCACCGCGTCGACGCGAGCCTCGAGAAGGCGAAGCTGCTCGCGACGCTCCAGCTCACCGTGCGCGGCGTGCCGTTCGTGTACTACGGCGAGGAGATCGGGATGGAGAACCACGACGCGCCGCTGCACGAGGGGCTCGACCCGATCGCGGCGCGCTTCGAGTGGGTCCCCTCGTGGCTCGTGCCGGCGTTCAAGGCGCGCGGCATCCTGCTCAACCGCGACGAGTGCCGCGCGCCCATGCAGTGGGACGCCGGGCCCAACGCGGGGTTCACGCCGCCGACGGTGACGCCGTGGCTGCCGATGCACCCGAGATCGGCCGCGCTCAACGTGGCGGCGCAGCAGGACGATCCGACGTCGCTGCTGCGCTGCTACCGCTGCCTCCTCGCGCTGCGCCGGGCGCTCCCCGCGCTGCAGTCGGGCAGGCTCGAGTGGCTCGATCGGGTGGAGCACGTGCGCCTCCCCGACGACGTGGTCGCCTTTCGACGCGTGCTCGGCGACGAGCACGTCGCGGTGTTCCTCAACTTCGCGTCGCACACGATCCGGATCCGGCCGCGGGAGGGCGCGGGGTCGCCGCGGGCGCTCACGCTGCTCTCGAACCGGCGCGGCACGCGCATGCCGACGGCGGAGACGTACGCGCTCGGCGCACACGAAGGCGTGGTCGTGTGGGACGCGCGCCCGCGGGCCTGAACGGCGCCCGGGCGCAAAAACGCGCTATACCCGAGGGCGTGATCGTCGACTTCATCCTCGAGCTCCGTCGGCAGGGCGTGAAGGTCGGTCCGCACGAGGCGGTCCAGCTCGCGCGCGCCCTCGAGCTCGGGCTGCACGACTCCTCGCTCGACGGCTTCTACGACGTCGCGCGCGCGCTGTGCGTGCACCGCGAGGGGGACCTCGACGCGTTCGACCGCGCGTTCGCGGTCAAATTCAAGGGCGTCGACGCCTCGGTGCTCACGCTGCGCGACGAGCTCGACAAGTGGCTGCGCGATCCGATCAAGCGCGCGCAGCTCACCGACGACGAGCGCAAGTTCCTCCAGTCGCTCGACGTCGATCAGCTGCGCAAGCTGCTCGAGGAGCGCCTGCGCGAGCAGACGGAGCGCCACGACGGCGGCAGCAAATGGGTCGGCACCGGCGGCCGGAGCCCGTTCGGCACCGACGGCGAGAACCCGAGCGGCGTGCGCATCGGCCGCGGCGGCCAGCGCACCGCGCTCGCGGTGGCCGAGCAGCGCAAGTTCAAGGCCTACCGCTCCGACGTGGTGCTCGACGTGCGCTCGATGGAGATGGCGCTGCGCCGCCTGCGCAGCATGGCGCGCGAGGGGGCCGAGGACGAGCTCGACCTCGAGGCCACGATCGACGCGACCGCGCGGTCGGGCGGCGAGCTCGACATCGTGCTGCGCGCGCCGCGCAAGCCGAACGTGAAGGTGCTGCTGCTCATGGACGTGGGCGGCTCGATGGATCCGCACGCGCAGCTGGTGTCGCGGCTCTTCTCGGCCGCCAAGCGCGCGTCGAACTTCAAGCGGCTCGAGCCGTACTACTTCCACAACGCCATCTACGGGCGCGTCTACCGCGACGCGAACTTGCGCGAGCCGATGCGCGTGAGCGACGCGCTCGCGCAGTTCGATCGCACCTGGAAGCTCGTGGTGCTCGGCGACGCGCTCATGCACCCCGGCGAGCTGCTCGGCTACGCGTGGGATCCGGACATGAACGACGCCGGCTGGGGCGAGCTGAAGGCCGTGGATTGGATGACCATGCTCTCCAAGCACTTCGATCGCACCGCGTGGCTCAACCCCGAGCCGAGCCGCTACTGGAACGGGACCGCCGAGCTGCTCAAGCGGATCTTCCCGATGTACGAGCTCACCCTCGACGGGCTCGGCGAGGCGGTGCGCCACCTGTCGAAGCACGCGCCGGTCTGACGAACGGCCGCCGCCTCGCACGCTCGCGCGCTCGCACGCGCTCTCACCGCCGCGCGGCGATGAACGCGTCGAGCCCCGCGTTGGCCTTCTGCCGCACCTTCGACTGCAGCAGCGACGACCAGCCGAGGAGCAGCCCCGGCGCGCCGAGCGCCTGGCGCGACCAACGCCAGAAGTCGAAGACGTCGGCGTGGCGCACGATGCGGCCCTCGCGGATCTCGATCGTGGCCTCGATGACGTTGTGCACGCGGCGGCGGGTCTGCGAGAACGTGTAGCGCGCCTCCCAGTGCACGCGCCCACCGCGCGCGTCGGCCTCGCGCACCTGGTACTCGAGCGTGAGATCGGGGGCGCGGCCGGTGAGCATGCGCCACATGTCGCGCGCGCGCTCGCCTTCGAGGCGCCCGAACGCGGGATCGGTGAAGACGACGTCGTCGGCGTAGCAGGCCGCCATCGCCTCGCCGTCGTGGGCGGCGAAGGCATCGTAGAAGCGGCGGAGCACGGCCTCGCTCATCGGCCGCGCCCCGCGGCACGCCTGGCGCGCCCGCCGCGG
>CAIXWQ010000140.1 GCA_903923175.1 uncultured delta proteobacterium | reverse complement strand
GCGAGCTACACGCTGATGTGACGCGCGGTGCGGTGCCGGCGTCGTCCCGCTTCTTCCAAGATCGTGCAGGGCATTCCTGGAGGATCTTCAAGGATTTTGGAAGCCGTCCCGAGCTCGCGGCCGCAAACGCGAGAAATCGCGGGCGAGTGAGTCGGCACGCTTCGCGCACAGGGCCTCAGCACCACGCGCCCCCTCTCCGTGACCTCGCGTCCGAGAGGGCGGCTCGTGCTGCGCGAGCATCGAGAACGAGACGAAAGCGACGCCCGTACGCGTCGCCGAAGGATGGTCATGCGCTTCAAGACGGCATGGACGGCGGCCGCGGTCGCCCTGGTGATCGCGGGCAGTGCCAAGGCGAGCGGCGTCGATCCGACGCGCATCAGCCTTCCGAAGGGCCCGGGCTCGATCGAAGGCCTCGGGCGGAGTTTCTCCCCGTCGCTCTCCTCGGGCACCGCGAGCTACGGCGTGACCATCGCCGTCCCGCCGGGCGTGAACGGCTTCGTGCCGGAGCTCTCGCTCGACTACGACTCGGGCGGCGGCGTCTCGGACGTCGGCCTGGGCTGGTCGATCTCGAAGCTGCCGAAGATCCGGCGTCGCACTGACAACGGCCTTCCCCGCTTCACCGAAGCCGATCCGTTTGAGATCACCGGCATGGGGATCCCGTCGGACCTGCTCGAGGTCGCTCCCGGCGTCTACCGGCCGCAATATGAGTCGGGCTCCTTCGTGCGGGTGAAACGCGCCGCCGACGGCAAGACGTGGGAGGCCCGTGATAAGTCCGGAACGACCTACCGCTTCGGGGGTGACGGCTACGTCGAGGCCGAGGGCGACCACGTCGCCGCGTACCTCCTCCGCGAGGCAGTCGATCTCTTCGGCCACAAGATCTCCTACGCATGGGACACGACGAGCGCCGGCCACGGCGTGCTCACGAGTGTCGTCTACAACGACTTTTCCGCGACGGCCCGCAACGAGGTCGTCCTCTCCTACGAGTCCAGGCCAGACGCGCACACGCGCTTCGGCTCCGGCATCAGGGAGCTCGTCGATCGCCGCCTCACCAAGGTCGAGGTGAACCACGGCGGCGCGCTCGTCCGCCGCTACGACCTAACCTACGTCGCGGGGGGCCACTCGCGCCTCGCGTCGGTCACGATGGTGGGCAGCGACGGCGTCACCGCGCTGCCAACGCTCTCGCTCCAGTACGCCGAGCCCAGCATCGCCAGCGACGGCCAGATCACCACGATGACGACGCCGCCCGGTCGCTCGCCGAGCGACGCCAACGTCGACCTCGCCGACCTCGACGGCGATGGGCTGCCCGACCTTCTCGTCACGAAGGCCGGGCAGTTCCGCTCGTACATCAACCACGACGGCGTGAAGTGGAATGCGGGGCAGAACTGGAGCTCGAGCCCGTCGGTCGAGCTCGCATCGACCGGTGTACAGCTCGCCGACGTCGACGGCGACGGCGCGATCGATCTGCTCGTGAAGAGCGGCGTCGCCTCGCTGCGCTACTTCCCGGGAGCGACCGCCACGAGCTTCGCGCCGTCCGTGGCCTTCACGCAGTCTCCGAACTTCACCTTCGAGGACCCCGACGTCCGCCTCGCCGACATGGACGGCGATCGCCGCACCGACGTCGTCATCACGACCGCGGCGGGGCTCGCTGTCGGCTACAACGTCAACGGCGCCGACTGGACGACCCCCGCCACCGTGGGCGTCGTGGATCCGGCGCAGCCCCTCCGCTTCTCCGACGGGCACACGCAGCTCTGCGACGTGAACGGCGACCGCGTCCAGGACCTCTGCTACCTGCGCCCTGGTTCGCTCGTGTACTGGCTCGGGCGCGGGCGCGGGAAGTTCGAGGCCGCGGTGACGGCCACGGGCGTCCCGGACTTCGACCCGAGCGCGCCGTTCCAGCTCATCGATCTCGACGGCGACGGGTGGACCGATCTGGTCCGGGTCGGCGTGACGCAGGTCGAGCTCGCGCTCGCGACGGCCGCCGGCACGTTCGCGCCAGTGAAGTCGCTCGGCGGCGTCCCGACCAAGGGGCCGAACACCACGGTGCGCTTCGCCGACATGAACGGCTCGGGCACGACCGACATCGTCTGGATCGACGTCTCGGGCGCCCCCGACCAGGCGTGGAAGTACCTGGAGATCTTCCCGAACGGGCGCGGCGGGCTGCTGCGCACGGTGGACAACGGGCTCGGGAAGAAGGTCTCCATCACGTACGCGTCGTCTG
>CAIXWQ010000139.1 GCA_903923175.1 uncultured delta proteobacterium | reverse complement strand
CGCCCCCCGCCGTCGCCGCCCCCGCGAGCGACGTCGCCACGCTCGGCGCGGCGACCCTCGCGCTCGCCGACGATCTCCTCGGGCGTATCGACGAGCGCGGCAACGTCGTCTTCGCGCCGGCCAGCATCTCCGCGGCGCTCGCCATGACCTACGCCGGCGCCCGCGGCACCACCGCCGCGGAGATGGCGAAGGTGCTCCACGTCGAGGCGCTCGTCGCGCCCGGCGGAGCTCCGCTCGGCGCCGCCGGCGACGGGCTGCACGTCGCCTGGAACCAGCAGCTCGCCGCGTGGAGCGCCGCCGCGCGGAGCGGCGAGCGCGCCGATGCAGAGCCGCGCCTCGAGGTCGCCAACCGTCTCTTCGGCCAGAAGGACTACGCGTTCCTCCCCGGCTTCGTCTCGCTCACGCGCGATCGCTACGGCGCGCCGCTCGAGGTGGTCGACTACCGCGGCGCCACCGAGGGGGCGCGGCTGCGCATCAACCAGTGGGTCTCCGACCGCACCGCGAAGGCGATCCCCGCGCTCCTCGCCCCCGGCCTGCTCTCGCCGGCCTCGCGCCTCACGCTGGTCAACGCGGTGCACCTGAAGGGGGCGTGGGCGCAGCCGTTCCCCGCGGCGGCGACGCGCGCCGAGCCGTTCGAGGCGACGCCGGGCGCCAAGGTCGACGTGCCGACGATGCACGGCCTGATCGACACCCGCTTCGTCGACGGCAAGGACGTACAGATCGTCGCGCTGCCGTTTCACAGCGCCGGCGCGCTCGATCTCGAGGTCGACGTCGTGCTCCCGCGACCCGGCGCGACGCCGTCGATCCGCGACTGGTCGAGGGCCATCGACCGCGCGGGGTGGGCCGAGGTGTCGCTCGCCCTGCCGCGCTTCCAGATCGGCAGCTCCTTCGAGCTCTCCTCCGTGCTGGCGAAGCTGGGAATGCCGTCGGCGTTCGGCGGCGCGGCCGACTTCTCCGGCATGACCGGCACCAAGGAGCTCGAGGTCTCCGCGGTGGTGCACCAGGCGGTGCTCGACGTGAACGAGTCGGGCGCGGAGGCTTCCGCCGCGACCGCCGTCGTGATGACGGAGAAGGGCATGCCCGCCTACGTGCCGATGCGCGTCGATCGGCCGTTCTACGTGATGATCCGCGATCGCGCGACCGGCGCGGTGCTCTTCGTCGCCCACGTGCGCGACCCGAAGGCGCCGACCTGACGCGCCTGAGGCGCCTGACGCGAGCGACCTGACGAGGTGCAGGACGGGTCGAGCGCCGGGCGAGGGCGCGCATCGGAACCCGCGTTCAGTAGGGGCGCGCCGCCCGACCCTCCGGCGTCCGCTCGCGCCGCCCGGGCCCCCGCGCGAACACCGCGCGTTGCGCAACCTGCGCGGCGACCGCGCATCCCCTGCGTGGTCGAAGAGGGGTGAGATCTGCATCAACCTCGGGGATTTTCGGCGTAGGTTAGCGTGGTCCGCCGGGCGCATTCCGCCCGCGCGACCGCGATCCCAGTGACTGCCCCTCGGGGCGCCGGATCGCCGAAAGGAACGACGATGACCGCGCCGCGCACGACCGAAATCCGCAACATCGCTGTCGTCGGGCACAAGGGCTCGGGGAAGACCGCCCTCGTCGAGGCGATGCTCACGCTCGCGCAAGCCGCCCCCAAGGGCGTCGTTCGCGACGCGCACGGCCATTTCCTCGATGACACGCCCGAAGAGCGAGCTCACGGAGCCACGCTCGAAACCCGCCTCGAGCCCCTTCATTGGGGCAACGTGAAGGTGAACATCCTCGACACGCCCGGTGACGCGAGCGCGATGGTCGAGACGCGACTCGCGCTCGGCGCGGTCGACGCCGCGCTGATCGTCGTGTGCGCGAAGGACGGCCTGCAGAGCGGCACCGACCGCGTGCTGCAGTGGATCCGCGACGCCAAGATGCCCTGCATCGTCGCGCTCACCCGCGCCGACGACGAGCGCGCGCGCGTCGACGAGGTCGTCGCCGACCTGCGCGCGCGCCTGCACACGCCGCTCGCGATGCTCACCGTCGCCGACTTCGCCGGCGCGAAGGTCTCGGCGGTCGCGGGGGTCATGCCTCGCCAGGTCTGGTACGGCGCGGAGTCGCCGACCACGAAGGCGAACGCCGACCTCCCCGCGTCGCTCAACGAGCGCGTCAAGAAGGCGCGCGAGCAGCTCGCCGAGGACATCGCGGCCACCGACGACTCGCTCACCGAGCGCTACCTCGACGAAGGCGACCTCCCCGACGACGTGCTCATCGCCGGCCTCCGGGCCGCCGTCCGCAAGCGCGCCGCGGTGCCGCTCTTCACCCTCGCGTCGACCAAGCCGCAGGGCGTGCTGGCGCTCATCCAGGGGCTCGTCGACTACGCGCCGCCGCCCGAAGCGCGCGACGACGCGCCGCTCGAGGCGTACGTCTTCAAGACCCACATCGATCCGCACAGCGGCCGCGCCTCGTACACGCGCATCTACGCGGGCGTGCTCCGCGCCGACGATCAGGTCGTCAACGCCAACAGCGGTCAGCGCGAGAAGATCGGCGTCATCCTCGAGGGCTCCGACAAGAACTCGGCGCACCAGACCGAGGCGCACGCCGGCGACATCATCGCGATCACGAAGCTCAAGACCACGCACACCGGCGAGACCCTCTCCGATCCGAGCAACGTCCACGTGCACCCGGGCGCCGCGATGCCGCCGCGCCTGTTCTCGCGCGCGCTGATCTCCGAGGTCCGCGGCGCCGACGAGAAGATCGGCGAGGCGCTCGAGAAGCTCTGCGAGGAAGACGCCGCGCTCTCGTACTCGCTCGACGAGACCTCGCACCAGATCGTGCTCGCGGGCCTCAACGCCGCGCACCTCGATCTCGCGCTCGAGCGCCTGAAGCGCCGCTCGCAGCTCGAGGTCAAGCTCGGGCCGCCGCGCATCGCCTACCGCGAGACGCTCGCGCGCCCCGCGAAGAACGTCGAGGGCAAGCAGAAGAAGCAGACCGGCGGCCACGGCCAGTTCGCGGTCTGTTACATCGACGTCGATCCGAAGAAGCGCGGCGAGGGGTACGAGTTCGAGGACGCGGTCGTCGGCGGCACCGTCCCGCGCCAGTTCATCGGCTCGGTCGAGAAGGGGATCCACCGCGCGCTCAAGGCGGGGCCCATCGCGGGCTACCCCGTCGTCGACGTGAAGGTCCGGCTCTTCGACGGCAAGTTCCACGCGGTCGACTCCTCGGACGCGGCGTTCCAGACCGCCGCCTACCGCGGCATGCGCGCGGCGCTCGAGGCCGGATCGCCGCTCTTGCTCGAGCCGTACATGTCGATCGAGGTCACCGTCCCGTCGGGCTTCATCGGCGACGTGATGGGACATCTCAACGGGATCGGCGGCCGGATCTCCGGGCAGGACGGCGCCGACGAGGAGAGCGTCATCCGGGCCACCGCGCCGCTCGCGCAGCTGCTCGACTACGAGCCCCGCCTGAGCGCGATGACGCAGGGGCGCGGCACGTTCCTCATGTCCTTCTCGCACTACGACGCGTGCTCGCCGCAGACGCAGGCGCGCGTGCAGGCCGAGGCAGGGCCGATGAAGGCCGACGACGAGTGAATCGAGTCGGCGCGGAGCCGGGGGGGCCGGGCGGGATCAACCCGCTCGGCCCTTTTTCGTACCCGGGGGTGGTTCGCCGACGCGCCTTTCCATTGCGCGCGTCCGCGGATCGTGGGGATTGTCTCCGTGCGCGGGCGGTTCGCGCGATCTTCGCGTGGCAACGCATCGGAGGTACCGGTAACGGTGCGCTGATTGCTTCCGAGTTTGCTGAAAGCCCCGCCGAAGATGCCGTAATCTGTGGCGCACGTTTCGCAGTCGTCTCTCTCCAAGGTGAGGTCCCCGGATGAATCGCGGTGAGCGATCGGCTCTTCGAAAGCTTCGCGTCGATCGCGCGACGAGCGACTCGAGCGCGAACGAGCCGGAGGGGAGCCACCTCGGGCGCCGCGCGCGGCCCCGTTCCGTGCGGCGCTCGCGCGCCGTGGTTCTCGGCGCCTCGGTGCTGACGTTCGCCGCGCTCGTCGCGACGACGGAGCGCGCGCACGCCGATCCGCTCCGCTTGCGCGCCGACGCATATGCACAGACCGAGTCGCCGGTCGGCATGCTCGTCGTGCGGGGAGACGATCGCCTCCGGTCGTGGATCGACGCCGAGGCGGTCGCGTGGCTCGCGGTGACCGACGCGCCCAACGTCACGGGCGACGTCCAGACGCTGACGGTCCGCGTGCGCGATCCGCTCGGCCGCGGCGAGATCCGGGTCGGGCGCTTCCTCGAGTCGGCCGGCGCGATCCGGCCGATGCACATCGACGGCGTGCGCGCGCTCGGCCGCGCCGCGGAGCTCGGCACCACGGTCGAAGTCTTCGCGGGCTCGCCCGTCGTGCCGCGCTTCGGCAGCCGCCAGTACGACTACGCGATCGGCGGCCGCGCCGGCCAGGCCATCGGCACCTGGATGAACGTCGGCCTCGCGTACGTGATGCGTCGCAACGACGGCCAGCTGCTCGATCACGAGATCGGCCCCGACCTCATGATCACGCCGGCGCGCTGGTTCGATCTCGCCGCACGCGCGGCCTTCGATCTCGTGCACACCGGCCCGACCGACGCGCTCGCCTCGATCGGCCTGCGCAAGGGCGACCTCCGCGTCGAGCTGTTCGGCACCCACCGCTCGGCGAGCCGCATGCTCCCGGCGACCTCCCTCTTCTCGGTGCTCGGCGATCACCCCGCCACGACGTCGGGCGGCACCATCAAGTACCGCGCCGCGCCGCGCCTCGACCTGCTCTTCACGGGCGCGACCATCTACCAGAACGACGACACCGACGGCTCGCACCTCGGCGCGTACGCGACCGCGCGCGCGAACCTCGCCCTCGACGACGCCTGGGCCGGCAACGTCGGCGTCGAGCTGCGCCGCTGGTCGGTGTTCAACGCCAACTGGTGGGGCGCGCGCCTGATCGCCAGCGTGCCGCTGCCGGCGAAGCTCCGCGCGTCGACCGAGCTCGAGCTCGTGCGCTTCGACGACTCCCCCGACACCACGCCGCAAGGGAGCAACAAGTTCCGCCCCTGGGCGCTGCTCGCCGCCTCGTATCGCGGCC
Source organism: uncultured delta proteobacterium (assembly GCA_903923175.1). Taxonomy (GTDB): domain Bacteria; phylum Myxococcota_A; class Polyangia; order Polyangiales; family JADJMO01; genus CAIXWQ01. The sequence goes on along the minus strand of CAIXWQ010000139.1, from coordinate 19,985 downwards.
TGCCGCAATGGGACTTCGCCGGCGCCGTCGAGTACACGCGCACGCGCGACGACCGCAACGAGTACCACGCGATGGCCCGCGCCACCTTCGCCTTCGAGCGCACGAAATGAGCACGCCGATGTCGACTCCCGAGCCGCGACGCTCCCGTAGCCGCGTGCTTCCGTTCCTGCTCCTCGGCAGCGTCTCGCTCGCCGCGTGCGCCGGCGTGCTCGGCCTCAAGCGGCGCGACTCCTCCCACGCGTTCGAGCATCACAAGCACCTGTCACAGGGCATCGGCTGCCTGCAGTGCCACCAGAAGATCGAGAAGGAGACCGATCAGGGGCCGCCCGACATCCCGACGACCAAGGTGTGCGTCGGCTGTCACAGCAAGCCGCACAACCCGAACGAGTGCGGCGACTGTCACGGCGTCGCCGCGACGCGCGCGGCCGTCTCGCAGGCGCGCGATCACCTCAAGTTCCAGCACTCCAAGCACCTCGGTCGCCTCAAGAGCCAGTGCGTGCCCTGCCACGTCGCCGCGGGGGAGACCGACGCCACCATCCTCCGCCCCGTCATGGGCACATGCCTCGGTTGCCATCAGCACCGCGATCAGTGGCGCACGCGCGACTGCGACGGCTGCCACCACGATCTCATCTCCGAGAACGTGAAGCCCGACAGCCACATCGTCCACGACGGCAACTGGATCCGCGAGCACGGCGTGCGCGCGGCCGGCACGCGCGATCTCTGCTCGACGTGCCACAACGAGACCTTCTGCACCAACTGCCACGGCAAGACGGTCCCCGCGCTGCCCTGGAAGCTGAACCCCGAGACGCCCAACTTCTCGCGCCTGCACGCGGCCGGGTTCTTCACGCGCCACCCCGAGGAGTCGCACTCGAACCCCGGCCTCTGCGCGACCTGCCACGCCGAGAACTTCTGCCGAGACTGCCACGACAAGAAGAAGATCTCCGCGACCGGCGCCGGCCCCAACCCGCACCCCGTAGGCTGGGTGAAGTCCGGCGGTGGCGATCACGGCCGCCAGGCGCGCCTCGACCCCATGGCGTGCGCCGCGTGCCACGGCGGCGCGGGCGAGCAGCTCTGCGTCGGCTGCCACCGCGTCGGCGGGCCCGGCGGCAACCCGCACGGCTCGAACTTCTCGAGCACGCGCAACAAGCTCCGCGACGAGCCTTGTCGCAAGTGCCACGGCGTGCAGTGAAACCTCACCCCCTGACCCCTCTCCGCTTGCGGAGAGGGGGAATCGAGCACCACGCGTGATCGCGCGGGGGTGAGGTCGCGCTCGCTACGGCTTCTTCGCGGAGCCCGACGCGCTCGGCATGGGCAGCGCGCTCACGGAGGGCGCGAGCGAGGCCGACGTCGAAGGCAGCGGCCACGCCGACACCAGCGCGCTCGGCGACGGGCCACCCAGCGACGACGAGCCGCTCGGCGCCGAGCCCCCCTCCTTCCACTTCTTCTGGAACTTCTCCGGAATGGCCTCGCTCGGCAGCGCACCGCGCACCGGCGCGTCGATCCCCCACGGGCAGGGGAGCGCATCGAACGAGCCCGAGACGCAGCTCTTCTGATCGTCGGCGAAGCACACCGACACGCCGCCCGAGAGCTTCCCGTCGGCGCCCGCGGCGCGCAGCGCGACGGTCGCGTACCCCTCGTCGCTGCCGACCCATCCGCCGGGCGTCTTCATCTGGTAGTGGATCGACCACGGCCCGGGCTTGGTCGGATCGAGGTGCAGCTCCTGGGACTCGAGCTTGTCGCTCTTCTCGAGCCGGAGCCACACCATCATCGCGTCGGTCGGCTTCACGGGCGCGCACGCGCTCTCGGCCGCGCCGGTCGACAGCTTGATGTCGATCCGCGTCATGTCCATGCGGTGATCGACGACGTACCGCGCGTCCTTCATCTGGAAGGCGACGCCGCGGATCGAGCCGCTCACCGGCGCGTCCGGGATGGCGTCCGCCTTCGACACCGGCGGCTCGACCGGCTTGTGCTGGGTGACGTGCTGCTCGGGGTTGCAGCCGAGGGTGAGCAGAACGGCGGCCGCCACGGTGGCGGAGGCGAGGGTGTGGGTAGCTATGCGGCTCATTCCGCGGCCTCCGGCGAGGGCGACGGCGTTTCGTGCGAGCCGTGCGAGTGGTCTTCCGAGCCTTCGTGCGCGTGTCCGTGACCCTGGTGGTAGTCCTCCGGGCTCAGCGTCGGAGCACCGGCCAGCCGCAACTTGCCGAGCTCGATCGGCACCGCCGCCTTGAGCAGCAGCGTGTAGATGAACGCGCCCGTCGCCCAGACGGCGGCCGAGACGCAGAACTCCGTGAAGCTCGGCGTGTAGTCGACGATCTCGCCGAGCGGCGAGGGGACGAAGCCGGGGATCACGAGCCCCATGCCCTTCTCGACCCAGACGCCCAGCACCGCCGCTCCGCACGCCGCGTAGAGCACCTTCTGGTGCTTGTAGAGTCGCGGCGTCATGAACGTGATGGCCGCGAACACGTTCAGCGCCACCGCCGACCAGATGTACGGCACCAGCTTGGTGTGCCCCTGGAGCCCGAAGAGCATGTAGCGCATCGAGGCGGCGTGGTGCTTGAAGCTGTAGAGCTCGGTGAAGATCTCGGAGAAGAAGAAGAACAGGTTGATCAGCATCGTCACGGCGATGATCTGCCGCAGCCGATTGAGCGCCGCCGGCTTCACCGGGAAGCCCATCTTGTCGCGGATGACCGACAGCGCGATGATCATCAGCGCGGGCCCTGCGGCGAACGCGCCGGCGAGGAAGCGAGGCGCGAGGATCGCCGCGTTCCAGTGCGGGCGCGCGCCCATGCCGCTGTAGAGGAAGGCCGTGACGGTGTGGATGCTGATGGCCCAGCCGATCGCGATGAAGACGAACGGAACGTACTTCTTCCGCTCGGGCCTCTGCCCGCGGTACTTCGTGAAGAGCAGGTACGACGTGATCCCGGCGTTGAGCGCGAGGTAGCCGTTGAGGACGATGACGTCCCACGACAGCATCGAGACGGGCCAGTTGAAGCGACCGATCACCGGCATCATGTGCCAGAGGCGATCGGGGCGGCCGACGTCGACCATCACGAACATCAGGCACATCACCAGCACGGCCACCGCGAGCAGCTCGCCGAGCACGACGACGCCGTGGAGGTCGTGGTCGTCGTAGACGTACGCGGGGATGACGAGCATGACGGCCGCCGCCGCCATGCCGACCAGGTACGTGAAGTTCGCGATGTACGCGCCCCACGGGATCTGGTCGACCATGTTGGTCGCGGAGAGCCCGACCTGGAGCTGGTGCCAGTACGCCGTGGCGCCGAGCAGGATCCAGCACGCGAGGAAGGCCATCCACAGGTAGTACGCGCGACTGCCGCGGAGCATCGCGCGGACCGAGTCGATGCTGAATCGGAACAGAGCAGTGATCACGTCCGCCTCCGACTCACGAGAAGAAGTAGTAGAACCGCGGGAGCGTCGCGAGGTCCTCCTTGAGGACGAACACGCGCTTGCTCTCGATGATCTTGCGGATCTCGCTGTCGGGGTCGTTGAGGTTCCCGAACTTGCGAGCGCCCGTGGGGCACGCCTCGAGGCATGCCGGCATGCGACCCTTGCGCGTGCGGTGCAGGCAGAAGGTGCACTTCTCGACGACGCCCTTGTGACGCGGCCGATTGGAGAGATAGCCCTGGTTCGGGTTGATCCGATCCGGCGGAATCTCGGGCTCGAAGAAGTTGAACCGGCGCGCGTAGTAGGGGCACGCGACGACGCAGAAGCGGCAGCCGATGCACCAGCTGTAGTCGACGACGACGATGCCGTCGGGCTCCTTCCACGTCGCCTGCACCGGGCACGCCCTCACGCAGGGAGGGTTGTCGCACTGGTGGCACTGCACGGGCATGTACCACTTGTCGCGGGCCGGCAGCTTCTCGCGCGCGTAGTACGGAGTGGCCTCCTCGAACTCGAGCGAGCCGGCCTCCATCTCGAGGACGCGGATGTAGCGAATCTCCGGATCGTCGGGGAGGTTGTTCTCGCGCGCGCAGGCCTCGACGCAGCGGCGGTTGCCGTTGCACACCGAGAGGTTGAGCGCGTAGGCGTACTCGACGCCGTCGAGCGGCGGCGGATCGTTGACCCGCGTGGTCACGCCCGTGCGCGCCTTCGTGTCTTCCTCGATGCGCGCGAAGATCTTCTTTTTGTCTTCGTCGGTGAGCTTCTTGTAGTGCTGCTGGAGGAACTCGGCCGCCGTCGGCCCGTTCGGTCCGCAGCCGGTGGCCGCGACGGCCGCCGTGGCCGCGACCGCCGCGCCGGCGAGCTTGAGGAACATCCGCCGCGTGCCGTGCTCGTCGACGCGGGCCTCGAACGGCGTCTCTTCGACGTGGGCGTGGTGATGACCTTCGGACGCGTGCCCCGCGCTGGCGCATCCGCAGCCCGTCCCACAACTCTCGACCGACTCAGTGTCCTTCGCCATCGGTCTCCTCGTGCGCCTGGTGTCCCTCGTGGGCCTCGCCGGCCGGCGCCGTCCTCGGGCGCAGGGGGGTGCGCTCGGAGGCCATCGCAGGGAACTTCGGGTTGTGCGGGTCGTGGCAGAACGGGCAAGCGCGCCGGATCCGGTCGCCGTTCCAGTAGCCGGTGGTCAGGCCGTGGATGCCTGCGCGCCAGTCGCGGAACTTGTCGCCGTGGCACGAGCCGCAGAGCTCGAACGTCTCGTCGAAGGTGACGAGCGTGCCGTCCTGCAGGTGCAGCCGATCGATGTTGTCTTTGGTGTGGCAGCGGTAGCACCAGCCGCCGAGGGTGCCGTGCTGCAGCACCTTCTGGGTGTGGAACTCCGTCAGCTTGCGCTCACGCGGATCGGGCGTCCGATCCTCGTGACACCGTGAGCACGGATAGGTCGGCAGCAGCGGTATGCGCGCCGCGACCGTGACCGAGCCCGAGGAGGCGGGCGGCGGATGCGTCGTGTGGAGACGCTGCGGCTCGTCGCCGGGACTGCATGCCGGGAGTCCGAGCAGTCCGAGCAGACCGAGCGCCGAGATGAGCCCGGCCCAGCGAAGCTTCGTCGTCACGACACCTCCGAGTGGCAGCGAGTAGGCGAACAGTGGCGCGCCGCTCGTCCGCGCGCGCGATGACGAGCAGACCCCGAGCGGGCGAGGTCGTGAGCCGAGCGCCCCCGCCCGCCGCGCGAGCGTGGGCGGAGGAATCGAGCCGGATCCGCGACATCCCCTGCCATGCGGGTTGCGCTCCCAAGCAACCGACATGCCGCCGCCCGATCGCGTCATGCGTCAGGCCGGGATCGCTTCTTGCGTTCGCCGGCCGCTCGACACCATGGCGCAACTCAAGATGGTCCACGTGTTCATCGCCGCGGTCGCGGCCGGCGCGACGTATGCGGCGGTCGGCCGCGTCTCGAGCTCCCCCTCGACCTCCTCGCCCCCGCCGCCGCCCGCTGCCATGCAGTCGGGTGCGCAGCCCAAGGCGCTTCCGCAAGGCCCCGTAGACCACGCCTCGGAGCCGGGCGCGCAGCCGCAAGCGCCGGGCGTGCAGGGCGCGGTCTTGGAGGTCATCGACGTGCCGCAGTACACCTACGCGCGCGTCGGAGAGACCGGCTCCGAAGGCGAGTGGGTCGCGGTCCCGACCGCGAAACTGCAGGTCGGCCAGCGGATCGTCGTCCGCAACGCCATGCAGATGACCAACTTCACCAGCACCACGCTCAAGCGCACGTTCGCGAGCATCTGGTTCGGCAGCCTCGACGACGGAAGCGCGCCACGCGCAAACGCCGCCGACCCCGCAGGTTCTGCCGCCGGTGGCGCAAGTGCTGCGGGGCCCGATCCGCACGCGGCGAGCGGCGCTCCGACGGTCGAGGTTGCGAAGGTCGAACGCGCCCCCGGCGCCAACGGCAAGACGGTCGTCGAGGCCATCTCCAATCGAACGACGCTCGCCGGCAAGAGCATCCGCGTCCGCGGGACCGTCGTGAAGATGATGCCAGGCGTGCTCGGGAAGACGTACCTTCACCTGCGCGACGGCTCGGGCGACGCGAGCACGGGAACGAACGACCTCTCGGTGACCACGGACGCCGCCCCCGCGGTCGGCACGGTCGTCGTCCTCGAGGGGACGCTCGCTCTCGATCGCGACATCGGATCCGGATACAAGTTCCCCACGATTCTCGAGGACGCGAAGGTCGTCACGCCCTGATCGGAGCGCGACGCGCGTGAGAGTCGGCAGCGATGACGGTCGCGCCGAGAGTACGGAGAGAGACGCTCGTGACGACCAGGAGATCCGATGTCGAACGATGAGCCCAAGAGCCCGCCGCGGCGAGACTTCCTGGGCATCGCTGTGGGCGGCAGCGCGACGGTCTTCGCCGTCGCAGCAGGCTATCCAGTGGCGCGCTTCATCGAGCCGCGCACGCGTCCCCCTTCGGGCCCCACCGTCGTCGGAAAGGTCCTCGAGTTCCCGCCGGGAACGGTGAAGTCGGTGATGGTCGACGAGCGCCCCGTGCTCGTCGTCCGCGCCGCCGACGGCCAGTTCCGAGCGTTCTCCGCGCTCTGCTCGCACCTGCAGTGCGTGGTCGGCTACGCGCCCGAGCGCAACCAGATCGAGTGCCCCTGTCATCGCGGGGTCTACTCGATGGACGGCCAGAACATCGGCGGTCCGCCGCCTCGTCCGCTCGAAGAGCTCCAGGTCTCGGTCAACGAAGGCGCCATCATCGTGAGCTCGGTCGGATGAACGCAGAGCAACCTCGCAAGCGCGTCCGCGAAGGCTGGCTGAGCGATCGGCTCGGTTGGGGCGGCATCTCCACGGCGCTGGCGAAGCACCGCGCGCCTCGCCGCGGCTTCGTCTTCTATCTCGGCGGCATCACGCTGTTCCTCCTGCTCGTGCAGGTGCTCAGCGGCGTCCTGCTCGTCCTCTACTACAAGCCCGACTCCACCAACGCGCACGCGTCGGTCGAGCGCATCGTCGGCGAGATCCCCTACGGCGATCTCATCCGCGGCGTGCACGTCTGGGCCAGCGACTTCTTCGTCGCGTGCCTCGTCGCGCACCTCTTCACGATCGTCATCCGCCGAAGCTACAAGCCGCCGCACGAGCTCACCTGGCTCAGCGGGCTCGTCTCGCTCGTCATCGGCATCGGGATGGCCTTCACCGGCGCCATCCTGCCGTGGAGCCAGAAGGCCTATGCGCAGGCGCGCGTCGGCAGCGAGATCGCCCACAACATCCCGCTGATCGGCGGCTGGATGCACCGGCTGCTGCGGGGGGGCCAGGAGGTCACCTCCAACACGCTGAGCAACGCGTACGGCTTCCACGTCGCGGTGCTCCCGGCGACGGTCACGCTGCTGGTCGGGCTCCACCTCTTCTTCCTGTCTCGCAAGCCGGCGCCCGTGCCCGTCTCGGAGCAGGTCGTCGACGAAGAGCCGGGCGCGCAGGGCGAGGCGGATGCAGCCAAGGCGCCGGCCGCTCCGGTCGACGACGACGACACCATCCCGCTCTACCCCGACTTCCTCTACCGCCAGGCGGTCGCGTGGGTCGGCGTGCTCGTCGCCGTCCTGACGCTCGCGATCTTCGCCGACCGCCCCCTCGGCGAGGCGGCCGATCCGCGCCTCTCCTCGACCGGCGCGCAGCCGCCTTGGTACTTCCTGCCGTTCCATCAGATCATCCGGTCGTCGCCGCGCGAGCTGCTCGGCATCGACGGCGCGAAGTTCATCGTCGGCGCGACGTGCTTCCTCGGGGCGCTCGTCGTGGCGCTGCCGTTCCTCGATCGCAAGGGCTCCAAGCTCATGGCTTGGGCCGGTTGGATCGTCCTCTTCGTCCTCTTCCTCCTGGCGACCAGTGCGCTCTCCTAGCAGCCAAAAGCTCCTCGCTCTCGTCGCCGGCGTCTTCATGGCCGCCGTGGCGATGTCCCCAGCGCGCGCGGTGCCGCCCGAAGGGGCCGCCTCCACGAGCGCGTCGGCCTCCGCGAGCGTCTCGGCTTCGGCCAGCGCGAGCGCGTCCGGCTCCTCCAGCGAGAACCCAGCGGACTGGGGGCCGCAGGGGCGGGTCCTGCCGCCGTCGATGGACGCGACCAACTCCTGCGTCACGTGCCACGCGACCCTGACCGACCAGAAGCTCCGCGCGCCGGCGAAGGAATTCGTCACCAGCGTGCACCGCGACGATCGCATCGGCTGCGCGGGCTGCCACCACGGCGATCCGCGCGACCCGACTGTCGGCGCGCACAAGTCGGAAGGGTTCCTCCCGCACCCGACCCACGCCGAGGTCCCCGGCGTCTGCGGCTCTTGCCACAGCGACGCCGGGTTCATGCGCCACCTGAACTCGCGGCTGCCGGTCGGGCAGGCGGCGCTCTACAACCTCAGCCTCCACGGCAAGCTCACCGCCGCGGGCGACGAGAACGCGCCGGCCTGCGCGGACTGCCACGGCAAGCACGACATCCTCGGCCCCTCGTCGCCCAAGTCGCCGGTCAACCGCGCGAACGTCTCCACGCTCTGCGGCGGCTGCCACGGCGACGGCAAGCGCATGGCGAAATACGGCCTGCGCACCGACCAGGCCTCCAAGTGGGAGAAGAGCGTCCACGGGCAGGCGTTCAAGCGCGGCAACCCGAACGCGCCGACCTGCACCGGCTGCCACGGCGCGCACGCGGCGACGCCGCCCGAGGCCTCCTCCGTCGGTCGTGCCTGCGGCCGCTGCCACGAAGAGGAGCTCGCCTACTTCGACATGGGCCCCCACTCGAAGGGGTTCCGCAAGCGCGGGCTCGCCGAGTGCGTCGCCTGCCACAGCAACCACGACGTGCAGCCTGCGAGCTCGTTGATGGTCGGCACGACGCCCGACGCGACGTGCATGAAGTGCCACAGCAAGGACGAGAAGCCCCGCAAGATCGCGGACGAGATCGCCGGCTTGCTGAGGGGCGCGCGCGGTCGCGCCGCCGAGGCCCGCGCGTTCGTCGCCCGCGCTCGCGAGGAGGGGCTCCACGTCGCCGGCGCGAGCTTCGCGCTCGACCAGATCGCGACCGCCGAGCTCAAGCTGCGCGGCGTCGTGCACACGCTCGACCCGGCGAGGCTCGAGGGGCCGGTCGCCGCGGTCGACAAGGCGGTCGCCGAGGCGCGCAAGCTCGTCGACGACGCGGCCCAGACCCGGCGCGTCGAGCGTCGCGGCTACTACGTCTCCCTCGGCATCGCCTGCGTGCTGTTCGCGAGCCTCGCGCTCAAGTCCCTGCAACTCGACAGGAGGCGGCGAGGTAGGTCATGACCACCGTTCGCGAGCCGACGGGCGGGGGGTCGGGCAAGAAGAAGAACCGCGGGTTCGATCGTCGGCGCGTCCTCGTCTTGGTCGCCGTCGCGGTGGCCGCGCTCATCGTCGCCTTCTCGGGCTTTCGCCTCCAGCGCAAGGTCCAGACGGACGCCGCGTTCTGCGCGGAGTCCTGTCACCACGACAAGGCGCCGAGCGCAGGCTGGCACGCGATCGGTCACGAGAAGATCGCCTGCCAGAGCTGCCACACCACGCGGTTCGGCACCGGCGTGAAGCTCTGGTGGCAGTCGCTGATCCACTCGGCGAGCCCCCAGAAGCACGGCAAGGTCGACGCGCCCGATTGCGTCGCCTGCCACGACAAGGAGCCCGTGCAGTGGCGCCTCGTCGCAGAGACCCAGGGGCACCGCGAGCACCGTGGCGTCAAGGACGTCAGCTGCCTCTCGTGCCACGGCAAGTCGAGCCACGAGGCCATCCCGGCCGAGAAGGGGTGCGTCGTCGCGGGTTGCCACAAGGACGAGCGCCTGCACAAGGCGGCCTCCGCGGACGCCGAGAGCTGCCTGAGCTGCCACAGCTTCGCGGTCTCGCCGAAGCACGCGCTCGAGCCGACGACGGTGGCCTGCGAGAAGTGCCACACGAACCTCGAGGCGCTCACGGCCTCGATGAAGAGCCCGCTCCCGAAGGAGCTGAAGCCCGTCAACGAGAACGTGCTCCACGGCGGCGTCGCCTGCCAGCTCTGCCACAACGCGCACGGCCGCGTGCCGAAGGCGCCCGAGGGGCAGCCCATCTGCGCGCGCTGCCACCAGTTCGAGATCGTCCAGGCCGGCGGCACCAAGGAGCGCAAGGGCCCCGAAGGGCACCGCAACTGCGAAGGTTGCCACAAGCCGCACGCGGCGCTCGGCACCGCGCAGCAGCGCTGCGTCGCCTGCCACGAGAAGAACGCCAAGGGGCTCGTCGGCGCGACCGCGGCCGATCTGAAGCCGGTGCAGGGCGGCCGCACGACCGCGCTCAAGCACCGTAGCTGCGCGAGCTGCCACCTCCCGCACAGCTGGCGCGCGGAGCGGAGCGGCTGCATGACCTGCCACCAGGACAAGGCGCAGCTGATCCTGACCAAGAGCCCGCAGCAGCACGGTCAGTGCACCAACTGCCACGAGGTCCACGGGCCGCCCCCCTCGGGTTCGGTCTGCGTGACCTGCCACGCGAAGACGAAGGGGAACCACGTCGCGCTGGCCCCCGAGAAGCACAAGAACTGCACCTCGTGCCACAACCCGCACGCCCCCTCTCCCAAGGAGACGCGGACCGTCTGCGTGAAGTGCCACCAGAACCAGACCAACCAGGTGATGCGCGACGGCCCCGACGGCCACGCCAAGACCACCTGCTTCGGCTGCCACAAGCCGCACGACAACCCGCTGCCGCCGCCTGACATCTGCTCGAAGTGCCACGAGCCGAAGGCGAAGCTCGTCGCCACTGCCGGCCCGGCGCCGCACAAGAACTGCCTCTCGTGCCACGAGAAGCACGTCTTCAAGGTCAAGGACGCGCCTACCGCGTGCTTGAGCTGCCACGGTGCGCCCAAGGCGGGCGTCGTCAACGCCAAGGCCGGCAACGCGCCGGTGCTCCCGGCGGGTGGCCCGCACCAGGGCGACTGCAAGAAGTGCCACGCGCCGCACGGCTCGCCGAGCGTGCCGAAGACGGCGTGCTTCAAGTGCCACGACAAGCTCGAAGCCGGGTTCAAGCCGCCGAACGAGCAGCACGCGACCTGCCGCTCGTGTCACACGCCGCACACGCCGGCGAGCGCGGCGATCGCGAAGTGCGCGACCAGCCACGCGGCCAAGGCGGCCGTCGCGGCGAAGTGGCCGGCGAACTCGGCGCACGCGCAGGCGTGCAACAAGTGCCACTCGCAGCACGACGTGAAGACGAAGAAGGCCTGCGCGACCTGCCACGCGGCGGAAGCGACCAGCGCCACCGGCAGCAAGCACCAGTGCATCCAGTGCCACGTGCCGCACAACGCGCCTCCGGGCACGGGCGCTGCTTGGTGGACGCGATGCAACGAGTGCCACGCCGCCAAGGTCGAGAGCGTCAAGCTTCGCGGCAAGACGCACTCGGAGTGCAAGAACTGCCACCAGCAGCACCGGTTCGCGGTGCCGACCTGCACGACCTGCCACAAGGACATGTCGACCAAGGGGCTGCACGCGGTCGAGAAGCACGCGGCGGCCTGCAACAAGTGCCACGATCCGCACGTGAAGGGTGAGCCCGAGCGGGCGCAGTGCCTCGCGTGCCACACCAACCGCGCGACGCATCAACCCGACGCGAAGAAGTGCCAGGCGTGCCACGTGTTCAAGTGAGCGACTCGTCGAGCGGCCGCCGACGATCCGAATGCCCGACCCCGCGCGCTGAGAACTGAGTCACAGGAACGAGCCATGTCAGCACCGAAGAAGCCGCACCAATACCTCTACCGCAACTGGGTGAGCTACGCGGGCGGCATCGTCGCCGTCATCGGCCTGCTGCTGGTGCTGTTCGCCGTGCTCCTCGGCTTCGGGATGCACGAGCCGAGTCCGTACTTCGGCATCTTCACGTTCGTCCTCTTCCCCTCGATCATCGCCGGCGGGCTCTTCGTCGTGCTGGTCGGCATGCGCTTCGAGGCGCGCCGGCGCGTGAAGTCGGGCGTGGCCGAGGCGCTGCCCTACCCGGCGATCGACCTCAACGATCCGAAGATGCGAACGCGCTTCGCGATCGCGGCGGTCGTCGGCGCCATCCTCCTCGTGGTGTTCTCGTTCGCCGGCTACAACGGCTTCCTGCTCACCGAGTCGGTCGGCTTCTGCGGCGAGACCTGCCACGTGATGAAGCCGGAGCACACGGCGTACATGAACTCGCCGCACGCGCGCGTGCGCTGCGTCGAGTGCCACGTCGGCGAGGGCGCCGGCTGGTACGTGCACTCGAAGCTGTCGGGCGTGCGCCAGCTCCTCGCGGTCACGTTCAAGACCTACGAGACGCCGATCCCGACGCCGGTCCACGACCTGCGTCCGGCGCGCGAGACCTGCCTGCACTGCCACTGGCCGGAGAAGTTCGGCAAGGCGCAGCTCTATCAGCGCCCGCACTTCCGCTACGACGAGAAGAACAGCGCCGAGCAGATCACCATGCTCATCAAGACCGGTGGCGGCGGCGAGAACGGCGCCGGCATCCACTGGCACATGTTCATCGAGAACGAGGTCGAGTACGTCTCGACCGACTCCCATCTCCAGGAGATCCCCTGGTTCAAGGTCACGCGTCGCAAGGACGGCAGCGCGACCGAGTACACCAGCACCGAGAAGCCGCTGAACAAGCAGCAGATCGACGGGATGCTCAAGCACAAGATGGACTGCATGGACTGCCACAACCGCCCGGCGCACGGCTTCGAGCCGCCGGACATCGCGGTCGATCGCGCGCTGTCCGCGGGGAACATCTCGACGACGCTCCCGTTCGCCAAATCGATGGCCGTCGACGCGCTCTCGCGGCAATACGTCGACGAGAAGGCCGCGCACGAGGGGCTGAAGACCGACGTCACGGAGTTCTACGCGAAGAAGTACCCCGACATCGCGGCGACTCGCGTGAAGGACATCGAGACGGCGATCGCGACCCTCGTCGCCATCTACGACCGCAACGTCTTCCCCGAGATGAAGGTCAGCTGGAACACGTACCCGTCGAACATCGGGCACCGCAACTGGCCGGGCTGCTTCCGCTGCCACGACGGCAAGCACCAGACGCCGGACGGCAAGGTGCTCACCAACGAGTGCAAGCTCTGTCACACCGAGCCGATGCGCGGCCCGCAGTCGGGCATGGGCGAGGCGATGCGCCAGGCCGAGCAGAACTGGCACCCCTGGGAGATCCCGGAGAAGCACCTCGCGATCAAGAAGCACGCGAACATCCCGTGCTTCGAGTGCCACCTCGCCGGTCGCCGCCCGAAGACCGAGTGCAAGGACTGCCACCATTGAGCCCACGGAGCCTGGCCGACGCCAGGCGCCCGTAGCTCGGAAGCCCGCCGCTCGGCGGGCTTCTTCGTTTCGAAGGCGGCGAGGTCGACCGGAGCCCGGAGGCCCCCCGATCACTTCGCCGGGAACTGGATGGCGACGTCGATCTTGACGACGTCGTCGATGCTGTCGTGCATGCAGATCGACGAGAGGCGCTTGAGGTTGTCGGTCAACCCGAAGTCGGAGACCTTCACCTCGACGGGCGTCGTCGAGCGGACCCAGAGCTCGCCCGCGTCGCCGTAGCCGGCGTCGAGGGTCATCGCGACGTGCGCCGTCTTCCCGTGGAGCTTGAGGTCGCCTTCGACCGCGGCGCGGAGGACGCCCTTGTGATCGCGCAGCGACGCGACCGCCGCGTCGGGGAGCTTGGGGATGGTGAGCTCCGCGGTCTCCCAGCCGGTGGCGGTGACCTCGAAGAAGAAGTTGCGCACGCGCTCGTTGCGCACGGGGATCTGCGAGTCGAACGTGGTCAGGTCGACCGTGATGCGCGCGCTGCCGGCGGCGAGGGAGATCGCGCCGTCGCGGAGCATCACGTTCGCCTTCACGGGGTTGGCGACGTCACGATCCTTCACCATCGCGAACACGAGCTTCGACTTCTCGACGTCGACGAGCAGCTCGCCGGCCGCCGCGGTGCGCACGGCCTTCGCCGCCGTCGCGCCCTTGCCCGCGTCACCGCCGGCCGAGCCCTCCCCCTTGTGACACGCCGTCGCGCTCGTGATCGCAGCGATCAGGAGCGCGAGGCCGATGGGAATCGGTCGCATGGACACCCCCCGTGCTCTCGTCATACCGATTCGTAACTGAAACAAATGCGTGGAGATCGGTCAACCAATCTCCGTGCGAGTCGAGTCGCGATTCTCACCGACTCGCGATGACGCGCGTGCTCACGGAAAGCGCGTGTCGATCGCGCCGTTGATGTGAACGCCCTTGCCCGGATCGGTGAACGTCGGGAAGTCGCCGGGGTTCACCGGCGGATTCACGATCCCGCTGTGGCAGGCGCCGACGCCGCACGTCCCGGCGAAGTGATTCGGCGGCGGCGCGCCGTGGCAGTCGCCGCACCGCCCACCGACCGGCGTGGGGCCCGAGCCGCCTCCCCACGCGGGGTTCGGGACGACTCCGCCCGGAATGGCCGAGTGGCAGTAGACCGTGCAGGTCTTGTTCATCGCGTCGTAGCCGGTCTTGAAGCCGCCACTCGCCGCGAGGCCCGAGAAGGTCACGTGGCCGTGGCCGGTGTCGCCGAGCGGGTGCTTGTCGGCGAGCGTCGGCACGACGTGGCAGGTCCCGCAGTCGATCCCGGCCTTGCGGAATTTCGGGTTGAAGTGCGCGGGGTGCGAGCCGGTCGAAGGCGCCGCGCTGACCTGCGTCGGATCGGAGACGCCCGTGTTGCCGTGGCACGAGTTGCAGCGGCCCTTGCCGTCGCCCTTCTCGATGACGCCGTCGAGGTGCATCGAGAACGGTTGCACGAGCGACTTGGTGCCGTCGGCCGCGACGCGGACCTCCTTGTGACAGAAGGTGCAGGTGCCGTCGGGGGAGAGGTAGTGGTTCGGCAGCGCCGTCGTCGCGGGCGGCGTGCCGTGGCAGTCGCCGCACTTGATCTTCTCGGCCCTGTCGAACGAGGGGCTCGGCACCTTCGCGTCGGGAGTGACCGAGTGGCAGCGGGTGTTGTTGCAGCTGCGCGTGGCTGGATCCCACGTGGCGCCGGTGCCGCCCACGCCCGGCGCGACGATGACGTCGATCTGGCCGTTCGCGTGCGTGCCGCCCGCGAGGCCGTTCAGGATGTCGAGGGTGCCGCTGCCGCCGGGGACGTTGTGGCAGGCGTTGCACTGCAACGTCTGGTTCATGAACTGGCTGCCGCCGAGCACGTGCCCTTCGTGGTTGCGCTGGCGGTCGGGCGTCGCCTCGTTGGGGCCGCGGTCGCTCGCGGGGTGGAAGCAGACGTCGCGCACGGCGTAGGGCTTGTCGCCGCTGCCGTGGCAGGTCGTGCAGTTCAGGACGCCACCCGGCTTGTTGTGACAGGTCGTGCAGGCGGTCGCGGCGGGGGCGAAGACCTTCGTGCCGTCGGGGTTGTCGGCCGTCTTCTGCGGCATCGGCGTCGCGTCGGCGGGGAGCCCCGAGTGGCACTGGCCGCACGCGCCCGGATCGTTCACGTCCGCGGGATCGGGCGTGTACGTGGGATCGCGCATCGGCAGCCACTTGCGGGCGCGCAGGAACTTCGAGTGGTGGTCCGCCGAGCGCGGGTCGACGAAGCCGACCGGGTGGATGGCGCTGCGCCAGGCCGGGGCGCCCGCGTCGATCCAGCGGGCGATCACCGAGCGCTCGAGATCGCTCAGGCGCTTGGCGACCGGCAGCCCTTCGTTGTGCGAGCGAGCCGCCAGCGCGCGGGTGATCGGCGAGGTGCCGTCGGTCGCGCTCACCACCGTCGCGGCGCTGCCATCGGAGGCGACGCAGCCGATGACGTCCATGTACGAGCTGGCGCGCCAGCCGCCCTTCGGCGCGTCGCCCGAGTGACACTCGACGCATTTCGCCTGGAAGACGGCCGCGACGTCCTCGCGGAACGCAGGCGCAGGGTCGGGCCTCTTGCTCGAGCTGCACGCCGCGGCGGTGGCCGCGAGCGCGATCGCGCTAGGGACGAGGACGCGCGCGAACCGGCGCACCGCGGTGGCTTGTGCCGCTGCCGGAGCGTTGGCCGACGAAGAGAGCATCGCTGCGCAGCGTGGCGAACGTGGGGGCAAATCGCAAGGCCGCCCACGCGTATGTAGACGGCCCCTCGCGTCACTTTTTCTTCGCGCCGATTCGGGTGTCACCGGAGCACCTCCGTGGCACCTTCCGTGCTAAATCGGCGGCGGAGGCTCCGAGCTCGTCTCGGCCGGTCTCGCGTGCACGAACGAGCCTACGCAGCCGGGGTATTCAGCTGTTGCGCCGTCACCCGTAGGCTGCTCCGGCAGGGCGGAGAAGGAGCGAATGTCCATGTCTCGAGCGTTGACCGTCACGCAGCTCGCGATCGCGATCGCTGCAGCCGCGTTCGTGGGCGCGTGCGCGGGGGAGACCGGGCCGAAAGGCGATCCTGGGAACGCGGGCCCTCCTGGTCCTCCAGGGTCGGGCGGCGAAACCGGGCTCACCGGCGATCCGGGCCCCGTTGGCGAAGCTGGACCGCCGGGCGCTCCGAGCGACGCTGGCGCTGGCGTCCCCGACGGCACCGCGAACGTGAGCTGTCTCGCGCCCTGCCACGACATCAACGGCGGCATCCTCGACCAGTGGAAGAACACCAAGCACGCGCTCATGGCGGCGAACGCCGCCGAGCAGCCGGCTTGGATCTCGCAGCTCAACCCGTGTGGCAATTGCCACGCGAAGGACGCGCTCGCGGGCCGCGTCGCCAAGACGGTCGGCGGCGGCACGCCGACCAGCGTCGACCAGGGCCAGCTGAATTACGCGGCCGACGGCGGCGTCGTGACGGAGGCGCTCTACGCCGGCACCGCCACCACCGGCATCGTGCAGTGCACCACCTGCCACGCCTTCGACGACACCAACAACCCGCACTCGACCGGCAAGGCGTACGTCGCCTACTCGGCGCCGCTGCGCGTCTCGAAGGACGCCGCCTTCAAGTCGGTGATCGAGAAGAGCCCCGCCGGAGCGACCGCGCCGGTCGGCCAGCCCGCGGGCGCGTACGGGCGCGGCAACACCTGCATCTTCTGTCACAAGTCGCGCAAGGACGTGACGTTCTACATCACGGCCGACGCGGCCGGCGTCGGTACCAACAAGATCACCAGCGCGTTCTGGGGCCCGCACGACGGCCCGCAGTCCGACGTCTACACCGCGCTCGGCGCCTACGAGTGGACGACCGACGTCTTCACGGCGCCGAACACGTACACGCGCAATCACCCGCACACGAAGCTCGTCGACGGCTGCGTCGACTGCCACATGAGCACGCTCGGCGCCGCGGCAGGCAGCGTGCCGGATCACTCGATGGTACCGCGGCTCACCACGTGCAGCCGGTGCCACGCCAACTCGACCAGCTACGATCACTCGGGCGGCCAGACGCGCGTGAAGTCGCTCCTCGCCGAGCTCGAGACGCTGCTCGACGGCTGCAGCAACCCCGGCACGCCGGCGAGCTGCACCGCGATGACGGGGCCTGGGCTGCTCACGCGCGCCTCGTCGACGCCGGCCGGTGTCTACCCGCCGGGCTTGCAGCCGTCCGAGCGCATCGACGGCAGCTTCGAGCTCGACGTCGCGCGCACCTACGCGACGCCCGCGAAGCTCACCGCAGACGCCGCGGGCGCACTCTACAATTACTTCGTCATGGCGCGCGGCTCGGCGTGGGGCGTCCACAACCCGACGTACGTGCAGGAAGTCCTCTACGATTCCATCCTCGCGATGAAGAAGTTCCGCGGGCTCCCGCTCGACCCGCCGGCTGCGCTATCGTCTCGCCCCTGAATGGCGAAAGACGGCGTCTCCAGCAACGTTCTCGGAATGCTCCTCATCCTCGGCGGCATCGGCGCCGGAGCCGGGCTCGCGCTGCTGCGCAAGCCTGCGACTCCGGCTCCGACGCCTGCGCCCGAGGTCGTGCAGCCGCAGTCTCAGCCTCAGCCACCCGGCGCGGCGCAGCCGCCGGGCGCGGGCAAGGCGCTGCCGCCCGGGCATCCCGCCGTGCCGCAGGGGCAGATGCCGATGGGGGGCGCGCCCGGCGTGCCGCCCGGCATGGCCGCGCCCGCGGAGAAGGCGTCGATCGAGTGGACCGCGCCCGCGAAGTGGAAGCTGGTCCCCAACACCAGCGGGTTTCGAATCGCGACCTACGACCTCACGCACGAGCCGGGCGACTCCGAGAACCCGCAGCTGACCGTCAGCCGCATCGGCGGTGACGTCGAGGCCAACGCGCAGCGGTGGGTCACCCAGTTCGACGAGGCGGGGCAGAAGACCGCGAAGCGATCGGAGCGCACGATCGCCGGCTTCAAGACCACCATCGTCGAGGTGCAGGGGAAATACGGCGGCATGGGCGGGCAGGGCGAGGCTGGCTGGGCGCTCCTCGGCGCGATCGTCGAGACGCCGGGCACCGCGCACTTCTTCAAGCTCACCGGGCCGCAGAAGAGCGTGCTGGCCGCGCGGACCGACTTCGACGCGCTGCTCGCGAGCATCAAGCCCGTCGCGCCATGAGCGGCGTCGCGACGCCGCGCGAGACCGAGCCGCGATGGCCGGTCAGCGTCGAGGTCCCGGTCGCGTGGGGCGACATGGACGCGCTCCGGCACGTGAACAACGCGGTGTACGCGCGCTGGCTCGAGACGGCGCGCATCGAGTACCTCGCGCGGGTCGGGCTGCTCGGGGCGGCCGCGGACCCGACGGTCGGGCCGATCCTCGCGCGGCAGATCATCGACTTCCAGCGGCCGGTGCAGTTTCCGGACGTCGTGACGATCGACGCGCGCGTCGCGAGCCTCGGCACGACGTCGCTGGTGCTCCGCTACCGGGTCCACAGCCGCGCGCACCGCGCGATCGTCGCGCAGGGCGAGTCGATCGTCGTGCTGTTCGACTACGCGGCGGGCGAGAAGCGCCCGCTCCCCGACGCGCTGCGCGCGGCGATCGAGGCGATCGAGGCGATCGAGGCCGGCGCGTCCAGCGCGGCGCCGGATCGGCGCGCGGCGACCTGATCAGCCGAGCGCGTCGCGGAGCTTCGCGGCGAGCTCCTTGCCGTGCTCCGGAGCGAGCTTGGTCGTCGGCCAGTCCACCCCGAGCCCGCGCGTCGCGTCGGGCTTCGGGATGACGTGGAAGTGCACGTGGAAGACCGCCTGGTGCGCGAGCGGGCCGTTGTTCTGCAGGACGTTGTACGCCGCGCAGCCGGTGACCGCCTTCACCGCCCGGCAGATCCGCGGCAGCACGCGCCCGATCGCCGCCGAGGCGTCGTCGGAGAGCTCGTCGAGCGTCGCGGCCGGCTCCTTGGGGATGATCAGCGTGTGCCCGTCCGAGAGCGGACCGACGTCGAGGAACGCGAGGACGTGCTCGTCCTCGTAGACCTTGTGGCAGGGGATCTCGCCCCGCAGGATCTTGCTGAAGATCGTCTCCGCCATGGTGCCGCCAAGATAACCGACGTCCGTCTTCGCGCCGCGCGGGAACGCGCTCGCGCAGCGACGGTATGCCGTGTGCGGGTATCCGATGCGCTCCGGGCTCGTCATCGCCCCCGCTCGGGGATATGGAGCGCTCCCGCGCGCTCGAATGCGCGCCCGTCCACGTTGTCGCGAGAGCTCGCGTCGCGAATCTCGCCCCGGGGAACGCCCCTCGCCCTCCGTAGAGGGCAACCGGTCATCCCCTTCACAGGAGGCTCTCTCATGACTCTTCCGCGTTTCGCCCTCGTGCTGCTCGTCGTCGCTGCGCCGCTCGCTGCGTTCGGGTGCAACAAAGGCAGCGGCGAGGGGGGCGCTGGGCCCGCGCCGAGCGCGAGCGCCGCCAACGGCGACGCCGAGGCCAAGACGATCTTCGATCAGCGCTGCGTCCTGTGTCACGGCGCCAGCGGCAAGGGCGACGGCGCCGCGGCCGCGCAGATGACCATCAAGCCGCGCAACTACACGCTCGTCGAATGGCAGAAGAGCGTGACCGACGACGACCTCAAGAAGGTCATCGTCAAGGGCGGAAAGGCCGTCGGCAAGAGCGAGCTCATGCCCGCCAACCCCGACCTCGAGAGCAAGCCGGCCGTGGTCGACGGGCTCGTGAAGATCGTCCGCGGCTTCTCCGGCAAGGGCGGCGACACCGCGGCTGCGCCGAGCGCGTCCGCGAGCGCGCCCGCGAGCGCGGGGCCGAGCGCCGCTGCCAGCGCGTCGGCGAGCGGGTCGGCAT
>CAIXWQ010000138.1 GCA_903923175.1 uncultured delta proteobacterium | reverse complement strand
TCGGCCGTCCGGATCGCGGCGTTCAACGTCCACCGCCTCTTCGACACCGTCTGCGACTCGGGCGACTGCGGGCCCGGCGCCTACGAGGAGGTCGAGACCGCGCCGCAGCTCGCCGCGCGGGGCGCGCGCATCGCTCGGGCGCTCGGCGCGATCCGCGCGGACGTCGCGCTGGTCGAGGAGGTCGAGTCGCAGGCGTCGCTCGACGCCATCGGCGCCGCGCTCCCTGCGTCGTGGTCGCGGGTGCTCGGCGAGACCGGCGGCGCGGCCTCGGTCGACGTCGGCGTGCTCTCGGCCTTCCCGATCACCGCCGTGATCCGGCACGGCGACCGCGTGCTCGTGCGCCCCGACGGCAGCACCACGTCGTTCGCGCGCGAGTTCCTCGAGGTCCGCCTCGACGTGCGCGGCCGGCGCGTCATCGTCTTCGTCGCGCACTTCCGCTCCAAGTCGAACGACGATCCGGGGCGTCGGCTCGCCGAGGCGCAGGCCGCGCGCGAGATCGTCGCCACGGTCGCGGCCGGCGAGCCCGACGCGCTCGTGGTGCTCGGAGGAGATCTCAACGACGTCCCCGGCTCGCCGCCGATCGACGCGCTCGACGCGGTCGACGCGGTCGCGGGGGTCGGTGTGGGCGATGCGGGCGACGCGGGCGACGCGGGCGACGCGGGCGATGCCAGCGGTGCAGACGACGTGGGCGAAGTGGGTGGAGCGGGCGCTCCGCTGCTGCGCGTCGCCCGCGATCTCCCTGGCTCGCAGACGGCCACGTATTTCTACGACGGCCTCGGGCAGGCCATCGACCACCTCTACGTCGCCACCGACCACGGCGGCGCGGCGCGCTTCGTCTCTGGGAGCTTCCACGTCGCGCGCGACGGCGGGCCGACCAGCGGCCTCGCGGGCTCGGATCACGCGGCGATCTACGCAGACTTTCGCGGGTTCTGAGCGCGCTCGGCGCCGCTCAGTCGCGACGCCCCGTGATCGCGCCGATCTCCCGGTGCAGAGGCAACAGCCGCTCGTACATGCCGAGGTAGACCCGCCGATACAGCGCCGCGTAGAGCGCCTGGTTCGCCGCGATCGGCTCGAACGTGCGCGCCACGTGCGTCATGGCCGCGACGGCCGCGCCGAAGTCGGGGAAGAGCCCCGCGCCCACCGCCGCGTCGATCGCCGCGCCGACCACCGACGTCTCGTTGGTGTGCGGGCGCACCACCGGGAGCCCGAACACGTCGGCGGTGATCTGCAGCAGCGCGTCGCTGCGCGAGCCGCCGCCCGTCCCGCGGATCTCGACGATCGGGACGCCGTTCGCGCGCTCGGTGCGCTCGGCCCCTTCCTTCAAGGCGAACACGAGCCCCTCCAGGATGGCGCGGTACACGTGCGCCCGCGTGTGCACGTCGCGAAAGCCGATCAGCGCCCCCTTGGTGCACGACGCGTGCTCCGGGCTCGGCGACCAGTGCGGCTGGCAGACGAGGCCGTCGCTGCCGGGCGGCACGCCGCGGAGCAGCTTCTCGAGCAGCTCCTCGGGCGCGACCTGCGCCTCCTTCGCCAGCAGGCGCTCCTGCAGGCCGAACTCCTCCTTGAACCACGACACCATCCAGAGCCCGCGCACCACCGTGACCTCGGAGTTGTACTCGCCGGGGATCGCGGACGGGTAGGGCGGCAGGAACGGGCGCAGCTCGACGTACCTCGCGTTCTGCGTGTTGAGCGTCGCCGTCGTGCCGAAGCTGATGCACGCGCGGTCGGGGGCGAGACACCCCGCGCCGAGCACGTCGCAGGCCTTGTCGCTCGAGGCGGCGATCAGCGGCAGGCCGGCGGCGAGGCCGGTCCTTGCCGCGGCCTCGACGGTGATCCGGCCGAGGAGCGCGGTCGGCGGGACGAGCTCGGGCAGCTTCTCCTTCGCGATCGGGAAGAGCCGCCACTTCGGATCCCACCGCCCGGCCCACGCGAGCTTCTTCACGTCGAACGGCACCGGGCCGACCACGTTGCCCGCCGAGTCGCGGAACTCGCCGGTCAGCCGGTGCGTGAGGAAGCCCGAGAGGAACAGGAACTTGTGGGTCTTCGCCCAGAGCGCCGGCTCGCGCTGCTGCAGCCAGTTCGAGCGCGCGTAGCGCGTCGCGAACTCGACGAGCGGGTAGACGCCGGCGAGGCGGAGCAGCGGCACCGCGAGCCGTGGCAGCACCTTCGAGGCGTCGGCCTTGCGCTCGTCGAGCCACACGATGGCCGGGCGCAGCGGCGCGCCGTCGCGATCCACGCACACCATCGTCGAGCGCTGGGTGGTCAGCGTGACGGCGACGACGCGCGCGGCGTCGACCGGAGACTGCGCGAGCAGCGCGCGGCAGACGTCGCAGAGCGTCGTCCAGTAGAGCTCGGCGTCCTGCTCGGCCCACCCAGGCTCGGTCGAGAAGTACGGCTCGATCGGCTGCTTCACCAGCCGCAGCACCGAGCCCTCGAGGTCGACCAGCGCCGCCCGGATCGACTGCGTCCCCGCGTCGATGGCGAGGATCAGCTCGTCGCGCGCCGCGGGGGTCACGCGCTCACGCTCGCGACAGCCCCAGCGTGCCGCCCGGGTTCATGATCCCGTTCGGATCGAAGTGCCGCTTGAGCGCGCGCAGCACGTCGAGCTGCTCGCGGCCGAGGTGGCGCTCCATCCACGGCGCGAAGAGCCGGCCGATGCCGTGGTGGTGGCTGACCGAGCCGCCGTGCTCGACGATCTTCGAGACGACGTCCGCGCGGAATCGGTAGAACTCCTCGTGGTCGCGCGGCTTCATCATGAAGATGAAGTAGAGGTTCGTCCCCTGCGGGTAGAAGTGCGACGCGTGGGTCAGGCAGAAGGTGCCCGGCCGCTGCTTCACGAACGCGCGCACGCTCGCGTGCAAGTTGCGCACGTTGTCCCACGTGACGCCGGTCTCCAGCGTGTCGATGATGATCCCGTAGTCGAGCAGATCCTCGCGCATGTGGACGTCCGAGTAGCGCCCATGCTCCCACTGCTTGGTCGCGTAGCTCGTGAGCGACATCGCCCCGTGCGCGCGGGCGATCCGCGACACCTGCTTCTTCACGTTCGCCGCGAACGACCGCTCGCCCTCGGCGGTGCCGATGCAGAGGCAGCGCTGCATCGGGCGGAGGCCGCGGCTCTCGAGCAGCTTGTTCAGCACGCCGCCGTCGAACCCCTTGAGCTTGAGCCCGAGCTCGGTCTCCTCGGGATCGGAGATCCGGTACACCGCGGGCCGCCCGAACTCCCCCTGCACGATCTCGCGGCTCGCCGAGACGGCGGCCTCCCACGACGGGTACATGAACGCGAAGCGCTGCCGGTTGTCGGGCAGGTGCTTGAACACCTTCATGTTGGCCTCGACCAGGATGCCGAAGGCCCCCTCGTTCCCCTTCAGGATGTCGTTCACCTTCGGGCCCGTCGCGGTGCCCGGGATGTCGCTCGTCTTGAGGACGCCCGCCGGCGTGACGTACTCCTGGCTGTGCACGATGTCGTACGCGTCGCCGTAGTAGGTCGACGCCTGCCCGGAGCCGAGCGCGGTGATCCACCCGCCCACCGAGGCGAGCTCGAACGACTGCGGGAAGTGCCCGCCGGTGTAGGCCTGCTTGGCGCCGAAGGTCTCGGGCGCGCGGTTGAGCGCCGACTCGTAGTCGGGCCCCATCATGCCGGGCTGCACGAGGCAGGTCTTGTTGACCTCGTCGAGCTTCACGATCTTGTTCAGGTGCGTGCGCATGACCACCGCGACGCCGCCGTGATCGGCGCGGTTGCCGAGGACCACGCCCGACCCGCCGCCGTAGGTCACGATCGCGATGCGCTGCTCGTTGCAGTACGCGACGATCTTCTTCACGTCCTCCTTGTCGCGTGGGTGCAGCACGAGATCGGGCGCCGCGCGCACCACGTTCGCGCGCAGATCGAGGTTCTCGTCGAGCGCCTTGCCGTGCCCGTACTTCACGCGGGAGTAGTCGTCGGTCGCGACGTTCTCGCCGCCGACCATGCCGCGGAAGGCGTCGATCTGCGCGGCCGAGAGCGCGATCGGGCGATCGAGCTTCACCGGCTCGTCGCCGCCGGGCTGCCGACGCTGGAAGTCCGCGTCGGTCATGCCGAACTCGGACTTGAACATCTCGAACCACGCGCGGCTCGGGTGCTTGAACTTGTCGGCGGCGTATTTGAAGATCGAGCGGTAGGAGCCCGCGGCCGGGACGTCTTCTCGCCAATCGGGCTGGAACTTCTTGAACAATGACATGCGCGCGTCCTCCTGATTGCCAGTCCCGTCCAATGGCTACTGCGGCAGCGTGAGCATCGCCCGGACCTGCGCCATCTCTCGCGCCTTGCGTGCCTCGTCCCACCCGAGCTCGCGCGCGGCGACGTCGGCGATCTTCGCGATCGCGTCGTCGCCGGGCCAGCCGAGCGTGCCGAGGCCGGTGCGGCGGAGCACGACGTCGGCGAGCGTGCGCGCCATCTCCTCGCGCACCGCGTAGGCGGCCTGCGCCAGGATCTCGCCGTCCGCGTCGAGCGCCGTGGCGAGCGCGGGCTCGGCGCGCGCGAGCTCGAGCACGCGGGCGTGCTCGGTGCCGTACTGCCGCGCCAGCCAGTCGACGGTCGCGGCGGGGAAATCTCCGTAGGCCTGCTGCGCCGCCGCGACGAACGCCTCGACGTCGTCGATCTCGCAGCCGTCGAGGCGCCGCTTGTCGGTCTCGCAGGCGGCGAGCTCGCGCCCGAGCTTCGCGCCGATCCGCTTCATGGCCGTCTCGGCGAGGTTGCGGCTCGTGGTGTACTTGCCCCCTTCGACCGTCAGCAGGCCGTCGAAGCCGTCCTCGCCGTTGTCGTGGATCTCGTATTTGCGCGACGACTCGTAGACGCCTTTGGTCTGGTCCTCGACCAGCGGGCGCAGGCCGCCGTACGCGTGCTCCACGTCGGCGTAGGTGATCGGCTCGTGGCCGAAGGCGCTGTTCACCTCGTCGAGGAGCTCCTCGATCGCGGCGCGCGTCACCCGGTAGTCGTCCGGGTTGCCGACGTACTCCTTGTCGGTCGTGCCGATGAGCGTGTGGCCGCGCCACGGATACAGGAAGAAGTGCCCGCCGCTCTTGCCGACGCAGGCCACCATGTGCCGGTCGACCAGCTTGCGCGTCACGACGTGGATCCCCTCGGAGCGTCGCAGCTTCTTCTCGCCCGTGTGGCTGTGCAGCAGCCCGAGCACGAGATCGGCCCACGGGCCGGCGCAGTTGACGGTGAGCTTCGCGCGGACCTCGAGCGAGCGACCGTGGAGCAGGTCGGAGACGAGCGCGCCGCGGACGCGCCCGCTCGACCCCTCGGAGAGCAGGAAGCTCTCGACCTTGGCGTAGTTGGCGACCCGCGCGCCGTGCTTCACCGCGGAGCGGATGAACGCGAGGGTGAGCCGCTCGGGGCAGAGGCTCTGGCAGTCGTACTGCAGCCCGGCGCCGCGCAGCCCCTCGGCGCGGAGGTTGGGCTCGAGGCGCACGGCCTCCTCGGCGCTCAGGATGCGATGCGAGGGGATGGCCTTCGCCGCGTCCCAGGTGCGCCCCTTGTCGAACGACAGCGCCTCGTAGATCGCCATGCCGGTGCGGATCAGCGGCATCCGGTTGAACAGCGAGGCGTCGTAGGCCGCGATGATCGTGGGGATCGGGTACGCGAAGTTCGGCGCGATGTTCTCCAGCGTGCGCCGCTCGCGCAGCGACTCGCGCACCAGCCCGAGCTCCATGTTGGCGAGGTAGCGGAACCCGCCGTGGATCAGCTTCGACGTCACCGACGACGTCGCGCACCCGAAGTCCTGCTTCTCGACCAGCGCGACCGACAGCCCGCGCAGCGCGGCGTCGTACGCGAGGGCCGCGCCGGTGATCCCGCCGCCCACGATCAGCAGGTCGTACACGCCGCCCGGCGGCGCCACGTCGCTCTCGACGAACCTCTCCATGACCGGCTCCTGTCTCCCTCTCAGCGCAGCTTCAGGAAGTTCGCGAACGGGTGGGTCGAACGCGCGCCGCTGCCGTGGAGCCGCGCCTGCGCCTGCGGCTCGCTCCCGGTCATCGCTTGCCTCGCTTGCCGGTCACGCCGAGCGCCGAGAGCGTCTGCTCCTCCGCGTATTCGAGCACGTCGGCCATGAGCTGCCTGGCCTCGGTCGCCTTGCGGCGCTTGATGGCGTCGTAGATCGCCGCGTGGAATTCGAGCGAGCGCCGCTGGTTCGCCTCGACGTCGAAGTAGAGCCGCGCCGAGTCTTGCGCGAGCTTGGTGAACGAATTGAGGAAGATGACGAACAGCACGTTGCCGCTCGCCCGCGCGATCAGGTTGTGCACCCGCCAGTCGCGCTCCTCGAGCGGCAGCTCCGCGCTGTGGAAGACCACGCGGTCGAGCGCGCGCAGGTCCTCGTCGCTGCGGTTCTTGGCGGCGTGGAAGCTGATCTCGGGCACCAGCAGGCGCCGCAGGCTCAGCAGGTTCTGCAGCACCTCGACGTTGAGCTTGCCGTCGAGGAACAGGATGTGGCGGGCGAGATCGAGGCTCCCGCTCTCGAGGTAGTCGCGCACGAAGATGCCGGTGCCGTGCTTCACCTCGAGCAGCCCCATCCCCTCGAGCTTGTGGAGCGCCTCGCGGACGGTGGTGCGGTTGACCTCGAGCTGCTCGGCGAGCTCGCGCTCCGGCGGGAGCTTGGCGCCCGGCGCGAGATCGCCGCGCACGATGCGGTCCTTCAGCTGCTCGACGATGTCCTCGTGGAGGCGCGTCTTGGTGAGCGGCGTGAGCAGGTCCTTGGCTCGTTGCATGGCGGCGGCACCCCCGCGGCTCAATGGTCACCCAGTGATCCGGTGGTCCAACCACTAGCGTGCGCGGAGCCTCCCGTCAAGGCGGAGCGGGGAAGGGC
>CAIXWQ010000137.1 GCA_903923175.1 uncultured delta proteobacterium | reverse complement strand
GAGCAGGAGCCCCGGCCGGAAGCGCAGGAACGCGAGGACGTCGTCACGCACGGCGTGGTCGCGGGCCCAGCGCGTCCACGACTCGAGATCGGCGTGGAGGTCGAGGTGCAGGAAGCGGTTCGCCAGCGCGGCCGACATCGGCATCGACACCGAGCTGTCTTCGCTCCGATTTCCCGCCCCGCAGACGAGCCAGCCGCGCGGAATGGTGTACGTGTCGCCGAGGCGACGATCGAGGATGAGCTCGTAGGCCGCCACCTGCACGGTGCGATCGGCCGCGGTCAGCTCGTCGAAGAGCAGGATGCCGCGCGACTGCGGATCGCGCGGCCACTCCGACGACGGCAGCCAACGGACCGCGTCTCCGCCGGGCTCAGGGACGGGGAGCCCGCGGAGGTCGACCGGGTCACGCTGCGCAAGCCGCACGTCGACGAACGCCCAGCCGTGCTCCTCGCACAGCCCGCGCACGAGGTCCGATTTACCGATGCCTGGCGCTCCCCAGAGCATCAGCGGCGCGATGAGGCGCGGGTCAGCGTCGGGCGCGAGGAGCTGCTGCATCTGCAACAACACCAGCTCCCGCGCAACCGCGAGCGAGGTGACGTGACGATCGATGGGGAGGTGGCGTTCCGACACGGGTTTCTCGATTCCGCTCGATTCCGGGCGAAGGAGCGTCAGGCGCCGAAGCGCGGGATCTCGGCAGGGAGGAGCCACTGTCGGGTGAGGCTCGCGAGGAGCCGCGCCCTCGCCTCGCGCTCGGACGCACGGCCAAAGTCGCGAGGGAACAAGGCGCGAAACTCGAAGCGAGACTCGATCTCCGCACGCAACGCCTCGAGGCTCGTCGCCGCCTCCGGACAGCCGTGCGCACGGAGCTTGCCGAGCACGCCAATCCCCTCTTCGGTCGGCACGCGCGCGACGATCCAGCGCCCGAACGCGTCGGCAATCGCGAGCGCCCTCGGGTGCCGCGCGTTTGCGAGCAGAGCGTGGAGGGCGACCTCGATCCAGGCGAGATCGACGCGCGGCAACCCCTCGGGAGTCGAATGCCCCTTGGTCGATCGTCTGGAAAGATCGAGCCGCCCGCCGTGCGCGGCGCCAGCGTCGAAGGCGAGGCAGGCGAGGTCCAGCAGCACCGCCCGCTCGTCGTCGTCGAGGGTGCTCGCCGTCGCGACGTACAGCAGGCTCGCGACATTCGCGGGGGAGCCGGAGCGCGTGAAGCTCTCCGCGCTCACGCGCGCCCCCGCCTCGTCGTCGGCGAGGTAGCGCAGCCAGAGGAACAGATCGGCCTCGAAGCCCGAGCGCGCCTCGTCTTCGGGGAAAGGCCAGTCCCACGCGCGCCGATCCTTTGCATGCTGATCGTGCAGCGCGCAACGCGCCTGCCACATCGCGCTCGAGGTCTGCCATTCGACGTCGACGGCAGACGTGAGCACGCGGAGCGCCGTCTGGAGATCGCCGGGCCGCTTGCACCGGCGGGCCCACGCGAGCATCGCCTCCCGACCGGCCTCGCTGCCGTGAACGAACTGCGCCTCGATCTCGGGCGGCGTCGGCGCGTGGACCCGTTGCCGAACCCGCCCCGCGATCTCCGGCGTGGGCCCCTGGGTGCGAAGATCGAGGGCTGACGCGACGCCGAGCGCGTGCAGATCGCGAATCCCCTCCACGCGCTCGAGCCGCAGTCGGCGGCAACCGAGTACGCGGAGCGTGCGGCAGTGGACGTCGAGAAGATCGGCCTCGTCGATGTCCCCCTCGATCACGAGCTCGTCGATCGCGGCCCCCCCGCGAAGGACGAGATGCGGCGTGTGCCCGCTGATCTGCGCCAATTGGCCACACGGCCGGATTCGAACCTTCGCGGCCGACGGGAAGACCAGCGAGGGGATCTCGACGTCGCAGAGCTCGAGCCGGCCGAGTGGCGCCGAGAACGCGAGGCCGTCTGGCGCCGAGCACTCGACGAGCCACAGGTGCGACGGCGCCCCCGCGTCGAAGGCCTCGCGCTCGAGCCGGCCACCGACGACGACCCACGCCTCGACGCTCTCGACCCGCTCGTCGCGCGGCGACGTGAGAGGGCCAAGCCGCACGCCTTGGAGCGGAGGGGCGCGCCGTGTCGAGACCTCGACGCACCGCTCGCCACCGCGCGCGCGCGCCGAGGGCCAGATCGCAGAGAGCGTCTTGACCGGCCCGTCGAGGGTCAGCGACTCGCCGACCCCCGCGAGCGCGAGGTTGAGGACCGCGCCGACGCCAGGCGGGAGCAGGATGCGCTCGATGGGACCGGTCCCTTCCAGGGTGAGGTGGACCCCCGGCGCGCAGTCGCGAAGATCGAGCACGCGCAGCGCGGCATCGGCGCGGACGTCGAGGGCACGCAGCGCAGGGCCGTGGAGGCGCGCGTGCGCCGTGCCGGGCGGGAGCGCCACGGAGGCTCCGCCCACGCCGTCGGGGACGGGCGAGAGGTCAAGGGCGTCGCTGGTCGAAGGCATCGCGCCGCGCGGGCGGGCGGGGCCGCGACGGGGATTCAGCGAGCGGACGGCCGGAGTCGGGCCGGGGGCGAGGCGGCGGGCGGCTTGGTGGGGGGACACTGTGCTCTGACAGACGGCGCGGGGTCGGTCGTTCGGACAGTGGCGCCGCGAAGGCCCTCCATTTGTTGATCGGCGTTCGTCGTTGGGCAGCTCACAGGCCTCCGTCCCGCGGAGGCGTTCCCTTCCAACGCCGGTCGATCCACCGACAGAACCGCGCGATCG
>CAIXWQ010000136.1 GCA_903923175.1 uncultured delta proteobacterium | reverse complement strand
GTCGGCGGCGGCGTCGGCGGGAGATCGATCCCCGGCGGCGCGGCGGCGGCCGGCTTCGCGGTGGCAGCGGGCGCGGCGTGCGCAGCGGGCTCCGCGGTCGCCGCGGTCGCCGGGGTCGCGCTCGACGGAGGCGGCGGCGTGAGCGACGCACCCGGCTTGCGGATGACGAAAGTCTTGGTGCACTTCGGGCAACGCACCTTCAGACCGGTGGCGGGAATGCGCCGCTCGTCGATCGTGTAAGGCGACTTGCAGGACTCGCACTCGACCTTGACAGCCATCGCTCGCTCCTCGCGCGGGGCCGCAAAATAGGACCCTCGGCAGCGCTTGCGAGGCTACCACGCCCTCCGAGGCCGGGCCGAGAACGCGGCGGTCGGGGGCGCGCCTCACCCCCCGCCGACGAAGTGGACGACCTCGAGCCGGTCCCCTTCGAAGAGCACGGTGGTCGCGTGCAGCGCGCGGGGGACGACGTCGCGGTTGCGCTCGACCGCCACCGGCCCGGTGCCGAGCCCGAGCGCGGCGATGAGCGCCGTCAGCGTCGTGCCCGCCTCGACGTCCTTCGGCTCGCCGTTCACGAAGACGCGCATCAGAACTGCTCCAGGAAGCGGACGTCGCCCTCGAACATGAGCCGCAGGTCGGGGATGCCGTAGCGCTGCATCGCGGGCCGATCGAGCCCGGTGCCGAGCGCGAAGCCCGAGTACTTCTCGGGGTCGATCCCGCAGTGCTCGAACACGACCGGGTGGATCATCCCGGCGCCCAGGATCTCCATCCAGCCGGTCCCCTTGCAGAGGCGACAGCCGGCCCCCTCGCAGAAGGTGCAGCGCATGTCGACCTCGACGCCCGGCTCGACGAACGGGAAGTAGCTCGGGCGGAAGCGCACCGGTCGCTCGCCGAAGAGCTTCGCCACGAACGCCGCGATCACGCCCTTCAGGTGCGCCATCGTGACGTGCTCGTCGACGTAGAACGCCTCCATCTGGTGGAACATCGGCGTGTGGGTCGGGTCGTCGTCGACGCGGTACACGGTCCCCGCCGACACGATCGCCATCGGCGGTTTGCGCGCCGACATCTCGCGCACCTGCATGTTCGAGGTGTGCGTGCGCAGCAGCACGCGCGCGTCCGGCGCGCCCTTCGGCGGCTTCACCCAGAAGGTGTCCTGCATGTCCACGGCCGGGTGATCCGGCGGGAAGCCGAGCTTGGTGAAGTTGTTCTCCTCGAGGTCGACCTGCGGCCCCTCGGCCACCACGAACCCGAGATCGCGGAACACGTCGAGGATGTCCTCGCGCACCTGGGTGACCGGGTGCAGGTGCCCGCGCGGGGCCGCGCGCCCCGGCAGCGTCAGATCGAACGGCGGCGCCTGCAGCTCGGCCTCGCGCGCCGCGCGGTGCAGCCCGGCGAGCCGCGCCTCGAACGCCGCCTCGACCGCCCCCTTCATCGCGTTCACGCGCTGGCCGGCCGCCTTGCGCTCGGTCGCGGGGATCTTCCCCATCTCCTTGAGCGCGGCGGTGAGCGCGCCGTTGCGGCCGAGGAAGCGCGCGTTGGCCTCGCGCAGCGCCTGCTCGTCGAGCGCCTTCGCGAAGTCGTCTCGATAGCGGGCGTCGACGTCGGCGAGGGCGACGTCGATCGCGTTGGGCGAGCTCGGCGCGGTGGAGGGGGCTGCGGGGTCGGCCATCGGGCGTGATTCGCCACTCTCGGGCCGCAGGCGTCAAGCCGAGGTAGCCGGCGCGCGTGGTTCGCGAGCGTGGTCCGACCGCCGCGCTCGGTGTCCCGCCTGCCGCGGCGGTCCGCCCGCGACGGCCGCGAATTCGGCCGCAGCAGGGAAGTGGAGCACTTTCACGTTAACTGCTAGAGCCCGGCGAGCCGCGATGAGCGCCTCGACCACCCTCCCGCGTGACCGCGCCGCCGATCCGCCGAGTCACCCTCGGCACCGCCTCGCGGCGCACTTTCGCGGGGGCCTCGGGGCCATGCGGATCGTGCCGCTGGTCGCGCTGGTCGCGTACGCCATCCACGGCCGCGGCGGCGCCGCCTCGCGCGGCAAGGTCGACCCCGCCGACGTGATCGTGCAGGCGCTCGCGGCCGAAGGGCTCGAGAGCACCGCCGACGAGGTGCAGTTCCTCGATCCGCCGCCGAAGAACCTCGCGGGGGTCTACGCCGGCGGCCAGCGCGTCGTCGTGCGCGCGCACCTCAAGGGCGAGCCGAACGACGTCTTCGTGGTGCGCGTCCGCCGCGCCCCCGAGGGCGGCATCATCGCGGTGCAGGGGATCTACCCGCTCACGCGCACCGCCGACGTCGACGAGTCGCGCCCGATCGCCGACCTGAGCGACGGCGGCCGCGTCGCGTTCGTGTCGATCGGCAACGACGGCACCGCGAGCGGCTTCGAGCTCTTCGATCTCGGCGGCGAGGACCTGACCCCGACGCTGCAGTGGAAGAAGTTCCAGCGCTTCCAGAACGCCGTCACCAACCTCCAGAACACCGGCAGCACCAAGGGGTTCCAGCGTCACCGCTGGGCGCTCGACCCCGCGCCCGCCGCGATCGCGATTCAGTTCACGGAGAACGGCGCGCTCGAGGTCTTCGCCGACAAGCACCGCGTGCTCGTCCCCAAGGGGCAGGACAAGCCCGTCGAGGGCGAGAAGTACGCGCGCGTCGAGCCGGTGGTGAAGGGGCAGCCCGGCGATCTCGTCACGTGGTCGGTCGATCGCGTGCGCGGCGTGAAGTGGCTCGGGCCGCAGTTCATCGAGTTCCTCGAGTACTACGCGTTCAAGGGGCGCGACTGGGCCATCCAGCACCACATGCTGCCCGAGCCCAAGCCGCCGGCGATCGACGCTCCCGTCCGCGCGATCGGCGCGAAGATCGAGTACAGCGAGCCGGTCGTCGGCTGGCCGCCGCCGCCGCTCAAGTCGAACTTCAGCCCCGCGCAGAAGGACGAAGGCGAGTGGATCACGCTCGACGACGACCCCTTCGTCGGCAAGAACCCGGGCGTGCCGAGCCCGTTCGTGCAGACCTGGGTCCGCACCGACAAGGACCGCCCCTACGCGCGCGTCTACGTGACGATGTGGGACCCGCGGCAGGTCGCGCTGCACCTGGTGGCCGGCACCGTCGAGCCCGTGTCGTCGACCGGCGAGGTCGGCACCGGCCAGATCCCGCGCACCCCCGAGGTGCTCAAGAGTCTCGTCGCCGGCTTCAACGGCGGCTTCCAGGCGCAGCACTTCGACGGCGGCATGCAGGTCGACGGGCACCTCTACGTCTCGCCGCGCCCCTACGCGGGCACGATCGCGGAGCTCCGTGACGGCTCGACCGCGATCGGCACCTGGCCGGTCGGCAAGGACGAGATCCCCGACGACGTGCTCTCGATCCGCCAGAACCTGACGACGCTCGTGCGCGACGACGTCGTGAACCCGTACAAGCAGGTGCGCTGGGGCGGCACCCCGCAGGGGTGGTTCGACAACATCCACACCACGCGCTCCGGCGTCTGCTTCACCAAGGAGGGCTTCGTCGCCTACTTCTTCGGCGCCGACATGAGCCCCGAGTCGCTCGGTCGCGGCATGGTCGCCGCGCGCTGCAAGGAGGGGGTGCACCTCGACATGAACGCGGGGCACACCGGCTTCGAATTCTACCGCGTGGCGCCGAGCGGCGAGTTCCCCGACCTCGGGCGCACGCTCGAGAGCGGCTGGGAAGCGGAGGGCTCCGTCCCGCTGCTCGACGGCTGGAGCTTCCGCGGCCGCCGCATGATCAAGACGATGCCGCACATGAACTTCCCGCGCTACATCGGCCGCGACGGGCGCGACTTCATGTACCTCACGCTGCGCAGCGTGCTGCCGGGCAACCCGATCGTGCCGGCCATCGCGCCGAGCGAGAAGGACGAAGGCGTGTGGCGCGTGACGAAGCTGCCGCAGCACGGCTTCCCCTATGCGATCGCCACCACGCAGGTGCGCCCCGATCCGAAGAACCCCGCGGTGCACGCGCGCGTCGTGAAGATCGATCCGCGCACGGTGCGCGCGCTCTCCGCGCAGGACGCCGAGGCGCGCGCCGAGGCGGCCACGCAGGGCAAGGGTGAGGACACCATCATCGTCTTCGGCGGCGCGCCCGCGCCGAAGAAGGGCGAGATCGCGCTGTGGCTCTCGGGCGGCTCGTTCGCCATCGCCAACGGCGCGCCGGGCCCCTCCGCGGTGCCGCTGTTCGCCGGCGTCCCGGCCGAGGGCAAGGCGATCGAAGAGGCGTCGTTCCTCGTGGGCGTCACCGACGACGACGGCCAGCTCGTGATGCTCGTCTCCGACGCGCCCGACGGCGTCGCCCTGCGCGCGATGGCGAAGCGCCTCGGCTGCTCGCAGGTCATGGTCGCGCCCAAGGGGCTCACGCCCCGCATCGGCGGCAGCCTCGGTCTCGACGGCGAGGTCGCGACGACGCGCCTCTACGAGCCGTTCGTCGCGCTCGGCCGCGGTCAGGCGCCGAGCGCGCGCGAGCTCTACCCGGACACGCCGATCGTCGAGCCCAAGGTCTGGCAGCCTCTGCAGCAGAAGCGCTATCGCTCGATCAAGCGCCCCGCGGGCACCGTCGCGCCCGCGCCGACCGCCAGCGCCCCCGCGGCACCTGCGCCGCCCGCGCCGACGGGCACCGCGCCGCAATGAGCCGGGCCTGACCGTCCGCGCAGCCTCGACGGACGCCGGGCTTATGTCATCGGCGCCTTTTTCCGTGGGCGCGGATCACGGCGACTCATCAGGGCGACGCAAGGAGTTGGCCGTTTGATTGGCGAGCGCGCGACGCTAGAAGAACCGACCTCGCGTGTACGCGCGCCCGCTCCCGCTCCGGCAACCCCTGGTGTCGCCCCCTTCGCCGTTCGGTCCGTACGACCTGCTCGAACGCGTGAGCGTCGGCGGGATGGCCGAGATCTTCCGCGCGCGCGAGCGCGCCACGGGGGCGATCTGCGCGGTGAAGCGGATCCTCCCGGAGTTCTCCGACGACGACGAGTTCGTGGCGATGTTCCACGACGAGTCGAACCTCGCGCGGCTCCTCGATCACCCGAACCTCTGCCCCTGCCTCGGCGAGGGTACGGTCGATCACGAGCACTACCTCGCGCTCCAGTTCGTCGACGGGCTCGACCTGCGCGCGCTGCAGGATCGGCTCCGCCCCCGCCCGCTCCCCCTCGAGCTCGCGCTCGCGGTGGCGATCGGCGTGCTCGCCGGGCTCGAATACGCGCACACGAGAAAAGATCCCCACGGACGGTCGCTCGGGCTGGTGCACCGCGACGTCTCCCCGCAAAACGTGATCGTCGGCTTCGACGGGAGCGTGAAGCTCATCGATTTCGGCGTCGCCTACGCCGACGAGAAGCTCAGCAAGACCCGCGTCGGCGCCGTGAAGGGGAAGTTCGGCTACGTCGCCCCCGAGCAGATCCGCGGTGAGCCCGTGGATCCCCGCGCGGACGTCTTCTCGCTCGGCGTGCTGTTCTGGGAGCTGCTCACCGGCCGGCGCCTCTTCGAGGGGGAAGGGGAGCGGCTCGTGTACGCCCGCCTCCGTGACGAGGCGCTACCCGGGCCCACCACCTTCGCGCCGCAGGTGCCCCGCGACGTGGAGCATATTACGATGCGCGCTCTCGCCCGCGACGCCAGCGCCCGCTGGGCGTCGGCGTCCGCGATGGCGAGCGCGCTCCAAAGTTTCGCTTCGGCTTCCCGTCTCAGTTGGGATCGGGAGGAGGTCTCCGCATTCATGCGGCGATCGTTCGGCGGCGACGCAGCGAAGCAGAAGCCCAGCGAGCTTCGTCCCCGGCCCGTTTCCACCCCTCGCGTTTCCGACTCGTCCGCGCAGGAGCAGCTCATGTCCGACAACAAGGGATCCGACCTCGACGTCTTTGAGGGGCTGGCGAAGAAGGGTGGCGGCGAATCTCGGCGTCCGGCCGGAGTCGCACCGCCTCCGCCGCCGACCTCTCGGTCGGTTCCGCCTCCCCCGCCTCCTGCACGTCCGCGCGCAGCCACGTTGATCGGCACCGGCATGGCCGCGCTCGGCCTTCCGCCGACGCCCGGCTCGTCGTCGCCGGGGCTCCCGCCGCCGCCGGTGTCTTCGTCGCCGGGGCTCCCGCCGCCGCCTCCTGCCGCCGCGAGCGCGGGGCTCCCGCCGCCTCCGCCGCCTCCGCCGTCCGCTTCGGTCGGCTCCGGCGTCGGGCTGCCGCCTCCGCCGCCGGGCGCGGGGCCGCGCCTCTCTTCCCCGCCGATCGCGCCGCCGCCGAGCCGCTCGGGTCTGCCGCAGTCCCCCTCCGCGCTCCGCTCCTCGCGCGGCAGCTCGCGTGGCGCGACCGTGGACATGGACTGGGACGACGAAGACGAGGCGACGCACATCTACGACAACAAGGAGGTGCTGCAGCAGGTCGCGACCAAGACCGGCTCGCCCCCCGCGCCGCTGCCGCCGCCGCCCGCCGCCGGTCGCAAGGCGACGTCGATGAACATCGCGGCGCCGCTGCCGCCGCCGCCCGGACGCCCGTCCGATCGCCCGCTTCCGCCCCCGCCGTCGCGTGGGCCGACCTCGCGCGGGCCGCTCTCGCGCCCCGGCACGCCGCCGCCGCCG
>CAIXWQ010000135.1 GCA_903923175.1 uncultured delta proteobacterium | reverse complement strand
GTTGCGCGTCGTTCGGATAGCTTGATCTCCGTGGCTCGCGCATCGACGGCAGTTGTCGCTCTTGTTGCCGTCGGCAGCGTCGCCTTGCTCCTTCGCTGCGGCGGCCAAGTCAGCGGGCTGACCGCCGCTGACGATCCGGACGCTGGCGCGCCGATCACACCGCAGTGTGCTGAGGGCGACGGCGATTGCCGGATGGCCTGCCAGACTTGGGCGGAGCGTGTTGACTTCGCACACTACTGTGCGGTGTGGGGCGCGTACTGGTGCACACCGAGTCCGCTGCCAGATGCCCTGTGCGGAAATACGAACTGTTACGTCTACGCCCCGAACGGTCAGACGTACATGCTGTGCGCAAGCGTCCCGCCTCCGAGCGGCAAGCATTGGCGACCATGCAATGATGCCCAGTACCAGGCCGTGGTCGACTTCGGAGGAGGGTACTGTGCCGACGAGATCGTCGGTCCGCTGCAGTGAGGACGAGAATCGTCGGAGGTGACTTCAGCCGGCTGACGTCCGCCACTCCATCACCGGCGCGTCCTGCCCATCCACCGGAACGTTTCGCACCGCCACCAGCTCCCGCGCGCGAAGCACGCGCAACACGTGCCGCACATTCCACGCGCTCGTCTCCTGCTCGGTGCCCTCAAGCGCCGCGACGATCTCCGGCGTCGTCCTCGCCCCGCCGGCGAGCACGTCCAGGATCGCCTTCTCGCGCAACGCCACGCTCAGCCGCGAGCGCAGGTCCCCGCCCGCCACCGGCGACGTCCGCACCGGCCGCAGCCGCCGCACGCGCCGCGTGTCTTCTTCGCTCTCCCGGTCGTGATCCTCCGCAAGCTTCTCGTCGGCGCCGATCCGCGCGCGCCCGTGCTCCTCGATGCGCGCGAGCTGCTCGCGGGTGAACCCGGTGATCCCCGCCAGCTCGGTGAGCTCGACACCGTCCGGGTTGTCCTCGATGACGTCCAACGCGCACGAGTAGCGCCGCTCCTCGATGGGCGTCTCGGCGTCGGGGATGATGATGCGCCCCGCCTCGTCGACGTCGAGGTACAGGTTCCACCGGCACGACACGTACGGGCACGGGCGCGGCACCCGCTCGCACTCTGCCCGCGTACGAGGTCGGTCGCGCTCCGCGGCCGCGAGCTCCGGGGCGTACTCGAGACGCGTGCGGAGCATCTCGATGCGCTCGTCGGCGCTCATGCGGCCGGGGTCGAGGACCACGGGGAGCCGGCGGCGCACGGGCTCCTCGGCGACGACTTCGAGGCCTTCGATCGGTAGGCAGGCGGCTTCTTCCATCGGGATCTCCGAGGTCGAGGCCGGCTCGACGATGCTGACCGCCGTCACACTGGTACGGCTGGAACAGCCAATTTCTATTAGAGGGGGGAGAGAAAATGAGGGCAGCGGTGGCCGCTGCGTCGTCACGTGCACGCGCGCGCGAGGGTGTTCCGGTGTGACATCCTCGGAACTCCAGCGGATTCATCCTGTGCCGGTTCGCCGTTCCGGGCGCGTTCCGGTGTGTCCGCTGGCCGCCACACCCGGACGCGACGCCCCTCGCCAAAGCGTTGCAGCGGGTTGTCCCAGCCGAGCGCGCGGAGGACGCGCCCCACTCGGTTCATGGCCGCCTGGGTCTGGTTCTGCGACTCGAGCGCGAGCGCCTCGCTGAGCACGCGCGCGCTGGTGATCGGCTCCTTCCTCGCCTGCGGCGACTCGAGCCAGCGGGTGATCGTCAGCTCCCACGGATCGTCGAGCTGGTAGCGCTCGGCGACCACCTCACGCTCGACCTCGTCGGCGTCGTCGAGCCACCAACGCTCACCCGCCGCGAACGCCGCGACCGCCTCGGCCCAGAGCTGATCGCGCCAGTCCTCGAGCGCCTGGAGGTCGGCGCGCCGCGTGACCGGCACGACCCAGAAGCGACGCGAGCCGGTGGGATCGGCGAGGAACTGCGCCTCGTTCGTCGTCCCCACGATCACCGTCGCGCGCGGGTGCGGCGCCACCGCCCGACCGTACGGCGCGCGGAAGACGTCGGTCTGGCTCGTCAGGAACTGCTTCACGTCGGCGGCCTGGCGCTTGGTCGTGATCGACTCGAGCTCCGCCCACTCGTAGAGCCACGCGGCGTGGAGCTGCAGCAGCCCGTCGGTCGACGTGATGTCCATGTACGTGTCGGCGAACCACTCGCCCCCGAGGATCCGGAAGAACGAGCTCTTGTGCGAGCGCTGGGGGCCGACCAGCACGAGCGTCGTGTCGACCTTGCACCCGGGCTTCATCGCGCGCGCGACCGCCGAGAGGAACCACTTACGCACCAGGGTCGCAGCGTTGCCTTCGACCGCTCCGAGCACGTCGGACGCGACGCGGTCGAGCCGGTGGAGGCCGTCCCACTGCAGCGCCTCTAGGTAGCGCCGCACGGGGTGGAACGAGCGCTCCTCGGCGACCACGCCGATGGCGACGCGGACGTTCTCGGCGGCCGGCGAGAAGCCGAAGTCCTGCTCGATCTGGATGCGGATGCGCCCGACGTCGGTGTCGGTGAGCGGCCGATCGCCGAGCAGCGGCGACAGCCGCATCTCGTCGAACGAGAGCTTGCCCGCGAACGGGCCGTGGTTCCGGAGGAT
>CAIXWQ010000134.1 GCA_903923175.1 uncultured delta proteobacterium | reverse complement strand
GGCTCGAAGACCAGGCGCGCGCGGACGCGGCGAACGCAGCGGACGCCGCGAGCGCGGACGGCCCCGCGGTCTCGGGCGCCGCGGCGCGCCCCGCGCGCTACGTGAACCCGATGTCCGAGAAGGTGAACGCCGCGCTCAAGGGGACGCGGGAGGACCGGATCGCGATCATGCGGGAGAACCTCCCGCAGATGCACCTGTTCGTGCTCAAGAACCCCGGCCTCCAGCTCGACGAGGTCGCGAGCATCGCGAAGATGCGCACGGTCACGCCCGAGGTGCTCAAGCAGATCGCCGACCGGCGCGAGTGGGCGCAGCGCCCGGAGATCGCCGCGGCGCTCGCGCGCAACCCCAAGACGCCGATGGGGATCGCCGTCCGGATGCTCGACTTCGTCTCCCCCGCCGAGCTTCGCCAGCTGGCGAAGGACAACGGCGTGCGGCAGCCGATCATGGGCGCGGCGCGCAAGAAGGTCGTCGGCTGAGCGGGCCCGACTTGACGCGTGGAGGGCGCGTCATCGCCGCGCCTGCGCGCACGCCCAGCTTGCACAAGCCGTGCAATCGTGCGAATTGCGCGCGCCCCGGGGCACCCCGCCCCAACCGCTTCCGCGAGAGGAATCCGCCATGGCCGTCGAGCGCACGCTGAGCATCCTGAAGCCCGACTCCGTCGAGAAGAACCACGTCGGCGAGATCATCGCCATGCTCGAGGCCGCGAGCCTCCGCCCGATCGCGATCAAGCGCACGCAGCTCACGCGCGCGATGGCCGAGGGGTTCTACGCGGTGCACCGCGAGCGGAAGTTCTTCGGCGAGCTCGTCGAGTTCATGACGCGCGGCCCGGTGGTCCTCATGGTCCTCGAGGGCGAGAACGCGATCGCGCGCTACCGCGAGATCATGGGCGCGACCGACCCGGCGAAGGCCGCCGAGGGGACGATCCGCAAGAAGTTCGCCGCGAACATCGGCGAGAACGCGACGCACGGCTCGGACGCGCCGGAGACGGCGAAGTTCGAGATCGGCTGGTTCTTCGCCGGCTGCGAGCTCCCCTGAAGCCGGTCGCCCGCGCGGCCGTAGATCCGGCGAGGCTCGCCGGTGCGCGGCCTACGTCCGTCCCCGACACCGAGGGGCGGACGCGGGCGATTCGACGGACACGTCGGGCTTCCCCAGCTATACCTGGGGTGGAATCCGAGCGGTCGATGCGGGGGAAACGCGCTGCACAGGGCGCGGAGGGGGGCACGTGAGACAGGTCGCCGTACCGCGCGCGGAGCGCTCGGGCTCGCATCTCGTGGTCGACGTCGAGGTCGGCGACGTGCGGCAGATCGTCGCCGCGATCGCCGGCGTCGCCACGATGGCGCGCGCCCAGGGGGTCGGTCCGCGCGCGCTGCGCGACCTGCTCCCGGAGCTGCGCGCGGCGGTCGTCCCGGTCGCGGGCGTGGTCGCCCGGGCGCTGCTCCCCGCGGCGGACGTCATCGCGCTCTCCACCGGGCTCGCCGACGAGGCGCGCCGCACCGTCGACGCGATCGTCACGACCGCGCGACGCTCGGGCGAGAAGGTCCTCGCCGCGGTCGCGGAGGCCGAGCGACGCGGCATCGGCGCACGCACGAGGCTCGCTCTGCAGGCCGCCTGCGACGACGCCGTCGACACCCTCGCCCACGTCCGCGCGGCCATCGAGCTCTTGCAGCGGGTCTCGGCGAGCGAGCCGCTCGCGGTGTCGATGGACGACCTGTTCCACGAGCTCGACGGCGAGCTCGGCGGCGAGACGCTCGATCTCTACGTCGACGGCGACGTCACGGCGATGGTCGCGGTGCAGCCGCGCGTCGCGACGGCGCTGCTCGTCGGCGCGCTCGGCCGCGTGCGGGCGATGCGCGATGCCCCTGCGTTCCGGGCCCTGGTGATCGCCTCGCCCGCCGACGGGCGCGTCCGCGTCGACCTGCGCGCGCTCGACGACGCCCCCCCCGCCCGCGCCCCGCTGATCGTCCACGTCCCCACCTCCACCGCGTACGACGAGCTCGTGCTCGGGCTGGCCGCTGCCTCCCTGGCGGCCCCGCTCGGCTTCGAGCTCGACCGCGCCCGAATCGACCTCCTTCGCGCATGACCCCCCGCGCCGTGCGCTGTGCATCTGCACCGATGCGCAGTGATGCGTTGCGGAACCCACCGAGCGCTGGTACCCCTTGACGAAGAACGAACGGGCCCCGCGCGTCGCGCCGGGTCGCTCACGAACACGCACCGGCACCGCCGAGCCCAGCCGGTCGGGAACCACCCCCAAAGCCGTGCGCGCTGCTCCTGCCCCCCCCGCCGCCACCGAGCCCTCCGAGGCGCGGCCTGTCCAGGCCACCCTCGCGAGCGACGATCGGACGCGAAATCTGCCTCCTCTGCTGGAGCCGCGAAACCACTCGATGCGGTTCGAGGAGGGGCGCGTCGACCCCGACGCCCTGCGGGTCGTGCGCAAGCTCGAGCAGTCGGGCTACCAGGCCTACATCGTCGGCGGCGCCGTGCGCGACCTGCTCGTCGGTCGCCGCGCCAAGGACTTCGACATCGCGACCAACGCGCGCCCGGAGGACGTGAAGCGCGTCTTCCGCAGCAATTGCCGCATCATCGGGCGGCGGTTCCGGCTCGCGCACGTGTTCTTCGGCTGGGGCGCGCGGCAGTTCGAGGTCGCGACCTTCCGACGCAAGCCGATCGGCGTCGACGAAGAGGGGGACGATCTCCTCATCCGCTCCGACAACGCCTTCGGCGACGCGCACGAGGACGCCGAGCGGCGCGATTTCACGATCAACGCCCTCTTCTACGACCACGACCGCGGCGAGATCCTCGACTGGGTCGGCGGCCTCGTCGACATCGAGCGGCGCGTGGTGCGCACCATCGGCGACCCCGACGTGCGCTTCCGCGAGGATCCCGTGCGCATCCTGCGGGCGATCAAGTTCGCCGCGCGCCTCGATTTCGGCATCGATCCCGACGGCTACGACGCGATCGTCGCCCACCGCGACGAGCTCGGCCGCTCGGCGCGACCGCGGCTGTTCGAGGAGATCCTCCGCCTGCTCCGCGGCGGCGCGGCCCGTCGCTCGATCTACCTCGCCTGGGACACCGGCGTGCTCGCCGTGATCCTCCCCGAGCTCTCCGCCTACCTCGACGACGGCGACCTCGACGGCGGCGCCGCGCGGCGGGTCTTCCGCGCGCTGGCCGAGATCGATCGCATGACCGCCGAGCGCGGCGGCCCGCTCGACGACCTCGTGCTCCTCGCCGTGCTGCTCCGCGAGCCCATCCGCGAGTGGAGCGAGGGGGCCAAGACGCGCGAGGAGTGGCGCGTCGCGGTCGACGAGAAGATCGCCGAGATCGGCGAGCGCATGGCGATCACGCGCCGCACGGCCGAGGGGCTGTCGCGCATCTACGCGGCCGACGCGCGGCTGCGCGCGGGGCGCAGCGGTGGCTTCCTCGCGACGCCGCTCGGCCCGCTCGCGCGCGACCTCGCCGTGGTCGGGCTGGTCGCCGACGGCGCCCCCGCGGAGCGCATCGAGAAGCTGCGCACGCTGGTGATCCCGAGCCCGTCGGAGCACCGCATGGAGGCCGTCGACCACGGCCCTCGTCGCGGCGGCGCGCGGGACGGCGGCGCGCGCGACGCGGGGCCGCGCGAACGCACGCGCTTCTGAGCTCATCCCACGCGCGACCACATCGACTTCGGCGCGGCCGCGCGCCGCAGGTCTGCTTGCTGTGGCGATCCCCTGCCGGTAGCCTTCTGCCCCACGTGGAGGCGCGAATTCCGTCGGCGATGAGCGGGCATCCGGGGCTGCCGGGCCGAGATGCGCGCGCCGCTCGTCGGGGGCGCGCGTGAGCCAGCGGTTCCTTCGCTGCCCGCACTGCGGGCTGCCGCACCCGCTCGAGGAGCCGGTCTGCAGCATCACCGGCCGGCCGATCGAGCTGCGGCGCTCCGCGCGACCGAGCGAGCCGGGGCCGCTGCAGCTGGCCCGGGCGGCGATCGCCTCGGCGGCGGCGCAGGCCCCTTCGGTGGCGCGCCAGCGCGTCGCCCCCGCGATCGCGCACACGAGCGCCCCCGAGCCCCCGCGACGGCCGATGCCGTCGTCACCGCCGCCGCCCCCTGCAGGGCGGGCGTCGGTGCCGCCGCCGTTCGAAGACGGCCACGCGGCGCAGCACACGCTGATCGGTCAGGTCCTCGGCGGGAAATTCCGGGCGGTGCGCGTGCTCGGCGAAGGCGGGATGGGGAGCGTCTACGAGTGCGAGCACCTCGCGCTCGGACGCCGCGTCGCGGTCAAGGTGCTCCACCCGGCGCAGGCGCGGAAGAAGGCGTCGGTTCAGCGCTTCCATCACGAAGCGCACGTCGCCGGCGCCATCGGCCACCCGAACATCTGCGAGATCTACGACGTCGGCGAGCTCGAAGACGGCAGCCCGTTCCTCGTGATGGAGCTGCTGCAGGGCGAGACGCTCGCCGATCGGATCGCCAGCGAAGGGGCGCTCGCGTTCGACGACATCATCGAGATCGTCACGCAGATGCTCTCCGGGCTCGTGGCCGCGCACGAGAAGGGGATCATCCACCGCGACATCAAGCCGGAGAACGTCTTCCTCACGCAGCGCACGGGCCTCGCGCCGCTGGTGAAGCTCCTCGACTTCGGCATCTCGAAGGTCGCCGGGGCCGACGATCTCAACCTCACGCGCACCGGCATGGTGATGGGGACGCCGTTCTACATGTCGCCCGAGCAGGCGCGCGGCGATCGCAACCTCGACCGGCGCGTGGATCTCTACGCGACGGGCGTGGTGACCTACGAGTGCCTCACCGGTCGGCGCCCCTTCAACGCGGCGAACTACAACGCGCTGCTGGTGCAGATCCTGACCACCAGCCCGCGGCCGCCGAGCGAGATCCGCCCCGCGATCCCGGACGGGTTCGAGCCGGTGGTGTCGCGCGCGATGCAGCGCGATCGCGAGAAGCGCTACCAGACGGCCGCCGAGTTCCAGCGCGAGCTCGCGGGGCTGCGCGAGCCGGCGCCGCTGCGCCGCCCGATGCCGGCATCGATCCCGCCCGAGCCGGTGCCGCTGGTCACGCCTCGCTTCCGCAAGGACGCCGAGACCGCCGCCGCGCCGGCGAGCGCGCGCAAGCCCCCGCCCTCCTCGAAGCCGGCCTCGCGCGAGCGCGAGGAGGAGCTGCCGGCCATCTCGCTCGACATCGAGGGGCGCGATCTCCTCGACAGCTCGGTGCACCCGGTCGCCGAGGGGAACGGCCAGTCGGTCGAGATCCCGATTGTGGCCGACGCGCCGATGACCGCGCGCGACGTCGCGCCCCCCTCGCCGCGGCAGGCCCCGCGCGAGGCGGCGCGCCCGCAGGCTCGGCCGGCGCAACCCGCAGAGGCTCGCGCGGAGCGGCGCGTCG
>CAIXWQ010000133.1 GCA_903923175.1 uncultured delta proteobacterium | reverse complement strand
CCTTCTCGTCGAGCACGCGGGCCACGACGCGCGCGCGCCCGGCCTTGGGGAGCGCGGCCTCGATCGCCACGCGCACCGCGCCCGCGTCGTCGAGCGCGCCGCGCGAGAGGCCGATGAGGGCCAGCGGCGTCGCGCCGTCCTCGGACTCGGCGTCGAGGGCCCGCAGCCAGACGAGCTCGCCGTCGTTGCGCAGGCCGGAGAGCTCGTAGGCGTCGCGACCGCGGCGGAAGCTCGTCAGCGGCGTACCGTCGCGTCGGATCCCCTCGAGCGCGATCGACTCTTCCGCCAGCTTCGCGCTGCCGAGGTCGTCCCCTGCTCGCGGAGAACGGACGAGCGACACGCGGACGATCGTGCCCGCTTCGGCCTCGCCCTCGGCCTTCCCGAGCCCGGCGAAGCGCGCCCCTGCATGCGCGGGGGCGTCGAGCACCGCCGCCGCTCCGTCGCGGCGCGTCGCCCGCTCCGTCGCCGCCTCGACCGACGGCGCGCGGCCGCAGCCGAGCGCGGCGGCGACATAGGCGCAGGCGAGGAGCACGCGGGGCATCACGTCCTCATGAACCTGCGCCGACGCGGCCGCATTCCGCGACGCGAAGAACGGCGACCGGGCGGAATGTTCCGCGTAGAGGCCGATCGGGTGCGGCATTCGCTACGCGTCGTCGGGGCTGCCGATCGGGCGATATGCCCGACCCGCGCCGCCTCGCTCAGCCGACGCGGCGCCCTTCCAGCACGGTCGCGTCCTCGCCGACGACGAGCACGTGATCGTGGCGCGGGGAGATGGCGATCAGGTTCGCCGTGGTCGGCAGCTCCATCGTCACGCGGT
This sequence comes from uncultured delta proteobacterium, assembly GCA_903923175.1. Taxonomy (GTDB): domain Bacteria; phylum Myxococcota_A; class Polyangia; order Polyangiales; family JADJMO01; genus CAIXWQ01. Next base: position 831 of record CAIXWQ010000133.1, on the reverse strand, counting down.
GCCAGGTCCCCGCGGCGTCGCGCCGCAGCACGCGCGCGTTCGCGCTGGTGGCCCACGCCGCGCCGTCGGCGCCGATCGCGACCGCGAGCAGGTCCTGCGTGGTCATCACCTTCTCGATCTCGGTGCGCAGCCCGCGCGTCGGATCGTTCATGATTGCGAGGGCGTGCCCGCCGGTGCCGACCGCGAGCGCGTGCGCGTGGCCGTGCGTGAGGCGCGCCCGGAAATGCGTGATCGCGCGCAGGTGGCCGGTGCGCTCCCAGGCGACGCGCGCGACGCCCGTCTCCTCGATCTGCACGAGGCCGCCCACGTCCCCGCACGCGATCGCGGCGTGCCCGTCGAGGAAGCCGACGCCGCGCAACGGAGGGAGATCGGTGAGCTCGAACGTGCGCCGGAACCCCTGCGACGTCAGCTCGGCGGCGAAGGCGTGACCGCGCGACACCCGCTCGCCCACGGCGATCACGCGCGCGCCGCTCGCGTCGGCGGCGACCGCGTGGAACGTCACGTCGGCGTCGGGGAAGCGGCGCACGTCCCAGAACGCGCCGCCGTGGACGAAGCCGACCAGGCCGCGCTCGCCCGCGAAGAGCAGCGCGCCGCTCGAAAGCCGCGCGATCGCGCGCATCTCCGCCGTCGACGCGCCGCCCGACGGCGTGACCGTGGTCCAGCCCGAGCTCGGCGAGAAGCGCACCAGCCCGGCGGCGCCCAGCGTCAGCACCGCGGTGTCCTCGAACACCGCGCTGCGCACCTGCGCGCCCGCGGCGCCCTGGGCGAGCGCGCGCCACGACCACGCGCGCGGCTCGCTCGGCTCGCTCGCGTGCGCGGCCGCCGTGAGGG
>CAIXWQ010000132.1 GCA_903923175.1 uncultured delta proteobacterium | reverse complement strand
GAGCGTCGCTGCGGCGGACACGAGCGCGCCGGCCCCGAGGAGCGTGAGCAGGCGCCGCGCGACGTGGGCGCGATCGAGCGAAGCGGCGCGTGGCCGCGGCGGCTCTCGGCCTTTCGCAGGGGACGGCATCAGTCGAGTCGAGTCCGGGTTTTGTCCAGAGCCACCAGTCTATGTGGACGTCGGTGCATGGCAACGGCGGGCTCCACGGCAGAGCGACGTCGCGGTCTGAGCTCGGCGCGTCATGGCGATTGCGTAACCTCTACGGCCGCGCGGCTCGCGGCTCGCGGCAGGCGCGGCGCAGCGCGTCGCGGGACTGGGCGCCGGATCGAGCGGTCAGGCCGCAGCCACACGGAGCGCGTCGGCGAGCGCGGCCGCGTTCTCGAAGCGCTCGGCCGGCTCGCGCCGGAGGCACCGGGTGACGACCGCGAGGACGGACGCGGGGAGCTCGGGGGCGAACGCGGCGAGCGCGGGGGCGTCCTGCTGGGTGATGTGGATCATCAGGTCCCAGGGCGACTCCGCCTCGAACGGGCGCCGGCCGGCGAGGAGCTGGAAGAGGATCACGCCGAGCGCCCAGACGTCCGAGCGGGCGTCGACCTCGCGCGGGTTGCGGATCTGCTCGGGGGACATGTACGCGGGCGTCCCCATCCCGACGCCGGTGCCGGTCAGCGGCGTCTCGCTCGGATCCCAGGACATCTTCGAGATGCCGAAGTCGAGCAGCTTCAGGGCGACGGCGCCCTGCTCGCGGCGCTCGAGGAACAGGTTCTCCGGCTTCAGGTCGCGGTGCACCACGCCGCGCGCGTGGGCGCGCGCCATGGCGTCGATCGCCGGCAGCAGCAGCCGGAGCGTCTCGTCGAGCGCGACCCGCCCGCCCTCGCGCTGCAGGCGCTTGCCGAGATCCTCGCCTTCGAGGAGCTCCTCCACGATGAACGGCGTCCCCTGCGCGTCGAACCCGTGGTCGAAGATCTCGATCACGCTCGGATCGCGCAGCGCTTTGGCGACCACCAGCTCGCGGCGGAAGCGGCCGACCACCTCCGGGTTCTGGGCGTGCTCGACGCGCAGCATCTTGATGGCGACCGGCCGGCCGTCGGACTCGTCGATCGCGCGGTAGATGCGGCTGGTGCCGCCCATGCCGAGCTGCACGTCGAGCTTGTAGCGCCCGAGCAGCAGGCGGCGCTCGTCGACGTCGGTCGGCAGGCCGACCATCGTGACCGCCTCTCGCTCGGAGCGCGGCCCCTTGCCGTGGCGCCCGCGCCGCACGGCCGCGCGCACGCGCGCGCGCAGCTCGTCGGGGTCGAAGGGCTTCGTGACGTAGTCGACCGCGCCCGACTCCAGCGCCTCGATCTTGACGTTCACGTCGCTCGTCCCGGTCAGGAAGATCACCTGCAGCTCGGCGAGGCCGCGCTCGACGAGCAGCAAGCGCAGCACGTCGAGCCCGCTGTGCCCCGCGAGATCCAGGTCGAGCAGCAGCACGTCGGGGCGCTCCGCGCGCGCCATGCGGATGGCCTCCGCGCCGCGGTAGGCGTGGCGCACCTCGAACTCGGGCGACAGGCGCGCCTCCACGATGTCGTGGATGTCCTGCGCGTCGTCGACGACGAGCACCAGCTGACGGGCCCCCTCGCGCGTCATCGGGCGCCTCCCCGCTTCGCGCCGGCCGCGTCGTCCGCGCCACCTGCGTCACCCGCGTCACCCGCGTCACCGGTGCGCCGCAGCCGCACCCGCGCGCACGCCGCCTCGAACGGCGCGAGCGCCTCGAGCGGCGAGGCCCCCGCGTGCAGGGCGCGCTCGACCGCGGCCGCGATCTCGCTGAGCTCGGGGAAGCCGTAGCTGCCGGCGGCCCCCTTGAGCTGGTGCAGCAGGCGCTCGAGCGGCTCGCGATCGGCGTCGCGCGCAGCTCCGGCGAGCGCGCGCAGCTCGTCGACGCGCGCGGGGAGCGCGGTGACGAAGCGCCCGACCAGCGCAGCGAGCGCCGGGTCGCGCTCGTAGCGACTGAAGAGCGGCGCGACCTGCGCGCCGACGACGGCCGCGCTCGTCTCGCTCGGCGGTACGGCCCCCGGCAGCCGACGCGCGATCGCGCGCGTGAGCAGCGCGCGCTCGACCGGCTTCGAGACGTAGTCGTCGCACCCGGCGGCGAGACAGCGCTCGCGCTCGCCCACCATCGCGTGCGCCGTGAGGGCCACGATCGGCCCTTCGTACCCGCCGAGCCGCAGCTCGGTGGTCGCCTGGTAGCCATCGAGCACCGGCATCTGCATGTCCATCAGCACGACGTCGAAGCGCTCGCCCGCGCGCTCCGCCTCTCGCGCCAGATCCACCGCCGCGCGGCCGTTCTCGGCGACGCGCACCTCGAGCCCGAGCCTCCGGAGCAGCGCGCAGAGCAGCAGCTGGTTGTCGGGGCCGTCCTCGGCGAGCAGCACGCTTCCGCGCAGGGCCCCCTGCGCCCCGGGCGTCGCGGCGCGCGCGTCGCGCGGGTCGCTCGCGAGCTCGGTGAGCGAGCGGACGAGCGCCGCCCCCTCCGCCACGAGGGCCGGCAAGGTCAGCGTGAACGTGCTCCCCTGGTCGAGCGCGCTGCGCACGGCGAGCGTGCCGCCCAGCAGCTCCGCGATCGCCTTGCTGATCGCGAGGCCGAGCCCCGTGCCTCCGTAGCGCCGGCTCATCGACGGATCGGCCTGCTGGAACGGCTGGAAGAGCCGAGCCGTCTGCTCCGCGCTCATGCCGATGCCGGTGTCGACGACGTCGATGGCGAGGCGCGGCGGCGTCACGCGCGGCTCGTGGCGCACCAGCACGTGCACGCTCCCCTTGCGCGTGAACTTCACCGCGTTGCCCACCAGGTTGAGCAGGATCTGGCGGACGCGCGTGGGATCCGTACGCATCGTCGCGGGGATCGGCGTCAGCAGGTGCACCCCGAAATCGAGGCCGCGATCGGCCGCGCGCACGCGCATCAGCGAGGCGACGTCCGAGAGCACGTGCGGGAGGGAGGCCTCGACCGCCTCGATCGTGAGCTTGCCCGCCTCGATCCGCGACAGGTCGAGCAGATCGTTGATGAGGTCGAGCAGGTGCTCGCCGTTGCGGCGGATCACGAGCGCGTAGTTCAGCCGCTCGCTGGTCGAGACCGCCGGATCGACCAGCAGCTCGGCGAAGCCGAGCAACGCGGTGAGCGGCGTGCGGATCTCGTGGCTCATGTTGGCGAGGAACTGGCTCTTGGCGCGCGTCGCGTCCTCGGCGGCGTCCCTCGCGCGCGCGAGCTCGCGGTTCTGCTCGGCCAGCGCGTCGCGCGACGCCGCGAGCTCCTCGCTCAGCATGTTCACCGTGGCCGCGAGGCCGTCGTAGCGCCCGTCGTCCAGGCGCAGCGACGCGCGCTTCTCGAAATCGAGCGCGGCGAGCGAGAAGAGCACGTCGCCGATCTCGTCGAGCCGCAGGTGCTCCTCGCGGCGCGCCTCGCCGAGCGACTCCGCGCTCGCGACCAGCCGATCGAGATCGCTCGCGAGGCCGTCGAGCACCCCGACGAACGGCGGAGGGACCTCCGCGCGCGCGGCGCGCACGCGGGCCCGGACGGCGACGAGGCCGTCGATCAGCTCGGCCTCGTTCACAGCGACTCCCGGAGCCAGGCGAGGGCCTCCGCCTCGGAGGTGAACAGGCGCGTCGGCATGTGCGGCTTGTTGAGCCCGAGGAAGAAATTGCCCAGCGCGCGGCTCAGCGGCGACGAGATCAGCAGCGCGGTCGCGTTGAAGACCTCCGCGGCCACCGGGCTCGCGTAGAACGCCCGCGCCTCGCGCGTCAGCGCGCGCGCGCCGCGGATGTCCATCAGCAGCGGGCGCGCGCGTCCGCCGCCCATGGTGCGCTGCAGGGCGAGCTGCTCCTGCGCCTGCGCGAGCGTGTGCTCCACGCCTTCGTCGGCGACGCCGCGGAGGATCCCGTCGGCGTCGAGCCAGTACTTGCCGAAGCTCAGCGTGACGATCTCGGGCATGGCGCTCGGCCGAGCATAGCGGGCTTCGCGATCGCCGGCGGCGGTCGCGCTACGGCGTGCGGGCGCAGCGGAAGCCGATGGTGGCGTTGCGCAGCGTCGGCGGGAAGCCGCGGCGCTGGGTCGTGAACAGCGAGGCGTACTGATACGCGTCCCACGCGCCGCCGCGGACCGACACGTTGGCGCTGCCGCCCTGGAAGTTGCTCGACGTCAGCTCGTTCACGTTGCCGGCGAGATCGAGCGCCCCCCAGCGCGACGCGCCGCCGGTGAAGCTGCCCGCCGGGGCCGTCTCGGGGAACGCGTCGGTGACGCCGGGCATCGCCGTGAAGTCGAGTCCGAGCTTGGCCTTCGCGCTCGCCGCGCACTCGGCGCCGCACACGTTCGCGTGCTTCGCGGTGGGGAGATCGAACCCCCACGGATAGGTGCGCGCTTCGTCGCCGCCGCGCGCCGCCCACTCCCACTCGTCCTCGGTCGGCAGGCGCTTGCCCGCGTAGACGCAGTACGCGCTCGCCTGCGTGAGATCGACGCAGTTCACCGGGTGATCGCCGCGGCCGGGGTTCTTCCAGTTGCACGCGATGCGCGACTTCGGATCGGGGTTCTGCGCGACGTACGCGTCGGGCTCGGTGCATTTCCCCGCCGTCGTGCACCGCTCGAAGGCGTCGACGGTGACCTCGGTCTTGTCGAGGCAGAACGCCGCGACGCGCGACGGATCGCTGCGCGCCGGGATCTGGAACGTGCCCGCCGGGTTCGCGACCATGTCGGCGGGGCACTTCGAGGCCGGGGCTGGCGCGGGGGCGCTCGACCTGGGCGCGCCCGACCCGCTCGGGTTCGGGGGCGTCGCCGCCTTGGGCGCGTCGACGCAGTGCGAGATCCCCTTCTTGTCGGTGCTCTCGACCTTCCCCGCCGGGCAGGTGCAGCGCTTGGCGGAGAGATCGGCGGCGCCGCCCGGCCCGCACTGGAAGCCGGTGGCCGCCGGTGCGTCCGAGGCGCTCGCGGCGACCACGAGCGCGGCGGCGGCGGCGAGCGCCGCGTGGCGATGCGGGCGGCGGAGGCCGGGCGAG
>CAIXWQ010000131.1 GCA_903923175.1 uncultured delta proteobacterium | reverse complement strand
CGGCGCGCGGTTCGCGGGGGCGGGGTGGTAGGGGCGCGCGCGGCCGGCGACGCCGCCGTACGAGCCGCGGTGACCCCAGCGCTCGGTGCGGTAGCGATAGAGCCCACGCGGCTCGGTGTGCAGGATGACCCAGCGGTCGCCGTGGCGGTACCACCAGTAGTCGTTGTGCCAGTAGTAGTTCACGCCGCCGTAGGCGTAGGTCGGCGCGGCGTAGACGTCGGCGTAGGCGCCGTCGACGTAGTAGCCGTCGCCGTCGTAGTCCTCGTCGGCGTATTCGGCCGGCTCCGCGCGCACGATGCACCCGCCCGCCGCGACGGCCAGGCCGACGGCGAAGATCACCCGCGCGTACGCGTGCCACGCACGTCCAGCGACTCTCGAGCTCTGCGCCATGATCACGGATTCTGCCACGAGGAACCTCCGGCCGCCCATGAGCAATCCCGGTGCCGAGGTGCGAGGGCGCGGTCGCGCGTCCAACGGCGGCCCGGGTGGTGCGCTCAGCCCGGCCTCGCTCGGCGCTCGAAGCGCTCCTGATACGCATAGAAAAGCCGCTTCGCCCCCTCGGCGACGACCAGGTACGCCGCGACCAGCCCCGCGATCGGCGCCAACGCGCGTAGGGGGAGGGGTGTGAACGAAAGGTGCCAGGCGAGCGGCAGGTACGGCAGGACGAGCGCCAGCGCGACGACCCCGAGGGAGGTCGCGACCAGGGCCAGGTGCGGCCGGCTCCGGAACGGGCTCCGCCGCGTGCGGATGACGAAGATGACGAGCACCTGCGAGGCGAGCGACTCGACGAACCAGCCCGTCCGGAACAGCTCGGGCGACGCGTGCATGAAGTGGAGCAGCACGTAGAACGTGAGGCCGTCGAAGATCGAGCTCACCGGGCCGAGGAGCAGCATGTACCGGCGCAGGAAGGCGTTGTCCCAGCGGTGCGGCTGCGCGAGGGCCTCGGGGTCGACCTCGTCGAGCGGGATGGCGATCTCGGAGACGTCGTAGAGCAGGTTGTTCAGCAGGATCTGCGACGGCAGCATCGGCAGGAACGGGATCACCGTCGTGGCGAGCGCCATGCTGAACATGTTGCCGAAGTTCGAGCTCGTCGCCATGAGCACGTATTTCCGGACGTTCGCGAAGGTGCGGCGCCCCTCGAGCACGCCGTCGAGCAGCACGCGCAGATCGTGCTCGAGCAGGATCAGATCGGCCGCCTCGCGCGCGACGTCGACCGCCCCGTCGACCGAGATGCCGACGTCGGCGGCGCGCAGCGAGGGGGCGTCGTTGATGCCGTCGCCGAGGTAGCCGACCACGTGGCCGCGGGCGCGCAGGGCGAGGATCACGCGCTGCTTCTGCACCGGCGTGACGCGGCAGAAGAGCGTCGCGGTCTCCACGCGGGCCCGCAGCGCGTCCTCGTCCATCGCCTCGAGCTCGCGCCCGATCACGACGGCGCCTTCTGGTACGGCGCAAGCGCCGGCGACGGCAGACCCCGTCGCGCCGAGCAGCCCGATCGCCTGCGCGACGTGCAGCGCGACGAGCTCGTGATCGCCGGTGACGACCTTCACCGTCACGCCGCGCGCCCGCAGCGCGGCGATCGCCTCGTCGGCGCCGAGCTTGGGCGGATCGACGAGCGCCAGCACGCCTTCGAGCACGAGGTCGCGCTCGTCCTCGACGGTCACCTCGCGGGTGCCGCTCGGCAGCGCGCGGCTCGCCACCAGGATGGTGCGCATCCCCTCGGCCGCGTGCGCGGAGACGAGCGCGCGCGCCTCGGCCAGACGCGCGGCGTCGAGCGGGAGCAGCGCGTCGTCGACGCGCACCTGGGTGCAGACCTGCAAGACCTCGTCGGCGGCCCCCTTCACGACCAGCGTCGGGCCGGCCGAGGCGTCGAGCGCGTGCGCGCGCGGGTCCGAGAGCCCCTCCACCAGCACCGACACCCGCCGCCGCTCGAAGCCGAACGGGAGCTCGTCGAGCTTGCGCAGGCGCGCGTCTTCGCCCGCGCTTTCGCTCGCCGCGCTCAGGATGGCCTCGTCGATGGGGGTGCGCAGCCCGGACTGCAGGCGCGCGTTGACGGTGGCGAGCCGGAGGACCCGCGCGCTCTGCGCCCCGCGTACGTCGAGGCTCGCCGCGACGCGCACCTTGGCCTCGGTGAGCGTGCCGGTCTTGTCGGTGCACAGCACGTCCATGCTGCCGAGCTCGTGGATGGCGGTGAGCCGCTTCACGATCACCTTGTGCCCCGCCATGCGCTGCGCGCCGCGCGCGAGCGTGACGGAGATCACCATCGGCAGCAGCTCGGGGGTGAGCCCGACCGCGAGCGCCAGCGCGAACAGGAACGACTCGAGCACGGGGCGCCCCGCGAGGCCGTTCACGAGCAGCACGAACAGCACGAGCGCGATCGTGAAGCGCACCAGCATGCGGCCGAAATCGCGCGTGCCCCGCTCGAACTCGCGCAGCGGCGCGGGCGCCTCCATCGCGTGCGCGGTCGCGCCGAACGCGGTGGCCGCGCCGGTGGCCGTGACGACGGCCGCGCCGCTCCCCGCGACGACGGTCGTGCCGGCAAGCACGACGCACTCGATCTCCGAGAGCGCCGCGGGGCCTTCGCTCGTGGGCTCGAGCGGCGCGAGCCGCGCCGACTTCTCGACCGGGTACGGCTCGCCCGTCAGCGACGCCTGGACGAGCTGCAGCCCGTGGCTCTCGACCACGCGCGCGTCGGCGGGGACGAGATCCCCCGCGGTGAGCTCGATGACGTCGCCCGCGACGAGCTCGCGCGAGGGGAGCTCGGTCGCCGCGCCGTCGCGCAGAACTGTCGCGCGGTGCGCGACGGTGGCGCGCAGCCGATCCATCGCCGAGCCGGCGCGGTGCTCCTGCACGTAGTCGATCGCGATCGAGAGGCAGAGCACGAGCGTCACGATCACGGCGCTGCGGACGTCGCCGAGCAGCCCCGCGAGCGTGCTCGCTCCCAGCAGCACCGCCACCAGCGGGTTGCGCAGGCGGTCGAGCAGAGAGAGGAGCGCCCCGCGCCGCGCCTTCGGCCTCAGCTCGTTGGCGCCGTCACGTTCCAGGCGCGCGCGCCTCGGCGCTCGCGAGGCCACCACGGCCGCTTTCGAGCGTCGCGAAGAGCTCGGCCTCCCCGCAGCTCGCCCAGCGCATGCCGTGGCACGAAGCAATGGACGCGCCGCGGCGGCGTGCGCGCCGCAGCGCGCCGGATCAGTCCATCCCCTTCATGTTCGCCACCGGGTAGAGCCGGTGGGCGACCTTGGCGATCCCCTCGGCCTCGAGCACCGCGAGCACCTCGTCGAGGTCCTTGTACACGTGCCCGCACTCGTCGAGCGGCGTGTGCTTGGTGTTGCCGACGATCCCCTCGATCTCGACGCGCGCGCCGCCGGGCGAACCGAACGTGCGCTTCACGCCGCGCATCTCCGCGTCGATCTCGTCCTGCTTGCGCTCGAGCGTGCGCTTGGCCGCGCCGCGCGCGAGCAGGCGCCCCGAGCCGTGGTTGACGCTGCAGCCCGACTGCCACGCGCCCGGCAGCGCGAAGAGGATCGCCGCGCCCGCGTACATCGAGCCCGGGATCAGGCACGGGTGGCCGGTCTCCGACCACGCCGTGCCGACGAGATCGGGGTGCCCCGCGGGGAACGCGCGCGTCGCCCCCTTGCGGTGCACGAAGCCGCGCTGGGTCGTGCCGTCGGGGAGGCTGATGGTCTCCTGCTGCACGAGGTTGTGGCTGATCTCGTAGTAGACCTCGCCCTGCACGCCGAAGACCTCGCCGAGCGCCTGCTGGATGCCGCCGACGATGATGTGGCGGTTGGCGACGGCGAAGTTCGCCGCGCTGTTGTGGTGCGCCCAGTACGCCTGCCCGAGCGGCTCGTCGGCGTAGAGCCACGACGACTCGCGCTTCTGCGAAGGCAGGCCGCGCGCGCGGGCCCCTTCGTAGAAGTAGTGGTTCGCCGTCTGCCAGCCGTAGCCGCGGCTGCCGCAGTGGACCATCACCCAGACCGAGCCGTCGTCGCGGTCGACCTGCATCTCGATGAAGTGGTTGCCGCCGCCGACGCTGCCGAGCTGCGGCACGACCTTGTCGTACGCGCGCTCGATGGCGTGCAGATCGAGGTCGTCGGGGACGGGGATGTACTGCCGCTCGCAGAGCTCCGCGCGCACGCCGAGCGCCTTGGCGCCGTAGCGCAGCAGCTCCTCGGCCTTCTTCGACGAGAACTTCGGCATGAGCTTCGGCCGATCCGAGCCCACGCCGGTGGCGACGCGCCGCTCGACCTCGTGGATCCAGCGCTCGCGCTCGTGCTTGCCGCGCACCTGCTCGGCCGAGAGCCCCGGCACCTTCATGTAGAGCACGCCGCAGGAGATGTCGTAGCCCGAGCCGGCCTGCAGAATCACGCCGTCGGTCACGACGACGCAGCCGACCGGCACGCCGAAGCCGACGTGCGTGTCGGGCATCAGGTAGCAGCCGACGACGCCTTCGTACGACGCGCCGGCCGCGGCCTGCGCCCAGAGGGCCTCGTCGGTCGCTTCGTACAGCGCCTCGGAGAGGAAGGCGTGGACCTCGATGTTCATCCCCGCGAGCTTCGGGAGCACGTAGTGGTTCGGCGAGATCGGCTGGACTGCGTACTTGAGCGACATGGCGACGACCTGACCGCGAGGTGCGGGCTCTCTCGAGCGGCGCTGCATCGGCGACGTCGCGCGAGGATCGCGGCGACGTCGAGCGTACGATGCGCGGGCCGAATCGAGGACGCGAGTAGGTCACGCGAAGGTCGCGCTCGTTACGCGCGCCCTTCGCGTCTCGCGCGGCTCCCGCGCCGCGCACGGCCGCGAGGCCCTACGGCAGCAGCCCGGCCGCGACCGCGTTGTCGTCGAGGAACGCGCGCGCGACCGGCCGGCCGACGAAATCGGCGTAGTCGTTGGTGGTGTCGGCCGCGCTCAGGTTGTGCGGCTTGGTGGTCACGACGGTCATGTGCAGGCACCAGATGGCGGTGGCGAGGCAGCCGGAGCCGGTCGCCGCGAGCTGGTAGTAGCTGCCGTTGGCGCCGTAGCTGGTGCCGGCCGAGCGCATGGTCACGTCGTTGGGCGAGGTGGTCGCGATCGTCGAGTCGTACCCGCCGACGAAGTAGGCCTTGCGCAGGCGCGTCACCATCGCCGTCGTGAGCCCGCCGATCGCGCCGTCGAGGTCGAAGTACACGACGCGCCCCGCGGTGACGGAGGCGGGGTCGCTGCCGCCGCCGAGCATCCCGAGCAGCTCGTGCGCGACGTAGCTGCCGCTGGAGTGGCCGAGGACGAGCACGAACTTGGTCGAGGCGGAGACCTTGGGGACGAGCGCGGCGGCGAGCTTGGTGTTGCCGATCTCCTTCGCCGTGTACTGCACGTCGATCGGGCCCTGCACGGCCCACAGGTAGCGCACGCCGCGATCGCGGAGCGTCGCGCGGTAGAGCGCGGTGGTCCACGCCTCGGCGCCGGCGAGCGTGGAGCCGTAGCCGGCGTAGATGATCGCGGCGCTCTGGCCGGTGGGGTTCTGCGTGTCCTTGGAGGCGATGCCGTTGCCGACGCTCGTGCCGGTCGCCCACGCGATCGTGTCGACGTCGGGCTCGGTCGGCGCGCCGTCGCTCGGAGGCGCATCGCTCGGGGCTGCGTCGCTGGGGGCGGCGTCGCCTGGAGCGGCATCGCCTGGCGACGCGTCGGAGAGCGGCGCGTCGTCGAGGACCTCACCGAGAGCGTCGGAGGCGTCGTCGCTGGTGGCGGGCGCGTCGACGACGTCGTCGGTCGCCCCGGCCACCGCGCACGACGAGGGCGCGAACGCGAGCGCGACCGAGACGACTGCGACCAAACGTTTGGCTGGGTTCACGCACATGCCTCTCGCTCTTCCGGACGCGCGCGTCCAACCGCGCGGCGCACGCGATCTGCGCGCGCCGCACCGTCTGCGCGAGCGCGCGAGGGCTTCGTCGCGAGGCGCCCACCGTCGAGCTGCGATGACGCGGCGGGTTCGCGTCGGAAGTCGAGGAATCCGGCGCAGAAGTCGGATGGATCGTCGCATGCACTCGTGCGCGAGATTCTACCCGCGCCCCGCCGATCCGCCGGCGCCCGCGACGGCCGAGGACTCCGTGCGCGCCGCCATCCAAGCGTACTGCGAAGCCATCTTCGACACCGACCGCGCGCGGGCGCTGCAGGTCGTCGAGGAGGCGATCGCGCGCGGCATGACGCCGGAGCAGGTCGTGTTCGAGATCGTCGTGCCGAGCATCGATCGCGTGATCGGCGAGCTCGGCCCGGCGGTGGGCGGGAGCCTCGCGCAGCACTTCATGGCCGCGCAGATCGCCGCGGAGATCACCGAAGCGATGATCTCGCGGTTCCAGCGCGGGCCCGAGATCGTGGGGCGCGTCGTGATCGGCAACGCGCAGGGCGACTTCCACGGGCTCGGCAAGCGCGTGGTCATCGGCTGCCTGAAGGCGCACCTGATCGACGTCGTCGATCTCGGGCTGAACGTCGCGCCCGAGCGCTTCGTCGACGAGGCCGTCGCGAGGGGCGCGCAGGTCATCGGCGTCTCCTCGATGATGGTGCACACCGCGCGCGGCGAGCACGGCGCGCGCGCGGTGCGGCGCCTGCTGCGCGCGCGTGGGCTCGAAGGGCGGATCAAGCTGGCGGTGGGCGGCGCGCCCTACCGCTTCGACCCGGACCTGTACCGCGTGGTCGAGGCCGACGCCTGGGCCGAGAACGGCCTGCGCGCCGCGCAGGTCATCCAGGCTCTCATCCGCGAGGTGTCGCCATGACGACGGCGGTCGAGCGGCTCCACGCCGCGCTCGAGGGGCGCCCCGCAGACCGCATCCCGGTCTTCTGCAACCTGCTCGATCAGGGCGCGCGCGAGCTCGGCGTGCCGCTGCGCGCGTACTACGCGAGCGGCGAGCGCGTGGCCGAGGGGCAGCTGCGGATGCGCGCGCGCTTCGGCTACGACAACCTCTGGTCGCTCTTCTACGTCGGCAAGGAGGCGGAGCTGCTCGGCGACGCGGAGATCGTCTTCGCCGAGGACGGCCCGCCCAACGTGGCGCGCCACCCGCTGCAGTCGTTCGACGACGTCGCGAGGCTCGAGATCCCGCGCGATCTCTCGACGCACCCGGCGCTGGCCGAGCCGCTGCGCTGCCTGCGGATCCTGCGGCGCGAGGCCGCCGGCAAGCACCCGATCTGCGCGTACGTGACCGCCTCGACGACGCTGCCGGCGCTGGCGATGGGCATGGAGCGCTGGATGGGGCTCCTGCTCTCCGGGCCGGCCGACGTGCGCGACGAGCTGCTCGCGAAGTGCTCGCTGCTCGTGCAGCGAGAGCTCGAGCTGTACCGCGCCGAGGGGGTCGACGTGCTCCTCTACGCGAGCCCGTTCGGCAGCACCGACTTCCTCCCCTACCCGCTCGTTCGTGATCTCGTACTCCCGTGGGTCGAGCGTGATCTCGCCCCCGGCGGCACGGCGGGCGTCGTGTACTACGGCGGCGGCGCGCGCCTCGGCCCGGTGCTCGATCTCGTGCAGGCGCGCACCGGCGTCGGCGCCTTCTACCTCGGCCCCGAGGACGACGTCGCCGCCGCGAAGCGCGCGGTGGGCGATCGCGCGCTGTGCGCCGGCGTCATCAACGACATCCGGCTCATCGACGATGCGCCGGCGACCATCCGCGCGGAGGTCACGCGCATCGTCGCCGCCGGGATGCCGGGCGGTCGGTTCATGTTCGGCACCGTGCTGATGCCCTTCGGGATCCCCGAGGCGAACGTGCGCGCGATGCTCGACGCGGCCTTCGAGCTCGGGCGAATCGCGCGGCCGTGACGGCCGCGGGGCCGCGGGTCGCGCTCGTCGGGTGCGGGATCCTCCGGGCCGAGATCGACGCGCTGATCGCGCGCAACGGCTGGATCGTCGAGACCAGGCTGCTCGGCGCCGCGCTCCACGACGACCCTCCCGCGCTCGCCCGCGCGCTCGAGGCCGCGCTCGGCGGCGCGCCGCGCCCGTGCGTGCTGGTGGGCTACGGCGCGTGCTCCCCCGGCCTCGACGCGCTCGTCGCCCGGCGCGGCGCGATCCGGCTCGCGGGCGACAACTGCGTCGCGCAGCTGCTCGGTGAAGGGCGCTACCACGACGCGCTCGCCGACGGCGCCTACTTCCTGCTCGAGCGCTGGGCGCGCGACTGGCCGCGCGCGATGCCGCGCACGTTCGGGCCGAAGCTCTCCGTGCTGCGCGAGATCTTCCACGTCGACCGGCGCTACCTGCTCGCGCTCGAGACGCCGTGCTCCTCCGACTTCCACGCGGCCGCCGAGCGCGCGGCGCGCGACGCCGATCTCCCGCTGCGCTGGGCGCGCGCCCCGCTCGAGCCGCTCGAGGCTGCGCTCGGCGACGCCCTCGCGCGCGCCCGCGCGACGACCGATCTGCGCGAGGTCGCCCGATGAGCGGCCCGCCGCCCGACACGGAGCGCGCGCGGCTGGAAGACCGCCTCGCGCAGCTCGGGCGCGAGAAGGCGCAGCTCCAGCTGCTGAGCCACATGATGGCGCGCCTCGGCGACGCCGCGAACCTCGAGCAGACCGTCGACTCGCTCCTGCGCTGCGTGGTGGACCACGTCGGCGGCGCGAACGTGGAGCTGTACTACCGCGACGAGGACGGGCTCCACCGCGCCGACGTCTTCGGCGGGCGCGCGACGCTGAGCGCGCGGGCCGGGCTCGACGCGGGCGTGGCCCTCGAAGCGCAGCCCGACGCGCAGCCCGACGCGCTGCGCGGGGTCGACGATCCGCTGGTGCGCCAGGCGTTCGAGCGCGGCGAGCTCGTCGAGGTCGAGCGCGCGCTGGCCGACACGCGGCTGAGCGCGCCGTCGGTGCACGATCAGGGGGCCGCCGCGACCTGGGCGTACCCGCTGGTGGCCGCCGGCGAGACGGTCGGCGTGCTGAAGATCGAGGCGGTGCAGATCACCGCGCGCGAGCTGCAGCCACACCTGACCATGTTCTTCCGGCACGCGGCGCTGCTGCTCCAGCACGAGATCCGCGGCGAGACGCGGCTCCGGCGGGCGTACACGCAGCTCGAGGCGTCGGCGTCGGAGCTGCGGCGCGCCAAGTCCGAGCTCGAGCAGCGCGTGCTCGAGCGCACGACCGAGCTGGTGGCGGCGAACGCGCGCCTCGGCGAGGAGCTCGCGGTGCGCACGCGCGCAGAGGCGGAGGCGCGCGCGAGCGAGGAGCGGTTTCGCGCGATCTTCGAGGCCTCGCGCGACGCGGTGGGCGTGTCGCTCCGCGGGGTGCACGTGGCGGCGAACCACAGCTACCGAGCGCTGTTCGGCGTGCCCGACGACGAGGCGCTGAGCGGCCGCTCGATCCTGGAGTTCATCGCGCCGAGCGAGCACGCGCGCATCCGCGAGAACGTGCAGATCCGCAGCGACGGCCACGCCGCCGCGTCGAGCTACCGCACCCGTGGGCGACGGCGCGACGGCACCGAGTTCGACATGGACGTCCACGTCTCGGCCATCGTGGTCGACGGCACGCCGCACGTGCTGGTGATCTTGCGCGACGTCTCGGCGCAGCTGCAGGCGGAGGCCGCGCTGCGCAAGAGCCAGGAGCAGCTGCGGCAGTCGCAGAAGATGGAGGCGCTCGGCCTGCTCGCCGGCGGCGTCGCGCACGACTTCAACAACATGCTGCAGGCCATCGTGGGGTTCGGGACCATCCTGCGCGACTCGCTCGAGCGGGCCGGAGACCTCGAGTGCGCCGACGAGCTGCTCGACGCCGCCGGGCGCGCCGCGGAGCTGACGCGTGGGCTGCTCGCCTTCGGGCGCAAGCAGGCGATCGAGCCGAAGCCGATCGACCTGAACCGCGTGGTGGAGCAGACGCGCAAGTTCCTCGTCCGGATCATCGGCGAGGACGTCTCGCTCGAGACCGTGATCTTCGAGCGTCCGCTGATCGTCGAGGCCGACGCCGCGCAGCTGCAGCAGGTCATCGTGAACCTCGCGACCAACGCCCGCGACGCGATGCCGGTCGGCGGCACGCTCGTCGTCGCGACCGAGACCCGGACGATCGACGGCGCGCCCTACGCTCGCCTCTCGGTGCGCGACACCGGCGAGGGGATCCCCGAGGAGCTGCTGCCGCGCATCTTCGAGCCCTTCTTCACCACCAAGGAGAAGGGGCGCGGCACCGGGCTCGGCCTCTCGATCGTGTACGGCATCGTCACGCAGCACCGCGGGCTGGTGCAGGTGCACGCGGCCGCCGACGGAGGCACCGTGTTCGAGGTGGATCTCCCGCTGCTCTTGCGCCGCGAGCTCGAGCCGGAGCGACGCCCGCCGCTGCGCAGGAGCGGGCGCGGCGAGTCGATCCTGCTCGTCGAGGACGACGCGGCGGTTCGCGGCGCGCTGCTCAGGCTGCTCGGCAACGCGGGCTACCGGGTGGAGCTCGCGCGCGATGGCGCGGAGGCGGTGCGCGTGTTCGCCGAGGGGCTCCGGTTCGATCTGGTGCTGACCGACCTGCTGATGCCGCAGCTCAACGGCCGCGACGCGCTCGCGCGGATCCGCACGATCGTGCCCGGGCAGCCCGCGCTGTTCATGAGCGGCTACGCGGCCGACGTCCTCGACGCGCGCGGCGCGGCGGCGCTCGACGCCCCGCTCGTGGAGAAGCCGATCGCGCCCGCGCAGCTGCTCGCGGCGATCCGCGGGGCGCTCGAGCGCGCCGGCGCGAGCGCGAGCGGCGGGAGCGAGCCGGAGCGCGCGGGCGAGCGCTGACGGAATTGCCGATGCGCGCGCGCCGACGCGCGACACGTCGAAAGGACGTGTCACGCGGAGGTGACGCACCGACGCATCCGTCCAGCCGGGAACGGCGACGATTCCGGCGCCGCACACACCGACGCAGATGGCGCGGGGGGTGCTAATGAAGCGCCTCGGGTCTTAACTGCGAACGGGACCTCTCCGTCCGCGGGCGCCTTCACCCCGACGGAGTCTCCATGCGTCGTGCCGCCTTCTTGGTGTGGTTCGCGTTCGCCTGCTTCGCGCTCGTCGCGTGTTCCGGAACCGGGGTCGACGGGCGCAGCACGCTCGGCGACGCCGCGACCGACGACGGCGGCGGCGACGGTGACGACACCGGCAGCTTCGATCTCGACACGGGCCCCGGCGGCGGCTGCGTGCCGAAGACCTGCATGGCGCTCGGCGCCAACTGCGGCAAGGCGACCGACGGCTGCGGCAACATCCTCGACTGCGGCACCTGCAGCGGCGTCGACGTCTGCGGCGCGCTGAAGCCCAACGTCTGCGGCACCACCTGCGTGCCCCGCACCTGCGCCGATCTCGGCGCGACGTGCGGCAAGCAGGGCGACGGCTGCGGCACCCTGATCGACTGCGGCACCTGCACCGGCGGCGCGACCTGCGGCGGCGGCGGCGTCGCGAACACCTGCGGCACGCCGCTCGGCGGCGACGCGGGGGTCTGCACGCCCAAGACGTGCGCGGCGCTCGGCGTGAACTGCGGCCCCGTGGCCGACGGCTGCGGCGGCATCGTCGACTGCGGCAAGTGCGCGAGCGCGGGCGACATCTGCGGCGGCGGCGGCACGCCGAACGTCTGCGGCGGCGGCACGCCGAAGTGCACGCCCAAGACGTGCTCGGATCTGGGCGCCAACTGCGGCTCGGCGGGCGACGGCTGCGGCGGCATCATCAGCTGCGGCACCTGCAGCAAGCCCGGCGACGTGTGCGGCGGCGGCGGCGTCTCCAACGTGTGCGGCGGCGCGCCGCCCGCGTGCGTCCCGAAGACCTGCGCCGCGCTCGGCGCCACCTGCGGCAAGGCGGGCGACGGCTGCGGCAACCTCATCGACTGCGGCACCTGCTCGGTCGCCGGCGAGGTCTGCGGCGGCGGCGGCACCGCGAACGTCTGCGGCGGCGTGATGTCGTGCAAGCCGCGGACGTGCGCCGATCTCGGCGCGACGTGCGGCTCGGTCGGCGACGGCTGCGGCGGCGTCATCGCGAGCTGCGGCACCTGCACCAAGCCCGGCGACGTGTGCGGCGGCGGCGGCGTGGCGAACGTCTGCGGCGGCGCGCCGCCTCCGTGCGTGCCCAAGACGTGCGCGAGCCTCGGCGCCAACTGCGGCTCGGTCGGCGACGGCTGCGGCGGCGTCATCGCGAGCTGCGGCACCTGCACGGCGCCCGCGGTGTGCGGCGGCGGCGGCACGCCGAGCGTCTGCGGCGGCGGCACGCCGACCTGCACGCCCAAGACGTGCGCGGCGCTCGGCGCCAACTGCGGCTCGGTCGGCGACGGTTGCGGCGGCATCGTCAACTGCGGCTCCTGCACGGCGCCCAACGTGTGCGGCGGCGGCGGCGTGGCGAACCAGTGCGGCGGCGCGCCGGCGGCGTGCGTGCCGAAGACGTGCGCGAGCCTCGGCGCCAACTGCGGCTCGGTCGGCGACGGCTGCGGCGGCGTCGTCAACTGCGGCGCCTGCGCCTCGGGCTCGATCTGCGGCGGCGGCGGCACGCCGAGCGTCTGCTGGGCCCCGCCCCCGTGCGTGCCGAAGACCTGCGCGACCCTCGGCGCGAACTGCGGCGCGGTCGCCGACGGCTGCGGCGGCATCATCGCGAACTGCGGCACCTGCTCCTCGCCGAACACCTGCGGCGGCGGCGGCACGCCGAGCGTGTGCGGCTATCTGCCCCCGCCGTGCGTGAACCTCGCGTGCAAGCAGACCACCTGCGCGGGCGGCGGCACGACCTCGATCAGCGGCGTCGTCTACGACCCCGCCGGCAAGAACCCGCTGCCGAACGTCTTCGTCTACGTGCCGAACGGCACGGTGCAGCCGCTCACCTCGGGCGCGACCTGCGACAAGTGCGCGGACGCGCTCTCGGGCTACCCGCTGGTCACCACGACCACCGGCGTCGACGGCTCGTTCACGCTCGCCAACATGCCGGTCGGCACCAACGTCCCGGTCGTCATCCAGACCGGCAAGTGGCGCCGCCAGATCACCGTGACCACCGCGAAGTGCGGCAACACGGTGGTGGCGACGACGCTCACGCGCTTCCCGCGCAACAAGAGCGAGGGCGACATCCCGAAGATCGCCATGGCGACCGGCGGCGCCGACCCGCTCGAGTGCATCCTGCGCAAGATCGGCCTCGACGACGCGGAGTTCACCGATCCCACGGCGACCGGGCGGGTGAACATGTACGGCGGCTACCCGTGGGCGTCCGTCGGCGCCGTGAACTCGGCGACGTACTACTACCAGTCGACCGGCACCTGGTTCCCCGACACGTACACGCTGTGGGGCAACGGCTCGACCGCGGCTTCGAAGCTCGCCAACTACGACATGGTCCTCCTCGGCTGCGAGGGGGCCGAGTACGGCGATCCGGCGAAGACCTACTACGACACGAGCGGCAGCTACTCGTGGCCGGGCAACAAGGGCACCGCGGCGCTCGCGGCGATGCAGAGCTACGTGAACAACGGCGGGCGCGTCTTCGCCTCGCACTACCACTACTACTGGGTCGCGCAGGGCGCCTCGCCGTGGAGCGGCCTCGCGAACTGGAACCGCGACTCCGCGCACTACCTGTACTCGTGCAACAGCGCGGGCGGCAGCTGCTCGAACACCATCCTCGACTACATCAACACGAGCCTGCCCAAGGGCGATCTGCTCGCCCAGTGGCTCTTGAACGTGGGCGGCGCGACGACCTACGGGCGCTTCAACGTGAGCGACGGGCGCCACAGCGTCGCCTCGCTCGTCTCGTCGGCGCTGACCGAGTACGTCACCGCGAAGACGGGCGGGGCCGCCCCCTCGACGTACGTCTTCGACTCGTACGCCGGCGGCGCGGGCTGGGCGGCGGTGCCCAAGGCGAGCGAGTACCTCTCGTTCAACGCGCCGATCGGCGTCGCGGCCGCCTCGCAGTGCGGCAAGATGGTGATGACCGACATCCACGTCTCGTCGGGTGACACGACCGGCTCGGGCTTCCCGGCCGGCTGCACGACGACCACGATGTCGCCGCAGGAGAAGGCGCTCGAGTTCCTGATCTTCGATCTCTCGTCGCGCGTCTGCGACGACACCAGCACCCCGCCGCCCCCCGCCTGCGTGCCGCAGACGTGCGCGAGCCAAGGGGTCCAGTGCGGCCAGGCGGCCGACGGCTGCGGCGGCATCCTCGCCTGCGGCACGTGCACCACCGGCACCTGCGGCGGCGGCGGCGTCGCCGGCAAGTGCGGCTCGTTCTCCTGCACGCCGTCGAGCTGCGCGGCGCAGGGCTACAGCTGCGGCTCCACCGGCGACGGCTGCGGCAACATCCTGAACTGCGGCAGCTGCGCGACGGGGACGACCTGCGGCGGCGGCGGCACCCCCGGCAAGTGCGGCTCGGCGACCTGCCACCCGACCACCTGCGCGGCGCAGGGGATCGACTGCGGCACCACCGGCGACGGCTGCGGCAACGTGCTCGCCTGCGGCACCTGCACGCTGCCGACGACGTGCGGCGGCGCGGGCACGCCCGGCAAGTGCGGCGCGGCGAGCTGCACGCCCAAGACGTGCGCGACGCTCGGCGTCGAGTGCGGCTCGACGGGCGACGGCTGCGGCAACGTGATCTTCTGCGGCGGCTGCACCTCGCCCGCGACCTGCGGCGGCGGCGGCACCCCCGGCAAGTGCGGCTCCGGGAGCTGCACGCCGTCGAGCTGCGCGGCGCAGGGCTACACCTGCGGCTCCACCGGCGACGGCTGCGGCCACGCGCTCAGCTGCGGCACCTGCGCGGCGCCGGCGTCGTGCGGCGGCAGCGGCACCCCGGGCAAGTGCGGCTCGGCGACCTGCACGCCCAAGACGTGCTCGGCGCAGGGGATCGACTGCGGCTCCACCGGCGACGGCTGCGGCAACGCGCTGGTCTGCGGCACCTGCGCGGCGCCTTCGACCTGCGGCGGCGGCGGCACGCCGGGCAAGTGCGGCGCCGGCAACTGCACGCCGAAGACCTGCGCGGCCCTCGGCCTCAGCTGCGGCTCCACCGGCGACGGCTGCGGCAACGCGCTCGACTGCGGCACCTGCGTCGCGCCGCTGACCTGCGGCGGCGGCGGCATGCCGGGGGTGTGCGGCTCCGCGAGCTGCGCGCCCAAGACCTGCGCGTCGCAGGGGATCGACTGCGGCTCGGCCGGCGACGGCTGCGGCAACGTGCTGAGCTGCGGCGCCTGCGCGGCGCCGGCGACGTGCGGCGGCGGCGGCGTCTCGGGCAAGTGCGGCGTGCCGACGTGCAAGCCGCTGACGTGCGCGGGCAAGTGCGGCCCGCAGGGCGACGGCTGCGGCGGGCTGCTCAGCTGCCCGGCCTGCGACGGCGGCGTCTGCACGCCGACGACGTGCGCGGCCTTCGGCGCGGAGTGCGGCCAGATCGGGGACGGCTGCGGCAATGTGCTGAACTGCGGCACATGTGCGAGCCCCGCGACGTGCGGCGGCGGCGGCACGCCGTACAAGTGCGGCGGCATCAAGTAGCGCGCATCCCGGCCTGAATCGGCGGTGAATCGAGCCCGCGTCCGCGCCCTCACCGAGGGCCGGCGCGGGCTCGAGCGCTTTGTGCGGGCGCGCAGCGCCGAGCTGTCGCCGGGCACGGCGTGCTCGCGGAGGCGCCGCGAATGCGGGGAGGGCGATCGGCGGCGTGTATCCTCGTCGCACCGATGAAGCGTCCTCTTCGCTCCCTTTTCCGGCTCTGCCTCTGGACGCTTCTGCTCGTCCTGGTCGTCGCGCTCGGCTGCTCCAAGCCGACCTACACGGCGCCCGATCGGCTGGCGGGCGCGCGCGCGCCGCGGACGGCGGCGTGCGACGACGACATGGACCCGACGGCGTGCCTGCTCCCCTTCCCTTCGAGCGCGTTCACGCGCCTCGATCCGAGCTCGCCGACGGGCGTGCGCGTCTCGGTGAAGCTCGACTCGCTCAACACGGAAGACGACGCCACGTCGCTGAACCGCGCCGACGGCTTCTCGCGCCTCTCGCCGCTGATCACCGGCTTCGGCACGCCGCTCGATCCGCCGCCGGCCGAGGCGGTGCAGCTCTTCCTCGCCGAGCCGGGCCTGCCGCACTCGGGCGAGGCGGTGGCGCTGCGGGTCGAGCAGTTCCCGAGCAAGGACGAGCCCTCGCGCGCGCTGCTGGTGGCGACGCCGCGCCGGGTCCTCGAGGCGAACGCCGAGTACCTCGTGATCGTGACCGACGCGCTGCACGCCGAGGGGGGCGGCGGGATCCCCGCGGAGCGCTCGACGCGCGTCGCGCTCGGCCTCGACGAGCCCGACTCGCAGGCCGAGGCCGATCTGCGCGGGCACCACGCGCCGGCGCGCGCGCTCCTCGCCAAGGCGGGGGTCGACGCGAGCCACGTGCTGCGCGTCTGGGACTTCACCACGCGCTCGACCGAGGACGGCACGCGCCGGCTCAAGGCGATGCGCGACGCCGCGCGCGCGGCGGTCACCGGCGGCAAGACGCAGGTGAGCATCGACGTCGTGACCCCCGGCACCGGCTCGGCCGCGCTGGTGGTCGAGGGGCACCTCTCGGGGCTGCCGTCGTTCGTGTCGACCACCGGGCTCACGCTCGACGACAAGGGGCTGCCGCTCGCGAGCGGCACGCGCGACGCGCCGTTCCGCGTCGAGATCCCGAAGGGCGCCGGCGACTACCCGTTCATCATGTACGGCCACGGCACCGGCGGGAATTTCCACGACTCGGCCTTCGACGAGGAGCTCGCGTCGACCGGGATCGCCAAAGTGGGAATCTCGTTCTACGGCTGGACCGACGACACGGTGCTCCCGACGTTCTTCGGGCTGAAGCACATGATCTCGGCGTCGTACCTGTCGACCGCGTGGCTGATGCAGGCCGTCACCGACGGCTCGGCCATCCAGGCGGCGATGCCGGGCGCGATCGCGGACGCCCTCTCCGCCGCGACGCTCGGCGGCGCGCCGAACCCCGTCGCGGGCCGACGCCCCGACGGCAAGGTCCCCATCTGGGCCGGCGGCTCGCTCGGCGGCACGATGGGGCTCGTGTTCACCAGCGCGAGCCCCGACGTGCGCGCCGCGGTGCTCAACGTGCCGGGCGCCGGCTGGACGCACTTCATCGCCGAGTCGAGCCTCTACGCCTCGATCGAGGCCTTCGTGGTCGGCCCGTACGGCAACGACATCAGCCTGCTGCAGGCGATGTTCATGAGCCAGACGAACTGGGACGACATCGACGGCGGCGTCTGGAAAGAGGCGCTCGCGGGGCGCAAGACGACCTTCCTGGTGCAGGAGAGCATCGGCGATCCGGTGCTGCCGAACATCGGCTCCGAGAACGTGGCGCTGACCGTCGGCGCGGTGCAGCTCGGCGCGGTGATCGTGCCGATCGCCGGCGTGCCCACGGCGACCGAGGCCATCGACGCGAGCGCGCTCACGCAGTTCCGCGTCACGGCGGCCAACCCGCTCGACATCCACGGCTTCGCCGCGCAGGACACGCCGGCCGGCAAGGCCGCGCGCGAGCAGATCCGCGCGTTCGTCGCTTCGGTGCTGGCGGGCGCGCCCAAGATCACGGTGCCCGCCGGCTGCCCCGGCGGCAGCTGCGACTTCGGCGGCTGAGCGGTTCGAGCGCCGGCGTTCGACGCGCTGCACGGCTGGGCGCGCGCGCGCGGGAAGATGGATGAAATACCCCCGGGCCCTCTAGTGGCCGGGGGCCTCGTGGCCGAACTTCAACGTCATCGCCGCGAAGCGCGCGCGAGAGACAGGGGAGGCCATTCATCATGAAGCGGACCGGGCTTGTTGCGGGGAGCGCCTGCGCGCTGGTGCTGACGCTCGCGACGACGCAAGCCGGCGCCGTCAACGTGCTGAACGACAAGGAGAAGGACGTCTCGCTCGACGTCGCCATCCTGCTCCAGCCGCAGATGCAGATGGCGAAGGACGCCTCGCCCGACGGGCACCTGTCGACCGACTTCTTCCTGCGGCGCGCGCGGCTGTTCGTGTTCGGCAAGGTCAGCAAGGAGATCTCGTTCTTCGTCGACACGGATCAGCCCAACTGGGGGAAGAACGGCGTCTGGGACACGTCGATGTACGTGCAGGACGCGGTGATGAGCTGGTCGCCCGACCGCGCCTTCACGCTCGACACCGGCCTGCTGCTCGTCCCCTTCTCGCACCACGCGCTCGAGGGGGCCGCCGGCCTGCACGGGCTCGACTACCACCTGAACGTCATCCGCTACCCGGCCGGCGCGGGGAAGGTGCTGCGCGACACCGGCATCCTCGCGCGCGGCCTGCTCTTCGGCGACGTGCTGCACTACCGCCTCGGCGTGTTCGAAGGCGTGCGCGGCCCGGCGCTGCCGGCCGGCGTGACCCCCGCCCCCGCGCCGCTGAACGAGAAGGGGCTGCCGCGCTTCACCGGCCAGCTGCGCGTCAACGTCCTCGGCAGCGAGGATCGGCTCTTCCTCGGCGGCATCTACTTCGCCGACAAGCCCATGCTCAGCTTCGGCGTCGGCGCCGACTACCAGCACCACGCGGTGCGCGTCGCCGGCACGAACGAGGTCGCCGACTACGCGGCCTTGTCGGCCGACGTCTTCCTCGAGCATCCGCTGCCGGGCGACATGGAGATCCTCGCCAAGGGGCAGTTCTCGCACATCGACCAGGGGGCCGGCTCGGCCTCGACCGGCAACGGCGCGTTCGCCGAGGCGGGCTTCCGCTACGCGTGGTTCGAGCCGATCGTCGCGGGCGAGTGGTGGAAGGCGAAGGACTCGAAGCTCGACTACCTCGCGGTCAAGGGCGGGGTGAACTTCTGGGCGCGCAAGCACCAGACGAACGTGAAGAGCGAGCTCGGTTGGACGGAGACCAAGACCCCTGCCGGCACCAGCACGACGACCGTGCACGGGCTCACGTTCACGGTGCAGGGGCAGGTCTTCTTCTGAGCTGGCGCGCGCGCTCGCCGAAAACGGCGGGCCGCGCGGCTTCGCGCTTGCCACGCGTGGCGACGATCGATTCCATCGCGGCATGAGCCCCGAGAGCCCCCCGCACGCCCGGCGCGCCGAGCCCCTCGTCGCGCTGGCGGTCGCGGTCGGCTGCGCGGCGCTCGTGTGGCTCGCGTTCGTGCAGCTCGGCGCGCGCGCCGAGGCGCGGAGCGAGTTCCCGCTCGACGACGCGTGGATCCACGAGGTCTACGCGCGCGGGCTGCTGCGCGACGGGCGCCCGACCTACAACCCCGGCGTCGCCGAGGTCGGCTTCTCGAGCCCGTTCTGGGTGTTGACCGAGACGCCGATCGCGCTGCTCGGGCGCTTCTGGCCGGGCGGCGTCGTGCACGCGACCAAGCTGCTGTCGCTCCTGTTCGCGGTCGCCACGGCGCTCGGCTTCGCGCGCGTCGTGCGGCGGCTGAGCGACGACCGCGCTGCCCCGCTGGTCGCCATCGCGGCGACGCTGCTCGGCTCGGGGTTCGCCTTCAGCGCCGTGAGCGGGATGGAGGTCACGCTCACCTCGGCCTGCCTCGCGTGGGGGTGGGTCGCGATGGCCGAGGAGCGCGCGTGGCCGGCGGGGCTCGCCTTCGGCCTCGCGGCGTTCACGCGCCCCGAGGCGGTGGTGGTCATCGGCCTCGCGGCGCTGGTCGCGCTGCTCGCGGCGCCGTCGCGGCGCGAGGGGGTGCAGGACGCCGTGCGCGTCGTCGCGCCGGGCGCGCTGCTCCTCGCGCTCTGGGGGCTCTTCGATCTCGTCGTCGCCGACTACCCGCTCCCCAACACCTTCTACGTGAAGGCGCACGGCGGGCTGCTCGCGGGGCTCGCCTACCTGTCGCGCAAGATCGTCCTCGGCGCGGGGCTCCCAGCGTTCGTCGCGATCGCCGGACTCGTGCTGCTCGGCGGGGCCGCGACGCTGCGCTGGGCGAGGCGGCCGCGCCTGGTGGGGCTCGGGCTGCTCGCCTCGGCCATCCTCCCGTGCCTCGCGATCGCGGTCACGCACCTGGTCGGGCGGCACGTGCTGTTCGCCGCCGAGCGGTACTTCTACCCGTTCAGCGTGCTGCTCGCGCCGTTCGTCGGCCTCGGCGTCGGCGCGCTCGCCGCGCGGCGCCCCTCGCTCGGCCCGGTGCCGACCGCGGCGGCCTTGGCGCTCGTGCTGGTCGGCGTCGGCGCCGCGCCGTTCGTTCGCGCGCGGGCGAGCTACGGCGATCACTGCGCCGACATCGCGCTGCTGCACACGGCCCCCTCGCGCCTCATCGCGCTGCACGCGCCGCGCACGGCGCCCGTGATCGCCGACGGCGCCGGCGCGGCGCGCTACTTCGGCGAGCGCGTCATCGTCGATCCGGTCGGGCTCAACGATCGGCGCATCGCGCACGCGCAGGGCGACGGGCTCCTGATCATGTGCACGCTGACGCTCGCGCGCGCCGAGTACGTGTCGCTCTCGAGCGAGTGGCTGCCCGCGCTCGTCGACTTCTACGAGATCGGCGTCGACCGGACGTTCGCGGTCGCGAGCTGGTCGGTCAACGGCGGTGTCACCGGGCACGACGTGGTGAACGCGCCGGCGCGCGCGCGCCCGGCCGCGCTCGCCTTCTGCGAGAAGTACGCGCGCGAGCACGGGCAGTAGACGCGAGAAGGCCCGGCGCTCGAGGGTTCGAGGCCGGGCCGCAGATCGCACGCCGCGCGTCGCGCGTCGCGCGTCGCGCGTCGCGCGCGGAGCCAATCAGGGGAGCGCGATGTGCGTGACGGCGGACTGCAGCGCCCACGTCGCCGCGGTGGCGGTGCGCCCCTCGCGCGCCTTCACGAAGTTGCCTTCCTTGCTCGAGGCCCAGAGCCACGAGCTCGAGAAGAACGTGCGCGTGTAGGTGACGCCGGGCCACGTCGCGTAGAAGTCGCTCGCCGCCCAGTTGCCGTCCCACTGCATGTAGTCGGCGGGCGACGCGTAGCCCGGGTTGGCCGCGTTGATCGAGAAGGTCGGCGCCCAGTTCTGCAGGCCGAGGAGCTCGAAGTTGTCCTTCTGGGTGAGCGTCCCCTGGTGGATCACGTGGAACGCGTGCGCCGGGACGCCCATGTCCTCGACCCAGTGCAGGACGATGCCGGTGTACCACCAGGCCTTCGACTTGTTGCCCGCCTTGTACGCGGCCTTCGCGTGGCCCCACATGTACTCGGGGTGGTTGCAGGCCCAGTTGGTGCCGACCGCCTCGACGCGGAGCGCCTCCTGCTCGGCGAGCGTGCCGTAGGTCGTGCCGCCCGAGGTGATCGGCAGCTCGTGCAGCTCGCGGTTGGCGCCGTCGACGATCTGCGCGCGGTAGGTCTGCAGCTCGGGGTACTGCGCCTTGAGCTGATCGATCGCGTACTCGGTCAGGTACGAGTGCGTCGCGTGGGTCGGGTTGCCGTCCTGGCTGTCCCACGCCTCCTGCTGCTGGCCGACGGGCTCCTCGCTCGCGTTTCCGCCGGCCGCGCCGGTCGTGTCGGCCGTAGCCGCGCAGCCGGCGAGGCAGAGGGACGCGAGGAGCGCGGACGAGAGCGCGGAGAGGGCGGAGCGGGAGGCGGACTTGGGCTGCGGCATGCCCAGCCGTGGAGCAACTGCAGGGCCAACGTAAAATGCCGCTAATTCTCGACGGATCGCGCGTTGTGCAAGCGCTTGCACAACGCGTTGCACAACGCGTCGAGGCGCTTGCACAACCGGTTGCACAACGGTCGCGCCATCGGGGCGACGGCCGCTCGGGGTGCGCGTCGGGCTACGGCTCGTCCGGCTCGCCGCGCTTGCGCGGGCGCGGGAGGTCGAACTCCTCGATCCGCGAGATCAGCGTGCGGCGCGAGACGCCGAGGAGCTTGGCGGCGTTGGTCTGGTTGCCGCTGCAGGCGGCGAGCGCCGCGACGATGCGCTCGCGCTCGTCGGCGGGGCGACCGAGGCCGGTCTCGATGCGATCGGGATTCGGCGCGCTCGCCGTGTTCAGGGCGCTCGGCGCGTTCGCCGCGTTCGGCGCCCGCGCCGGCCGCGCCATCGGCCTGCCGAACGACGCGCTCGGCGACGCGGCGACGAGCTGCGCCGGCAGCACGTCGAGCGTGATGGTGTCGCCCGCGCAGAGGAGCACCGCGCGCTCCATCACGTTGCGCAGCTCGCGGATGTTGCCGGGCCACGCGTAGGCGCGCATCGCCTCGAGCGCGCTCTCTGCCAGGCGCGGCGTGGTCGGCCGCTTGGTGCGCGCGCAGGCCTGCTCGATGAACGCGAGGGCGAGGGGCTCGAGCTCGTCGAGGCGCTCGCGCAGCGGAGGGATCGAGAGCGCGATGCCGTCGAGCCGGAAGTAGAGGTCCTGGCGGAAGCGCCCGGCGAGGATCTCGGCGCCGAGATCGCGGTTGGTGGCGGCGATGAACCGCACGTCGATCGGCCGCGGCCGCAGCGAGCCGACGCGCAGCACCTCGCGCTGCTCGAGGACACGCAGCAGCTTCGCCTGGAGCGACAGCGGCATCTCGCCGACCTCGTCGAGGAACACCGAGCCCCCCTCGGCCGACTCGAGCAATCCGGGCTTGGCCTGCGTGGCGCCGGTGAAGGCCCCCTTCTCGTGGCCGAACAGCTCGCTCTCGAGGAGCGACTCGGAGAGCGCCGCGCAGTTGAGGCAGACGAGCGGCTTCTTCGCGCGGGGCGAGCCCTCGTGGATCGCGCGCGACATCACCTCTTTGCCGACGCCGGTCTCGCCGAGGATGAGGACGTTGATCTCCCCCCTCGCGATCCGCTCGATCATCGGCGCCATGCGGCGCTCGAAGCCCCCCTCGCTGCTCACGCTCCGCGGTCGCGGCGCGTCCTCGATGAGCGCCTCGGCGTCGGCGGCGCGCAGGCCGATCTGGCTCTCGCGCGGGAAGAAGGCCACGTGCATCACGTGCACGAACCCGCGCTCGTTGAGCTCGCGCCGCAGCTGCCCGGCGAGCCCCTCGACCACCTCGGGCGTCGTCGCGGGCAAGAGCACGCCGAAGTGATCGGGGCCGACGGTGCCGACGACGTCGCCCGCGCGCAGGCAGTCGTCGAAGGTGCGCTCGAGGCGCTGCTTGCGCGCGAGATCGACGGCGCCGGCCGCCGACGCGACGCTGCTGCGCGGATCGAGCTCGACGCGGAGCAGGCCGAAGTTCGTGTGGTCGCGGTCGGCGCGCGCGTGCTCGGCGTCGGTCCGCGCGCGGAAGGCGTGCGGGTCGCGCAGGCGCTGCGGCGGCGCGTCGCGCGTGCCGCGCTGCAGGATGAGCGTGGTCGTGCCGATGGTGACCCGCTCGCCGACGCCGAACTCCGCGCGCTCGCGGGCGGCCAGGGTGCGCTCGCCGAGGCGCGTGGAGTTGAGGCTGCCGCAGTCCTCGATCGCGCAGGGCTGGTGCGCCTCGCCGACGTGCACGATGGCGTGGCGGCGCGAGGCCTTCACGTCGTCGATGCGGATGTCGGCGTCGGCGCCGCGGCCGACGCTGACGGTGCCCGAGCCCGGACACACGTACGTGAACGCCCCGTCGCGGGTGATCACGAGGATGGTGTAGCGGAGGGCATCCGCCGCCTGCGCGACCTCGATGCGGGCTTCGGTGGGGGCGTTCTCGTCGGCGAGCACGGGCGAGTCGTCGATGCTACGGGCGTAGCGGCAGCCGCGAGCGCGACGGCGTCGCCCCGGCGGGTGGGTTGCGCAAGGTGGAGTGTACAGTCAACCGAGAAACGTCGCGGGAGTTCCTCGGGCCGGCCCTCCCCCGCTCGTACTCCTAGCACGACCGCGCAGCGCGCGAGGGGCCGCGCGGACGCGCGCGATGACCCACGCGGTCACGCCCGCGCGTCTGCCGCGTCGGCCGCGTCTGCCGCGTCG
>CAIXWQ010000130.1 GCA_903923175.1 uncultured delta proteobacterium | reverse complement strand
GCGACCATCGACGGCACCGACACGGGGCTGCGCGTGCGCGAGGCGTGGAGCTTCACGCCGGTCGCGGCGGGCGGCGGCGCCGCGCACGACAAGACGCGCGAGTACGTGCTGAAGATCGACGCCGGCCAGCTCGTGGGCGCGCGGCCGCCCGAGCTCGCGCCCTGAAGCCTCACGCGCCGTACGGGAACGCCTCGGTCTTCTCGCTCGGCGCGATCGCATCGAACTTGCGCACGTCGAGCTCGAGCCGGCCGTCGGGGAGCTCGCGGAGCACGTCGGCGAGGCGCGCGCCCCAGACGAGATCGGCCGCGAGGTAGCGGTGGCGCGCGTGCACCGGCTGCAGCGAGGTGTCGTCGGTGCCGACCACGGTCGCGACCAGCTCGACCTCCTGCAGCTTGCACGACGTCGGTGACATGCCGAAGAGCGGGCTCTCGGGCGTGATCGGGTGCAGCACCGTCCACGAGCGGGCCAGCGCCGGCGAGCGCTCGCGCGAGAGCACGAGATCGACGAGCCGGTAGAAGACGACCCCCTCGGCGGTGCGCTCGGTGCGGATGAGCGACACGCGCACGATCGCCTCGAAGATCGTGCTCGCGCGATCGTTGCCGATGCGGAAGGCGAGCGTCGGCACGCCGTTCATGGGCGAGATGCAGACGCGCGTGGAGAAGATCACGCGCGAGATCGAGCGCGAGAAGCGCGCGAAGACGATCCCGGTCGAGAGCGCGGTGAAGATGAGCGAGACGACCGACTCGGCGACCACCAGCGAGTGCGCGCCGTCGCTCGCGGGGTACATCGCGCCGTAGCCGATGGTCCCCATGGTCTGCACCGAGAAGAAGAAGTCGTCGCGCAGCAGCCCTGGCCGCACGCCCATGACGCCGCCGACGCGCGCGTAGCCGAGCGCGAAGAGCACGTTGAGCGAGAGGAAGCTCGCGACGATGACCAGCACGAGCCCCCACCACGGGATGCGCAGCAGCCAGTGGTAGGCGTCGCGGAGCGGCCGGTGTCGCGCGCCGACCACGACGACCTCGTCGCTCTCCCGGGAGGCCATCGACGCTGACTAGCGCGCGGCCGCGGCCCTGGCCCAGCAAGCGACGGCGTTCGCGGCGACGAGGCGTGCGCCTCAGGGGTTCGCGGCGATGAACGCGTTCACCATCGCGGCGAGCTCGGGGCCGCGGTCCTCCTGCAGGAAGTGGCCGGCCCCCTTGATGGTCGCGTGCGCGCGCCCCTTGGTGCCCGGGATCATCGCCTGCATCACGCGATCGCCGCCGCGCGTGATCGGATCGCGATCGGAGAACGCCGTCAGGAACGGCTTGTCCCAGCGCTGCAGCACCTCCCAGGCGCGGCGGTTCGCCGGCGTCGCGGGGTCGTCGGGGCTCGCGGGGACCAGCGCGGGGAACTGGCGCGCGCCTTCCTTGTACCGTTCGTCGGGGAACGGCGCGTCGTAGGCGGCGACGACCTCGGGCGAAAGCTCGCTCGTGCAGCCGCGCGCGACGATGCCGCCGATCGGCATCTCGGGCACCGTCTGCGAGAACGCGCGCCACTGCAGGAACGACTCGGGCATCTGCTGATCGCCGGTCGGCAGGAAGGTGTTGGCGGCGACGATGCGCGCGAAGCGAGCCTCGTTCTCGGCCGCGAGCCGCAGCCCGAGCAGGCCGCCCCAGTCCTGGCAGACCAGCGTGATCGCGCGCAGATCGAGCGCGACGAGGAAGGCCGTCAGCCAGTCCATGTGGCGCTGATAGGTGTAGTCGGCGCGCGCGGCGGGCTTGTCCGAGCGACCGAAGCCGATCAGGTCGGGGGCGATCACGCGGTGCCCCGCGGCGGCCAGCGCGGGGATCATCTTGCGGTACAGGAAGCTCCAAGACGGCTCGCCGTGCAGGCAGAGCACCGGCGCCGCGTCGGCGGGGCCGTCCTCG
Source organism: uncultured delta proteobacterium (assembly GCA_903923175.1). Taxonomy (GTDB): domain Bacteria; phylum Myxococcota_A; class Polyangia; order Polyangiales; family JADJMO01; genus CAIXWQ01. The sequence continues at coordinate 3,725 of CAIXWQ010000130.1, read as the reverse complement.
ACGTAGGCCATGCGCACGCGCCCGGGATCGGCCTCGAGCGCGAGCTCGACGTACCGCGGCGTCCAGGGGAAATCGGGGAGCGATTCGAAGCGCGCGTCGGGGGTGCGGAGCAGCTCCATGACGAGCGAGGGTAGCCGCTTTCGGTGCGCGGGCTCGCGCCGGCGGGGAGGCCGGGGCAAGCTGCGGGCGTCGGCGCATCCAACCGCGTCGCGCCCGGCTCTCACGCGCATGCGCCCCTTGCTCGCCCGCATCTCCCAGCTCTACCGCGAGCGCCGCGCGTTCCGCTGGGGGGTCGAGCTGCTCGGCTTCGCGCTCGTCGTGCTGGCGATCTCCGCGTGGCAGACCCGTCACCACGTGCGCGGCGCCGCGCCCGCGCTGCGTCTGACGACGCTCGACGGCGCGCCCGCCACGCTGGCCGACGTCAGCGGCGCCGGCGGCGCGAAGCCCGGCAAGAAGACGCTCCTCTACGTGTGGGCAACCTGGTGCGGCGTCTGCAAGGCCGAGTCGCAGAACATCGAGTGGGTCCGCGCGCTGGTCGGCGACCGCGCCCGCGTGATCTCCATCGCGACCGGCTACGAGCACCCCGACGAGGTGAGGCGCTACGTCGCCGCGCACCCGACGAAGTACCCAGTGCTGCTCGGCGACGAGTCGGTGCCGCGCGCGCTCGCCGTGCAGGGGTACCCGACCATCTACTTCCTCGACGCCGACGGGAAGATCTCGGGCTCGGTCGCGGGCTACACCACGACGCTCGGCCTGTGGTGGCGGCTCGTCGCGCAGTGAATCCGCTCGCGGCCGCGCCTCAGAACATGTCCGTGAGGAACGGCATCGGCCCGCGGAACGCCTCCGCGGCGAGCGCGAGCGAGGCGTCGTCGCCCCTGAGCGCGGCCGCGCGCGCGAGGTCCCAGGGCGACTGATAGCCGGCGTAGAGCGTGGCGAGCGCGCGCACGGAGAGCTGCAGGAGCCCCTCGCCGCCGCGCCTCGCGCGCGCCTCGCCGCCCTCGAGCTCCACCATCCACCGGCCGGCGTTCTCGGGCACCACGTCGTCGACGACGTCGAGGTGGAGCGCGCCGCGCACGCCGGCGGGGAAGCCGCGCGCGGCGAACGCCGCCTCGAGGTGGGTCACGCGCAGCATCCAGTCGAAGCGCGTCTCGACGCCGTTGCGCGGCTGCTCGTCGAGGAGCGCGATCAGCGGATCGGCCGGCGCGACGCGCAGCGTGGCCGACGCGACCACCGAGCGGTGCGCGCCGAGCAGCCCGAGCAGCGCCTGGTGCCCGCGGCCGGTCGAGGCGCAGACGTCGAGGACGTGCAGCTCGTAGCCGAGCTGGCCGCCGGTGAGCGGCGCTTGCGTGAACGAGACGTAGCCCTCGAGCGGCGCGCCCGGCTCGGGCTCGACGACGTACACGTACGCCGGTCCGCCGCGGATCGGATCGAGGATGCGCCGCCAGACCCACGGGCCGCGATCGAGCATGCCGTTCGCGTGCTCCGCGCGCGCGCGGTAGAGCGCGTGGATCGCCGCGTGATCGCGCGCTTCGGCGCGGCGCACGCGCAACGCGCCCGGCCGCGCGCGGATCGCCGCGAGCGGCAGCCGGAAGGTGCCGTAGAAGCCGGCGAGGCCGTAGCCGACGCCGCGGTAGAGCGCGTTGGCCGCGGGGAACAGCCCGGAGAGCGGCGCGCCGCGCGCGTGCGCCTCGCGGACGAACGCGCGCATCATCGTGCCGGCGACGTCCCGGCCGCGGTGCTCGGGCGCCGTCGCGACGAAGCTCACGCCGGCCATCGGCACGCTGCGGCCGCCGAAGAACACGGCGAGATCCAGATCGATGAGCCCGGCGAGCACCTCGCCCGTCCCGTTCGCTTCCGTCATGACGCGCGCCCGCCCGAACGGGAGCGTGCGGGCCATCCACGCCTCGACGAAGGCCGGCTCTTCGGGCAACGGGGTGCCGACCAGCGACTGGAAGCCGAGCGCGAGGTAGGCGCGGAGCTGTTCGTCGTTCGCGGGCGGGGCATAGCGGAGCTGCATGCGGCTACGATATCGCGCCGGGCTTCGTCGAGCGCGCGCGCGCGACCTCGTGCTACCAAACGAGGGTGACCGACCCTCGCATGTTCTCGCCGTCGACCGCGCGCAACCGTGGGCCGATCCTCGAGGTGCTCGCGCGCGTGGTCCCCGCCGGGGCGCGCGTGCTCGAGATCGCGAGCGGCAGCGGCGAGCACGCGGTCTGGTTCGCCGAGCACCTCCCCTCCGTCATCTGGGTGCCGAGCGATCCCGACGCCGCGGCGCGCGCGAGCATCGACGCCTGGCGCGCGCACGGCGGGCTCGCCAACGTGCTCCCGGCGCTCGCGCTCGAGGCGACGCAGGCCCCGTGGCCGCTCACGCGCGCCGACGCGGTCGTGTGCATCAACATGATTCACATCTCGCCCTGGCGCGCGACCGAGGCGCTCGTCGAGGGGGCCTCGGCGATCCTCCCGCGCGGCGGCGTGCTGTTCACCTACGGCCCGTACCGGCGCAGCGGCGCGCACACCGCGCCGAGCAACGCCGCGTTCGACGCCTCGCTGCGCGCGCGCGATCCGGCCTGGGGGGTGCGCGATCTCGAGGCGGTCGAGTCGGCCGCGCGCGCCAAGGGGTTCGCGCTCGAAGAGATCGTCGAGATGCCCGCGAACAACCTCTCGCTCGTCTTTCGCAAGGGGTGAGGCGCGTGCGGCGAATCCCGGCGGGCGCTCGGCTCATCGAAGCCCCGATGCGCAAGCCCGCCCTCGTGCTCTCCGGCGCCGCCTCCGTCGCCTCGGTCGCCTCCGCCGTCGCGCTCGCCGCCTTCGCCGTGACGCTCACGGTCGATCTGCGCGAAGCGCGCGCCTGAGGCCTCTCGCCGCCCGTCGGTCCGACGGGCTTGATCACCAGCTGTGACGGCCACGGCTCGTACGAGGTACCGCCCCGGTGGCACGCGGCGGCCGCGGTCGGCACCGTCGGCACCACGCTGCTGCTCGGCGGCCACGACGTCGATTTTCGCGAGCGCTCGCTGAGCGTCTCGCTCGAGCGCGCGTTCGGCGATCGGTTCGTGCTGCAGGTCGGCGGCGGCGCCATCCTCGACGGCACGCTCACCGTCGGCGGCGTCGCGCACACCGTCGATCCCGGCTGGGTCGCGGCGGCGGGCTTCTCGTATCGCCTCGCCGACGAGAAGAAGCGCGCGCCGTTCGTGCTGTTCACCTACGGCTTCGCCGTCGGCCGCACGCACACGCACCTGCGTGACACGCCGACCTCGTCGGTCGCGTCGGTCGCGCTGCTCTCGACGGGCGCGGACAAGGTGCCGCTCACCGCGATCGATCTCGCGCGCGTGGGGCTCACGATCGGCAAGTCGTTCGGCCCGCTCACGCCGTTCGCGTCGGCGCGTGTCTTCGGCGGCCCGGTGTTCTGGAACGTCGACGGCGCCTCGGCGACCGGCGGCGATCGCTACCACTTCCAGCTCGCGACCGGCGCCTCGCTGCGCCCAGGCGCCGGGTTCGATCTGTTCGCGGAGTGGGCGTTCGTGGGCGAGCGGCGCGTGTCGGCGGGCGTGGGCGTGTCGTTCTAGCGCGTTCGCCCGCGCGTGCCGACGCGAATCCGTGACGTCGACCGCTCGGGTCGCTACCGTCTGGGGGAGCGTGCCGCTCCAGGTCTACACGTGCCGCGTCGGCTCGCGCGCCGCGCGCGATCGAGACCTGCTGGTCATCACCCGCGAGGAGGCCGACGAGCG
>CAIXWQ010000129.1 GCA_903923175.1 uncultured delta proteobacterium | reverse complement strand
TGGTCGTCGTCGATCGGCGCGCTGCTCTCCGACACGGCGATCCCGAGCCCCTTGGCCCACCAGCGCACCAGCTGCCGCGCGAACGCGGAGCCGTCGCCATGGCGCAGAGCGCACGCCGTCACCACGCGCTCGCGGGCCGCGACAGCGCCGAACCCGAAGCGCGCCAGCTCCTCGCGGGCCTGCTCGGCGAACCCGTCCCCCTCCGCGACGACGTCGACGCGCACCTGCGCGAGGCGGGTCGAGTCCCCGAGAAAGAGCTCGATGTCGGCCCCCTCGGGCTCGCCCGCCGTAGGCAACGGGGTGAACGGATCGAGCGCCTCGAGGAGCCCGACGAGCGCCTCGGACGAGACGCTGGCCCGGTGGACGAGGCGGAAGCTCTCGACCTGCTCGACCGCGACGACCTCCACTTCGAAGCCGCGCGCGCCGAGCGCGACGGCGAGCCGGTGACCAAGCAGGGCGTACGGGGTGCTGATGCGGATGGTGGGCATGAACGGGCTCCTCGGAGACGGAGACGCGGCGAGTGGGTCAGATCGGACAGCCGGCGCTGGCTCGAGCGCTCAGGCCCGCACGCGAGCGTCGGCGTCGAGCTCCAGCCGCGCGGTGGCGAGGGCTTCGAGCTCGCGCGCCAGCACTTCGGCGCACTGCTGCGCCTCGCGGGCGACGCGATCGGCGCTCCCGGGCAAGAAGCGCCCGGCGGGATCCACCGACGCCCGCCGGAGAACGCCGACGTGAGCGCGTAGCGCGCCGTGCACCGCGAGCGCGCGCAGCGAGCTCGCGCGCGTGGCCGCGAGCGCCTTGTGGAGCGACGCCGAGGGAGCGGGCGCGGCGCCGTGTTGCGCAAGCTCGGTCTGGAGCGTCGCGAGCACGATCGCGTCGTGGAAGCGGGCGACGTCGCGGAGAAGTCGGCGCACGGTGGACGCACCGCCGCGCCATCGCACGACGACGCGACGGCCCCGGAGCACGAACAGCACGAGGATGCCTACGAGCAGCGCGGCAGCCAGCGCGGCGGCGAACGACTCGATCCCTTCGAGGACGGCGCACTGGACGCCGCGGCCGACGCCCCCGAGGGCGCCGAGAAAGAGGACGAGCGCGAGGACGTGCTGATCCTTGTCTTCCGCGTAGGCACCGCCGAAGCCCAGGGCCCCGCCAATCAGGAGGCCGAGCCAGGCGCCGCTCGCGGTGATCGCCACGCCAATCACGAGCGCTATGCCAATGCCGAGCGCGGACCAGGCGGCGTCTTTGGCGAGCGCGAACCAGCGCTCCGTGAGCGCCGCGAGCTCCTCGCGGTCGAGCTTGAGCGCGTCGAGGACGTCTTCGTGGTCGATCTCGTAGTCGGAGAGGCGGCGGGCCATGGGAGGCAGACGCTCGGCGGGGGGCGGAGCGGACAGCAACCGAGGCCGATGCGGCGGCGATTCGTCCCCGTGGCCGTATCCTTTCCCTCTCGGCGCCTGGTAGCCGGCCCCCAGAGCTCGCGACTCCCCCTGACCAACGCGGGTCAGCGGTCGAGAGGGAGTCGGCCGCTCCTGTAGGCGGCCCGACCGAAGTAGGGGCCAGCTACGATGTAGTGCGGAAGCGCTTCGAGGACGGCGACTGCCTCTTGTGCTTCCAGGCGCGCGGCAACCTGCGCGGACACGACACCCCGGAACCACCGGCGCGACGCGGCGCTCACCGGGTTCGAGAGCCGGTAGTGTAGCCAGTGCCGGCTGCATAAACGGCACCGGCGAATCTCGACGGTGGCACGCCGGCCGTTCGCCTCGTCGACGCCCACGACCCGATCCTCCGAATAGGGAGTCGCGGCAGGGTCCAAGCAGCTGCAGGGGCCCGTGCGCTGTTCGCTGAACACCGATCCGCAGACGCCGATAGTGAGCGAGTTGGCGTCGGAGGGCTCTCCGACACGACCGAGCTGTCGGTAGATCATCTTGACGGTCGGGTCCATCGTCCACTGACCATCTTCCTCGACTGCGCGACAAAGCCGAAGCGAGCGACGTAGCCGTGGCGCCTGAAGCTGCACCGGCTCGCTGGCCCCCCGTAGCCACGAATTGCACGTCTCCCAGACCCCGCCGCCGTCGTTGAGGTACAGCTCCCCATCGTACTGCTGGGCAGGCGGGTCGAAGTCGATGCGCGACGCCATCGCGTGCCCAAGCGCGCGATTGACGAGTTGACGTCGCTCCTTCTCGGGGCGATGGGTCCAATTCGCCAAGCCGATAACCGTACCGAATTGCGTGTCAGTTAGTGTCTCTCCGGTCTCCTCCAGCAGCGTCTTAATGGCAGTCGCGCGGTCCTTCTGAAGGAGACCGGAGATGGCTCGGAGGCGCTCGTCTAGAGACGACTTCGGTTCCTCGCTCAAGGAACACCTCGTATCGATAGCGTCGGCATTCGGTGGAGAGGTCGTTGGGGAGCAACCACTCGTCGCCCAACGGGACGACGCCGGGCTTCCCCTCGGTTCGCGCGGCGCCTCATGGACTCAGCCACGCACGAGCCCTTGCGGCGCTCATGAGCACAGCGCTTTCGACTCCCGCGTCGCAGCCGCTCGGGCTTCCTCGAGCTCACGCTGCGTGCTCGAACATCGCGCTCGCAGCGTCTCGAGGACACGTAGACGTCGGCGCGCCTCCTCGATGCGATTCTGCTCGCTTCGGAGAAGCCCGTCGATCCACTGCTGGAAGTCACGGACGTTGTGGTCGAGCTGGCGGTCCAGCCGCGCCGTCAGGTCCTCGACGAGCTTCTCGT
>CAIXWQ010000128.1 GCA_903923175.1 uncultured delta proteobacterium | reverse complement strand
CGCCGACCATCGACCGGCTGCACCGCTCGGCGAAAGCCCACGCCTGTCCGATTCTTTGTTCACGGAAAACGATCGTGGGGACGGCGAGATCGTGGCGGATGATGAGGTTTCAACCGGGGTTCGATGGAGGAGGCGACGATCCCACCCATGGCGCGCCCGCGCGCTCGACCTCGAAGTCGCACACGATGGCCGCGTGATCCGTCAGCGGGCTCCCGTCGCGCGCGCGCGGCGCGGCGATCACCGCGGCGGACAATGGCCGCACGCCGCGCCCGGCGAACCAGTCGAGGCGCGAGGGGAGCTTGTAGGCGCGGTCGCGCAGCAGCCGGCGCACGAGCCAGAGCGCGAGGGGCCCGGCGTCGCGCCGCGTCTTCTCGATCGTGTACGGCTCGTCGAAGTCGAACTGGTACGTCGGCGTCGTGCGCGCGTTGAGGCCGTCGAGCACGAAGCCCCGGCGCTCCAGCGCCTCGAAGACGGGGCGCTCCGAGGCCTGCTCGGGGGCCATCATGTCGTCGAGCGCGCGCGAGAGGCCGCGCACGAAGAGCTTGTGGAGCAGATCGCCGATCGACGCGAGCGGCGCGGAGAGGTCGTACGTCGAGGTGTTGAGGTCGCCGCCGACGAGCGCGGCGGCCTCGCCCGGCAGCGCGGCGAGGAGGGCCTCGAGCTGCTGCGCGCGCTGCGCCGGCGAGGCGTTGGAGTCGAGGTGGCAGGCCGCGACGCGCAGCGTGCCGCCCGCGAGCGCGAGCTCGATCATCAGCGCGCGCTTGCGGCCGAGGCGCCGCTCCGAGGACGAGAACTTGTCGCGCAGCTCGGGGAGCTCGACGTTCACCGCGGACGCGATCGGCAGGCGCGAGAGGATGGCGGTGCCGGCGAGCGCCGTGGTGTTCTCGACGCGCGCGGGGTTCTCGCCGAGGTCGTCCTCCAGCGTGAGGTACGAGGTGCCGAACGCGTAGCTCATGCCGAGCCGATCGGCGAGCTCGCGCGCGACGTTGCGGTTGCCGGAGCGGCCGAGGCCGAGATCGACCTCGCTGAGGAGCACTACGTGCGCGTCGGCGAGCACGCGCTCGCGCGCGAAGGCCTCCGCGAGCTCGTCGAGGCGCGCGCCGCGGCGGATGTTCCAGGCCACGGCGCGCACGCGCGCGTCACGCGGAGCGGCCTCGAGCGTCGCGGGGTGCCAGCCGCGCTCGACCCCGCCGAGCACACGCTCGATCTCGGAGCGGAGCTCGGCCCAGAGCGCGCTGCGCTCGAGCGCGCGGCGATCGCGCAGCGCCCGGAGCGCCGGGTACGAGGCCGAAAGCTCGTGCACGAGCGGCTCGACGCGCGTGAAGGGCATGGCCGCCACCGAGAGTAGAAACTGGATAGCGGCCGTCAACCCGCCCGCCCGCCTCGTTGACCGGACCGCGCGCGCGACGTCCAATCCGTCGATGCGCCTCCACTACCACCCGCTCTCGTCCTACTCGCGCAAGGTGGCCATCGGCATCGGGTTGCGCGGCGACTCCGTCGAGCTGCGCGTCCTCGACGCCCTCGGCGGCGAGCTCAAGACCCCCGCGTTCCGTGCGCTGAACCCGTTCGGCAAGATGCCGGTGCTCGAGTCGAAGGAGGGGCCGATCTACGAATCGACGTCGATCCTCGAGTACCTGGAGGAGCGCGGCCCGCGGCGGCTCCTCCCCGCGGGCCAGGAGCGGCGCGCCCGGCACTTCGATCGCGTCGGCGATCACTACCTGCTCGATCCGCTCGGCGCGTACTTCTGGGACAAGTCCGATGCCGCGCGCGACAAAGCGCTGGCGCGCACCGGCACCGCCTGGGAGGTGTTGGGCCGCGCGCTCGCCGACGGGCGCAAGTTCCTCTGCGGCGACGAGATCACGCTCGCCGATCTCTCGGCGGCCGTGGCCGCGCACATCGCCGAGACCGAGGAGGTCCCCGTCCCCGACGACATCCTGCGCTATCAGGAGCGGCTCGAGGCGCACCCGGTGCTGCGCGCGTCGCGCGAGGGGGCCGCGCCGTTCGTCGAGGCGACGAAGCCTCGCCGCGTGAAGAAGCCGTAGCGGACGCGCTCGTCCCGCGAGGCGCGGCGATCCGAACCGGGCGCTCGCTCGTAAGCTCGCTGCCGCATGAGCCTCGAAATCCTCCCCGCCGGTGAGTCGCGCGCGAAATCCGCCGTGCGCGTGGTCATCGCCCTCGCGATGGTCTCGGTCGGGCTGCTTCACTTCGTGCAGCCCGGAGGCTTCGTGAAGATCGTGCCGCCGTGGCTGCCGGCCCCCGAGGCGCTCGTCTACCTGAGCGGTGTCGCCGAGGTGCTCGGCGGCGCGGGGCTCCTGGTGCCGCGCGTGCGTCGGCTCGCGGCGTTCGGCCTGGTCGCGCTGTTCGTCGCGGTCTTCCCGGCGAACGTCTACATGGCGACGCACGACATCCAGCCCTTCGCGGTGCACGTGTCGCGCGCGGCGCAGTGGGCGCGGCTGCCGTTCCAGGCCGTCTTCATCGCCGTGGCGCTGTGGCTGGCGCGCGCGCCGCGGGGCGGGCAGGGGGCCGACGCTTCGAAGCGCGCTGCCTAGCGCGGACCCTCGCGCTTCGTCGCGCGCCGCTTCGCGCGCTCCCTCGCGGGAGCCGCCGATTTCGCGGGCGGGGTTGTCGAAACGCGCGCGCGTGACCAGAATCGCTCCGACGCGCGCGTCGAGCGCTTCGGCTCGTGCAGCGCCGTGCCGCGAAGGAGACCTCCGTGCCGTTCTACGAATACGTCTGCCAGAAGTGCACGCACCCGTTCGAGGAGCTCGTCTATGGCGACGAGCGCCCAGCCTGCCCGAAGTGCAAGGCCGTCGAGGTCGAGAAAGTCCTGTCGGTGTTCGCCGTCGGTCGCGCGGGCGGCTCGGCCCCGGCGATGGAGTGCGGCGCCGGCGCGTGCGGCATGGGCGGCATGGGCGGCATGGGCGGCTGCGGGATGGGCGGCGGCGGCTGCGGGATGAACTAGCGCTTCCATGCGCTACGAAGGCCGGATCTATCGCCCCCCCTCGGAGGCCGACGCGTACATCCTGCAGACCACGATCGGCTGCTCGTGGAACCACTGCACGTACTGCGACATGTACCGCGAGAAGTCGTTCCGCGTGCGCGCGCTCGCAGACGTGCTCGACGATCTCGACGCGGCCGGCCGGCAGCTCGGGCCGCGCGTCGACAAGGTCTTCGTCGCCGACGGCGACGCGCTGGTGATGCCGCAGGAGCACTGGCTCCCGATCCTCGAGCGCGTGAGGCTCCGCCTGCCGAACGCCAAGCGCGTCTCCTGCTACGCGATGGCGCGCAACGTCCTCGCGAAGTCCGACGCGGAGCTGCGCGCGCTGCGCGAGGCGGGGCTCTCGCTCCTCTACATCGGCCCCGAGTCGGGCGACGACCTCGTGCTCAAGCGCATCGCCAAGGGCGACACCGCCGCGCGGCACGTCGAGGCGGCCGAGCGGGCGCGCGCGGCCGGCCTCGCGATGAGCGTGATCGCGCTGCTCGGCATCGCGGGCGATCGGAGCGAAGAGCACGCGCGCGGCACCGCGGAGCTCGTCACCAAGATGGATCCGGCCTTCTTCTCCGCGCTCACGGTGACCATCGTGCCGGGGACGCCGCTCGCGACCCTCGCGCGCCGCGGGCAGTTCGCCGTCCCGGGGATCGAGGCGCTGCTGCGCGAGCTGCGCACCATGGTCGATCTCGCGCGGCCGACGGCGGCGCTGTTCCGCACCAACCACGCGTCGAACTACCTGCCGCTCGCAGGCAAGCTGCCGCGCGATCGCGCCAAGATCGTCGGCGTGATCGACGCCGCGCTCGCCGGCGAGATCCCGCTGCGCCAGGAGTGGATGCGCGGGCTGTGAGGCGGGGCGCGCGCGAACGCGCTCCCTACGAAGGCGTGACCGCGCCGTCGACGATCCGCAGGGCGCCGCCGATCTTCGGCATCAGCACGCGCTCGTAGTGGTCGCCGCGCCAGACGAGCCAGGTCCCCGCCGGGTGATCGACGGGGTAATCGAAGCGAAACGTGACCGCGAGCGGCTCGCCGTCGGGCGTGACCTCGACGACCTCGGCGCGGAACGCGGGGTGGCGGAACACCTCGCCGACCTTCGCGGCGTGGCCGTCCCAGTGCAGGCGGTTGCTCCCGGCGTCGAGGAAGCCGCCGTCGGGGCGCACGAGCAGCGTGCGCTCGTCGAGCCTGCGCACGGTGGTGGGGCTCGGGCCGCCGCTGAGGCAGACGGCGAGGCGCGGCGGGAGATCGCTGCGGAACGACGCGATCGAGATCTGGCGCGTGCACATGAACTCGTCGACGCCGCGCAGCACGATGATGGCGTTGCCCGGCGGCGCCGCCGCGTAGAGGCGCTCGGCGCCGAGGTGACCGGTGTCGGCGGCCGCGCGAAAGAGCTGCGGCGTCTGGAGCGCGAACAGCAAGGGGAGGCAGAGCGCGTGCACGAAGAGCGCGCCGCCGCCGACCACGCGCAAGGCGCGGCTGCGCGGCGCGCCGGAGGAGAACGCCGCGACGGCGACCTGCGCGAGGAGCCCCGCGACCCCCAGGCCCACGAACGCGAGGTTGCGATCGCTCGGCTGGACGCCGCACACCGGCACGACCGCGAGCAGCGCGCCGAGCGCGTAGAAGCGCGCCTCGGGCGAGGCCCGCAGCAGCGCGCGCACGCCCCAGCCGACGGCGAGGACGAACGCCGCCGAGAGCACCGCGCCGACGGCGATGGCGTGGCCCGAGACGAAGGCGGTCCAGTCCGCGTGGGGCGCGCCGAGCGCGGCGCCGAGCAGGATCGGCGCACGCTCGAGCGTGGCGCGCGCGAACGCGAGCGGCGAGGCCAGCGGGTCGAGGTAGAGCGACGAGCCGTGCGCGCCGAACCCGAGCGCGCTCCAGCCGGCGCGCCAGACGAGCGTCACCAGCGCGGCGGGGAGCAGGTGGAGCGCTCGCCGCGAGGCGCTGCCGCGGTCGAGGACGATCGCGTGCGCCGCCAGGTACGCGAGCGTCGAGACGCCGAGCTCCGCGGACAGCAGCGAGGCGTAGAGGGCGAGGGGGGCGAGCCAGGCGTTTCGCCGCGCGCCGTCGCGAACCCAGCGGTCGTGCGCCACCAGCGCGAGCGCGCCGAAGACCACGGCGAGGAGCGCGTTGCGGTTGGAGAGCCACGCGACCGTGACCACGTGCGCGTCGTCGGCGGCGTAGAGCAGCGCGCCGAGCCCGGCGACCAGCGGCGCGTGCGCGGAGACGCGGCGGAGCACGGCGTAGACCGCGGCGATCGCGGCGGCGTACCAGGCGAGGCTGTGCAGGTGCATGACCCACGGCGCGCCGTCGAAGAAGCGGTAGTCGAGCCAGTGGGTCGCGGCGGCGAGCGGGCGGCAAAAGGCGACCTGGAAGTCGTCGCGCGCGTACCAGGCGGCGCGGCCGAGTCCGCGCGCCTCGATCATCCGCGCGTGGGGCGGTCGGTTCGGCGAGCCGAAGAGGTGGAGCGCGACCGTGCCTAGGTCGGGCGTGCGGCGCACCGTGGCCTGCTGGAAGTGGTCGTCCGCGACGAGGCCGCCCCAGAGCGACGGCAGGCCGACCAGCACGCCCGCGAGCATCGCGAGCCAAGGCGCCCTGCGCCCGCTCAGCGCGGCGCGCGCGGCCCGGAGCCACGCCCAACCGCGCCCTCTCGCCTCGCTCTCGTCGAGCTCGCCGCTCTCGCCGGCCGATCCTTCGCCGTCCGGTCCCGAGGCTCCCATGCGCGGCGCGGATGTTCCCCTCTCGGGCCGGCCTCGTCGAGCGCGAAGACGCGGCTACGGCTTGGTCGAATTCGGCGCGGTCGAGGCGCGACGACCGCGCAGGCCGCCTCGCATGCGGCCCACGTGCGTCCGCGCCGCCGTGCGCGGCTCCTCGCCGGGCGCGAAGCGGATGCGCCGCTTGGGGAGCGCGTCCGGGAGCGCGTCCGGAAGCGCCTGCGCGAGCGCCTCGTACGGCACGCGGCCGACGCGGCGGTCCTGATAGACGAGCTGCGCCCAGATCTCCGCCTCGTTCGCGCCGCTCGCCTGGGCGATCGCCTCGACGTCGTAGCGCGCGTGCGCGATCCGCGCCTCGGCGCCGGGGATGGTGACCCCCTCGACGCGCCCGAGCGTGCGGAAGACCGACTTCCCGTGGTGCGCGTACCAGAGCATCGTGTGGGCGGTGGAGAGCGCGCCGGCCCACGGGTAGCGGTGCAGGCGCCAGTGCACCGAGAGGGCCTGCACGGCCTCCTCGAGCTTGGCCTGTTGCGCCTCGGTCTTGGCCGGGCGCCGCTCGGCGAAGAACAGCCCGGTGCCGAGGCGATCGCCCTCGACCTGCCAGACCTCGTCGATGCCGAACTCGCCGGGCTTCTGCGCGACCAGCGAGCCGTGCGTGAGGTCGAAGCGGCCGAGGATGAACAGCGCGAGATCCTCGCGGAGCGTCTCGACGAATTTCACGCTCGTCATCGCCTCGCGGTAGCTCTCGGTGGGGAAGTCGGTGAAGCACATCGCCTCGACCGCCACGCCGGCGCCCGAGAGGCTGCGCACCGCGTTCGCCACGTCCTCGGGCGGGATCCCCTTGTCGATGAGCTTCAATACGCGCGGGCTCGCCGACTCGACGCCGAGCGCGGCGCTGAGCTGCCCGCCGGCCACGAGCTCGGCGCACTTCTCCGGCGTGAGCGAGCGCTCGGGGCGCATGTCGGTCCCCCAGCGGATCTTCAGGCCGCGCGCCACGATCCCGCGCGCGATGCGCAGCGCGATCTTGGGCGAGAAGACGTCCTGCGAGAGGTAGAAGACGCGGGTGCCGTGCTGCTTCTGCAGCGCCTCGAGGTGATCGAGCACCGTCTCGGTGGGGCGCTCGCGGTAGCGCGCGGTGCCGACCTCGGCGAGCCCGTAGTGGCAGAAGGTGCAGACCCCCCAGTAGCAGCCGCGCGTGGGGTCGTACGGCAGCACGAGCTCCGGCGCGAGGTAGCGATCGAGCGGCAGGCCGTCGAAATCGGGCTGCGGCAGGATGCTCAGGTCCTCGATCGTCGTGCCGCGGATCAGCCGCCCCTTCGCGGCCGGATCCTCGCCGCGCTCGACGGCGCGCGCCATCGCGAGCAGCGCGATCTCGCCTTCGTAGATCACCGCGGAGTGGAACGGGCCGAGGACCTCGTCGGTGCTGGCGCGGGTCGCGTTCGGGGCGGTGTGATCCGCCTGCGCGCCCGGATCGAGGCGTAGGAGCATCTGCGTGAGCGCGGGGCCGCCGACCGTGACGTGCACGCCCGGGAGGTGCTCGCGCAGCACGTGGGCCAGCGCGTACGCGGGCTGGATCTGCCCGGGAAACGCGACCGAGAGCCCCACCAGCGACACGCCGGCGTCGCGCAGGCGCGCGGCGATCGCGACGTACTGCGCGTGGAAGGGGTTGCGCGCCGGGGTCGCGTCGTGCGCGATCTCCGCGCCGTCGAGGAGCGAGAACGGCGTGCGGTACGCCACGAAATCGACGGCGAGCGGGGCGTGCGCGGCGCTCACCACGCGCTGCGCGGCCTCGACCGTCGCGACCGCGCGCTCGTAGACCTGCTCGTCGTAGAAGCGCGCCCCCGATCGATCCCGGAACACCGCGAGGGCGTCGGCGATCGCGTCGGGCACGCACGCAGCCTCGCCGCGCGCGCGCCACAGCGTCACGTACTCGAGCTGCTCGGCGTGGGTGAGCGAGCCCTTCGCGTCGAGCGCGGCGAGCCGGCGCTCGAGGGTCTCGCCGAGCGCGATCAGCGACTCGCGCTGCAGCAGCGCCTCCCAGCATTCCAGGTTGGCGTCGATCGGAAGCACCTCGACGTCGTGCTTGCGCAGCCACGCGGTGAGCGTGGGGATGGCGAGGTAGGGCGCGGTCGGATCGCAGCTCGGCGGGTAGATCAGCGCGACCTTCACTTCGCGCCGCTTTCGGTGCGCAGGCCGACCGAGCAGCGCACGCCCGTGCCGCCGAGGCCGCAGTACCCGTCGGGGTTCTTCGCGAGGTACTGCTGGTGGTAGTCCTCCGCGTAATAGAACTCGGGGGCGTCGAGGATCTCGGTGGTGATGGCGCCGTAGCCGGCCGCGCGCAGCTCGGGCTCGAACGCCGCGCGCGAGGCCTCGGCGGCCGCGCGCTGCGCGCCGTCGTGCACGTAGATGCCCGAGCGGTACTGCGTGCCGGCGTCGTTCCCCTGGCGCATCCCCTGGGTCGGATCGTGGCTCTCCCAGAACGCCTTCAACAGCGCCTCGTACGAGACCTTGGCCGGATCGAAGACGACCAGCACGACCTCGTTGTGTCCGGTGCGCCCGCTGCAGACCTCGCGGTAGGTCGGGTTCGGCGTGAGGCCGGCGGCGTAGCCGACCGCGGTCGTGAAGACGCCGGGGATCGACCAGAAGCGCTTCTCGGCGCCCCAGAAGCAGCCCATCCCGAAGACGGCGCGCGCGAGCGCGGGTGCGAGCGCGGGGAAGGGGGGCTCGAGGCGCGTGCCGAGCACGAAGTGCTGCGCGGGGACCGGCATCTTGTCGGCGCGTCCGGGGAGCGCCTCGGCGGCGGTCGGCATCTTCAGCTTGCTGGCATCGGCGAACATGGCGGCGGAATGTAGCAGCGCGCGCGCCGTCCGCCCGCGGGCGATGCGCGTTTCGCGAGGCGAGATGCGCGATTGGCGATCAGAACGAGTGGCCGACGATCGCCTTCGCGGACCACGTGCTCGGCGAGCCGTCGGTGAGCGCGCGCCCGAGCCCGACGTTCAGCTCCCAGCCGCTCGACTCGACCCCCGCCGGGCTCGCCAGGTCGAACACCGCGTAGAGCATGTGCTCTTGCTGCTTGAGCGGCGAGAGCCCCGCGCTCAGCAGGCCGAGCCCGGAGTAATACTCGAGCCCGACCATGAAGCCGCGCTGCGTGTTCCAGCCGACCTTCGCGCACGGCTCGAGCTCCGGCTTGAACTTGTCGGGACCCGAGAGCGCGTACCCGATGATCGGGTTGACGTCGAAGAGCCAGCGCCCGTCGTCGTAGCCGAGCAGCGGCCGCAGCTCGTTGGCCCATCCTTGCTCGTCGACCGTGCGCGGCACGCGGCCGATCTCGACGTTGAGCCCGTAGGACCACGGCGAGCCGGGCGCGCGCCTCGGCACCAGCTTGGCGCGCAGCTTCACGCCGCCGAAGTGCACCCCGGAGTCGGGCGCCACGAACCCCTGGAGGTAGGCCCCCAGCTCGAGCCACCGCGTGACGCCGACCGCGGGCTCGAGCGTGAGCCGACCGAGGTGGTTGGGCGGGATCTGCCCGTCGAATTCGGGCGTGGTCTTCCCCTTCAACGTGCCGTTCGCGTGCAGCTCGAGCCCGAGCTCCCCCGGCGCGTTCAGGTCGGGCTGGTAGACCTGGATCTCGAACGGGTCGGCTGCCCGCGCAGGCGCGGCGGCCAGGAGCGCGACGGCGGCGAGCGCTAGAGCCGCGGCTCTCGTGGACATCGCGAAGCTGATAATCGTTTTCAATACCGAGCGTCCAGGGATATTCGAGCGGGGGAGCAACCGAGCGGGCGGTCGTGCCGAGGAGCGGGGCGCCGAGCCCACCGATCTGAAGGTCTCGCTCTTTCCGCGCCGGCTGGCGCCCGGCCTCGTCGGGTGGGGGATCGCGAGCGCGATCCTCCTCTTCGTCTTGGTGGACCAGCTTCACCCTTCCGAGGCGCACATGCCATTCCTGGTCACCGCGTGCGCGGTCGTCTTCTCGCTCTACCCCGGATGCGGTCCCTATCGCGCGGTCTTCGAGCTCGATGAACGCGGCCTGAGCTACGAGCCGAGCTTCCCGGCGGGTCGTCTCTGGCTCTCGCTCTTCGAGCTGGGCGGATTCAGCGCGTTCACGGAGGGACGTTTCGCGTTCGTAGGGTTCCGAACGCGTCAGGGGGCGCAGCATCGGGCTCGCGCATCCGGCATGACCGCCGAGCAAGCCGACGCGATCGCCTCGAGGCTGCAGCGCCGCCTCGACGAGCTTCGCGAACACGGACACGGGTCACGCGAGCGCTGACCGGCGCGCCCGCCCTACTTGTCGATCCCGCGCTCTCGCCGCGCCTGCAGGCAGCGCGGCTCGCCCGCCTCGAGCATGCGGCACCCTTTCGGACGCAGCTCGTAGATGGTGCAGCGCACGCGCTGGCCGATCTTGCCGAGGAGCGCGACGCAGCGCCCGGCCGGATCCAGCCGCAGGTGCGGCACGCCGTCGGGGTCGTAGACGACGTGCTTCTTCACCAGCAGCGGCTTGTCGAGGAGCTTGGTGTCGCGCACCTCGAGGTACCAGAGGTACCCCTCGGCCCGGTTCTCGTCCGGGTTGAGGCAGCACGCGCCGCAGGTCACGCAGTCGAGCTTGGCCGCCATGTTCCTCGCAACGGCCGCCCTTTGGTCGGCCTACCAGGGGGAGCCTCCGCCGCTCCCCCTCGTGCTCCCCCACCGGAATCGATCACGACCTGCACCTACTTCGCGAAGCGCACGCGGCCCCACTGCGCGCTCTTGTGGAAGTTCCCCTTGCCACGGATCGGCGACCACGCCAGCGCCTGCCGCTGGCCGTCGCGGAAGCTGTAGAGGTTCAGCCGCCAGACGTCGCCCGGCTTGGGCGGCGTCGCGGCCCGCGTCGCGGTCGGAGGCGCGAGCGACGCCCAGGGGACGGCGAATTCGATCGAGTAGAAGCCCTTGCCCACGAACGCGGCGCGCTCCATCCCCGAGGACCAGTCCATGTGGCCGAAGCGCTTGCTCGCCTCGTCGGGGCCGCCGGTGATCGGGCGGTTGTAGTCGTCCCAGCGCGTGTCGAAGACGGCCCCCTCGGGGTCGACCTGCAGCTCGAAGTACTCGCGGTTGTCGCCGAGATCGCCGGGCTGGATCATCAGCTCGACCGCCGACGACTGCTCCCACAGGTGCGGATCCGCGGCGGTCTTGGGGAACGGCGTGACCGGCGCGTCGTCCATCACCACGACGCCGACGTAGAGCTTCTGATCGTCCCACGCGAGCCGCGCGAAGGCCGCGACGGGGCTCTTGTCGACCGCGCTGCCGTTGCCCGGGTGCACGAAGGCCGCGGTGCGCGCGGCGTTGGCCCACGCGGCGTCGTCGAGCTTGCCGTCGAGCGTCGGCGGCGTCGCGACGAACGGCACCGAGAGCGGCTCGCCGGTGATCGTGGCCTCGCCGGCGCCTCCGGTCGGGCCAGGGCGTGCCCAGTCGGGGCGGCGATCGCACGCGCTCAGCGCCGTGAGGAGCGTCGCGAGGAGCGTCAGGGGCGCGGCGAGGGCGAGGCGACGGAGCATCGCGGCGCAGCTGATCGCGAGCCGCCGCGGGGGGCAAGCGCGTCGCACGCGGCGGGCGGCGGCGCGTCGGCCCGGAGCGCCGCGCCCAGCCACTACGCTCTCCCTGAAGCCTGCTCGCCCGCGCGCCCGTGATCAGCGCGGGATCTTGGCGAGCCCGTCCTTGAGATCGTTCGCGTTCATCGCCACGTGGTAGTCGACCTTCGCGCCGAGCTGCAGGAACATCGGCTCGGCGAACTCCACCATGTGCGCCGCCGTCGGCAGGTCGACGATCATGATGGCGGTGCGCTCGCCGTTCATCGTCGTGAAGTACGCCCCTTCGGGCTTCCACCGCTCGATCGTCGTCTGCATGACGCGCGCGAGCGAGCCGTCCTTGATCGCCTTGTTCCCGGCCTCGTTCGGCATGCTGATGAGGGTGACGAATCGCATCGGAGCTTCCCCGTGATCGCGCGGCGCGCGCGGCGTCGAGAGCGACGTCGTGTGGCTGCGTGCGGGTCGGATCGATGTCGGGCGCGCGCCCCCATCGCGGCGCGGGCGCGCGCGATCGACGGCGTTTACGCCGGAAATACGACGCCGCCGTCCGCGTCGAGCTGCCAGTGCGGGTTGAACGCGACCTCCCACGGGTGCCCGTCGGGGTCGGCGAAGTAGCCCGAGTAGCCGCCCCAGAACACGCGCTGGGCCGGCTTCAGCAGCCGCGCGCCGGCGGCCACCGCGCGGGCGAGCGACGCGTCGACCTCGGCCTCGCTCGCCACGTTCCACGCGAGGGCGATGCCGCCGAAGCCCGCGCCGGGGGGCACGCACGCGTCCTCGGCCAGCGCGGCGCGCCCGTAGAGCGACAGCACCACCCCGCCGGCGTCGAGGAAGGTGATGTGCTCGTTGCTCGCGGTCGAGGCGCGGAAGCCGAGGCCTTCGACGTAGAAGGCGCGCGCGCGGGGGAGCTCGGTCACGCCGAGCGTCACGACGGTCATGCGGGGAGCCATGCGCCCACGCTACGGCATGTCGCGCCGGAGCGCGCGCGCCCCCGGCCGCTCGAGCGACGTCAGACCGCGCGCTTCCGGTCCTTCCGCTTCACGCGGAGGATGGCGATCTTGGTCGGGTGATCGAACGGCGCGGGATCCACCGGCGGCGCCGCCACGCGGGTCGCTTCGTACCCCTTCACGTCGTCGGGGACCGAGATGAGCTGCTCGATGGTGAGCCAGCCCCCCTCGCACATCGCCTCGAGCGAGCGGTGGTACTCGGCGCCCGTGAGGAAGAGCGCGTTGTTCACGGCGACCAGCACGCCGCCGTCGCCGATCAGCGGGCGCACCTTGTCGAGCGCGCTCGTCGCCGCGGCGACCAGATCGACCTTCCCCTGCTCGCTCTCCGCGTAGAACGGCGGATCGACGAAGACGCAGTCGAACAGCGCCTTCTCGCGCTTGAGGCGGCCGACGGCGACGAAGAAGTCCTCCGCGCGGAAGTCGACGCGGCGGGTGGGCCAGCCGTTCTTCGCGTACGAGGCCTTGGCGACCTCCAGGAAGGACTTGTTGCGGTCGACGTGCACGACCTCGCTCGCGCCGCCCGCCTGCGCGGCGACGCCGAGGCTGCCGGTGTACGCGAACGTGTTGAGCACCTTCTTGCCGGCGAGGTTGGCCTTGGCCCAGGCGCGCAGGTTGCGGGTGTCGAGGTAGAAGCTCGTGTCGCGGTTGAGCGTGAGCTGCAGCGAGTAGGCGACGCCGTCCTCGCGCACGCCGCGGTCGAGCTCCTTCGCGGTGCCGAAGAGCATCGTGCCGTTGCGCGCCTCCTGCGTCTCGCCGCGGCGGATCTTCCAGAGCGCGGCGCGGATCCAGGGGAAGCGGGCGCGCACGACCGTGAGCGCCGTCTCGGCCGCGGCGCGATCGCCGGCCGCGCCGTCGGCGTAGTCGTGCACCACCAGCGTGCGACCGTAGAGGTCGACCGAGATCGCCGGCGCGCCCTCGTAAAAGCCCGCGAAGAGGCGCAGGGCCCCCTCGTGGCGAGCGTCGAGGTCTCCGCGCGCGGCGATCGCGCGCTCCAGCGCCTTGTCGAGATCCATCGGGAGGGAGTAGGCCGGCGAGGGGGGGGCGGGCAACCCGAAACGACGAGGCCCGCCGCGCGCGAACGCACGACGGGCCGCCGTCACCGCCACTCGGCGCAGCGAGCCTCGCGAAACCGCGAGGGCGCGCGAGGCGTATCTCAGCCCTTCTCGGCCTCGAGCGCGGCCTTCACGGCCGGGCGCTCGCCCACGCGCCCCATGAACGCCGAGACGTTCTTGTAGCCGGAGAGATCCATCGAAAAGTAGTGCGTCCAGCGCAGACACGTGAAGAGGTACGCGTCGGCGACGGTGAACTGCTCGCCCATCAGGAACGACTTGCCCGCGAGCGCGTCGTCGACGAACTGGATGCGCTTGCCCGCGCGCTCGACCAGCGGCGCCTTCTGCGCGTCCGTGAGGCTGCGGTCGAAGAGGGCGCCGAGCGCCTTGTGCACCTCGGTGCCGACGTACCCGAGCCACTCCTGCAGGCGGTAGCGCTCGATCGTGCCGTTGGCGGGGGCGAGGCGCGCGTCGGGGTTCTTGTCGGCGATGTACTGCGCGATCGCCGCGTTCTCGGTGAGCAGGCTGCCGTCCTCGAGCTCGAGGGCCGGGACGTACCCCTTCGGGTTGATGGCCGTGAAGTCCTTGCCGCTGGCCGTCTTCTTCGAGCCGAGGTCGACCTTCTCGAGGTCGAACTTCAGGCCCGCCTCGCGGAGCGCGATGTGCTGGGCGAGCGAACAGGCGGACGGGGCGAAATAGAGCTTCATGGGTGACGTTCCTCCGGAGGCCACGCGAGCACGGCGTGGCGTGCGAGTCGATGCGGTGAAGGGCCTGGAGGTCACAGCCGCGCCCGCAACGCAGCGTTCCCCGGCCGCAACGGAGCGGGCCCGGCCGCGTGCGCTATCGTCGAGCGATGATCCGACGTCCCTCGCGGCGCGAGCTGCTGCGCTTCGGCGGCGCGCTCGCCCCGGCGCTCGTCCTCGCCTGCAAGTCCGGCGGGCCCGACTTCGTGAGCGAGCAGCCCCGCGCCGCCGCGCGCCCGCGAGAGGTCGCGCGCGTGGTCCCCTCGCAGCCGACCACCGACGGCGCCGGGGTGCGGCTGCGGCGCGCGATCGGCGGCGCCGCGCTCTCGTTCCTCGATCCGTTCATGCTCCTCGACGAGTTCCACACCGACCGCGCGGAGGACTACCTCGCGGGCTTCCCCGAGCACCCGCACCGTGGCTTCGAGACCGTGACGTACATGCTCCACGGCGCGATGGAGCACCGCGACAGCATCGGCAACAAAGGGCGCCTCGGTCCCGGGAGCACGCAGTGGATGACCGCCGGCCGCGGCATCGTCCACTCGGAGATGCCCAAGCAGGTCTCGGGGCTCATGTGGGGCTTCCAGCTCTGGGTGAACCTGCCGGCGCGCCTGAAGATGACCAAGCCGCGCTACCAGGACCTCGCCGCCGATCGCATCCCCGAGACCACGGTCGGCGACGCGCACGTCCGGGTCGTGGCCGGTGAAGCGGGCGGCGTGCGCGGGCCGGTCAGCGAGATCGTGACCGAGCCGACGTTCCTCGACGTCACGCTCGGCGCGGCGGGGCGCTTCACGCACGCCGTCCCTGCGGGGCACAACGTGTTCGCGTACGTGATCGAGGGGGCGCTGCGCTTCGGCGCGGGGCCGAGCGGCGCGGGCGCCGCAGGTGCGGCCGCCGAGGTCTCCAAGGGCAACCTCGCCGTGCTCGGCCGCGGCGACGAGGTCGCGGCGACGAGCGCGGGCGGCGGGCGCTTCCTGCTGCTCGCGGGGGCGCCGATCGGCGAGCCGGTCGCGCGGCGCGGGCCCTTCGTGATGAACACCGACGCCGAGATCGAGCAGGCGTTCGACGACTATCGCTCGGGGCGGCTCGTCTCCGGCTGACCAGGCGCAGGCCGCGCGCGCGCGCGGCGCGAAACGCATTGCCTGCCGCCGGCGGCCGCGCGATTTCGCGCGGACTCGATGAGCGCGCAGGCGAGCGAGCACGACGCGCGCGGCGCGGGGGCCGAGGCGAGAGGGCACGGTCGCTTCGCGGCGCTCGACGGGCTGCGCGCAGTGGCGGCGTTCAGCGTGGCGCTGTGGCACTACCAGAGCTCGGTGCCGCAGCTCGACGCGCGGCTGCCGGCCATCGCCTCGCAGGCCATCGGGCACGGGAACGTCGGCGTCGAGATCTTCTTCGTGCTGAGCGGCTTCGCCGTCGCGCGGAGCCTGGTCGGCACGCAGGTGGACGCGCGCACGCTCGGCCGCTTCATGTTGCGCCGCACGGTGCGCCTCGATCCGCCCTACGCCGTCACGCTGGCGCTGGTGGTGATCCTCGCGCTCGCGAGCCCGGCGTACTGGCCGGTCCGCCCGACCGTCGGCCGCGTCGTCGCGCACCTGCTCTACCTGCAGGGCGTGCTCGGGATGCCGAACCTGCTCGGCATCTTCTGGACGCTCGCCCTCGAGATCCAGCT
>CAIXWQ010000127.1 GCA_903923175.1 uncultured delta proteobacterium | reverse complement strand
TCTGCCGCTCCGCCGGACGCCGCCCCTTCGCCTTCTTCTTCGTCGCTGCCATCGGACTCTCCGACCGCGCCGAGCGCCTCCGGGTCGTCCGGAATTTCAGCCCCGAGCACGGATGGTCAGATGGTGGGCATCAGCAGCTACCTCTACGTGAGCCCCTCCGTGGAGCGGCTGCGCGGGTACACGCCCGAGGAGCTGCTCTCGCAGCGCGCCCCGCAGACCCTCGACGAAGGCGAGGCGGCGCGCGTCCTCGGCCTCACCCGCGCGCGGGCCGCGGCGTTCCGCGCCGGCGAGACGACCCCCGAGACCTTCTACTCCGAGGAGCTCCAGCTGCCGTGCAAGGACGGCTCGACCGTCTGGGCCGAGGTGATCACGAGCTACTACGTCGACGAGGAGAGCGGGCGAGTGCAGGTGCGCGGCGTCACGCGCGACGTCACCGAGCGCAAGCGAGCGGAGGCGGAGCGCTCGGAGCTGCAGGAGCGCCTCCAGCAGGCGCAGAAGATGGAGTCGATCGGGCGGCTCGCAGGCGGCGTCGCGCACGACTTCAACAACATGCTCGCGGTGATCCTCGGGTACGCCGAGCTCGCCGAGAACCAGGTCGAGCCGTCGACGCCGCTCCGTCGCGATCTCGAGCAGATCCGCAAGGCGGCGGGGCGCTCGGCCGACCTCACGCGCCAGCTCCTCGCGTTCGCGCGCAAGCAGGCCGTCGTGCCGAAGGTGATCGATCTGAACGAGGCGGTGGCGGGCATGACGAACATGCTCCGCCGGCTCATCGGCGAAAACGTGCAGCTACGGCTCGAGCTTTCGCCGCAGGTCTGGCCCGTCGAGGTCGACCCTTCGCAGGTCGATCAGGTCCTCGCCAACCTCTGCGTCAACGCACGCGACGCCATCCGCGACGTCGGCACGGTGCGCATCGAGACCGCGAACGTCACGCTCGAGGAAGGGCACCGCGGCTCGGACGGCGAGGTCGTGGCCGGCGAGTTCGTGCGCGTGACCGTCCGCGACGACGGCTGCGGCATGGACGGCGCCGTCGTCGCCCACCTCTTCGAGCCGTTCTTCACCACCAAGGAAGTGGGGAAGGGCACGGGCCTCGGGCTCGCGACGATCTACGGGATCCTCAAGCAGAACCGGGGCTTCGTGGAGGTCCGCAGCGAGCCGGGCGTGGGGAGCACGTTCGCCGTCCACCTGCCTCGCAAGGCCGACGCGCCGAGGGCGAAGGCCTGGTCGAGCGCGCCCGCCGCCACGCCGAAGGGGCGAGAGACCATCCTGCTGGTGGAGGACGAGCCGGAGCTCCTGAAGCTGACCAAGCGGCTGCTCGAGCGGCTCGGCTACACGGTGCTCGCCTCGCTCCACGCGAAGGAGGCCATCGAGCTCGCGCACGCGCACGCGGGCCGGATCGACCTGCTCCTGACCGACGTGATCATGCCCGCGCTGAACGGCCGCGATCTGGCGGAGCGGCTCCTCGCCGACTTCCCGCGCATGAAGCGGCTGTTCATGTCCGGCTACGCCGCGGACGTCGTCGGCGCCGAGGGTCTGCTCGACGACCGGACCCCCTTCCTGACGAAGCCGTTCTCGAACGACGCGCTGGCGATCAAGGTCCGGGCCGTGCTCGACGCAGATCCCGCAGAGCCCGCCGAGCCTGCCGAGCCCGGGCACCCCGTGGGGACGCGCCCGCCGTAATCGCGCTCCGGGGCTCCCCGGCGTACGCTCGCGCGCGTGACGAGCGGCCTCCTCGACATCGGCAGCGTCGTCGGCGGCGACTTCACCGTCGAGCGCCCGCTCGCCGAGGGCGGCATGGGCGCCGTGTACGTCGTGCGCCAACAGTCGACCGGGATGGCGCGCGCGCTCAAGGTCATGCTGCCGGAGATCGTCAGCGCGCCGGGGATGCGCGAGCGCTTCCAGCAAGAGGCGCAGGTCGGCGCGCGCATCGAGAGCGACCACGTCGTGCAGGTCATCGCCGCCGGCATCGACGACGCGACCGCGATGCCGTGGATCGCCATGGAGCTCCTCAAAGGGCTCGATCTGGAGGCGCGCCTGCGCGACGTCGGGGAGTTCGCGCCGCACGATGCGGCCAACGTGCTCGCGCAGGTGTGCCACGCGCTCGGCGCCGCGCACGCCGCGGGGATCGTGCACCGCGACCTCAAGCCGGCGAACGTCTTCCTCGCGCAATCGCGGCGGATCGGCGTGCCGTACACCGTGAAGGTCCTCGATTTCGGGGTCGCGAAGCTGCTGGCGACCGCCGGCAACTCGATGACCCGCGCCGTGGGCACGCCGCTCTACATGGCGCCCGAGCAGGCGAGCGTCAGCCGGCAGATCGGGCCACAGGCCGACGTCTGGGCCATCGGGCTGCTCGCCTTCGAGATGCTGGTCGGCAAGCGCTATTGGAAGGCCGCCTACGAGCGCAACAACTTCATGGCGTTCATCCGCGAGCTCACGGTCGACCGCCTCCCGTCCGCGAGCGAGGCCGCCGCGCGGCACGGGCTCGCCGCGCGCGTCCCGGCCGGCTTCGACGACTGGTTCGAGGCGTGCGTCACCCGCGAGGTGACCAGCCGCTTCGCCTCCGCGGGCGCCGCGTTCGCCGCGCTCGAGCGCATCCTCGTGCCGCAGGCGCCCGACCATTCGATGTCGGCGTCGTACCCGTCGCTGCCGCACGTCCCCGATCCGAACGCGACCGGCTCGCTCCCCGCCGTCCTCGCCGCCACCGCCGCCTGGCAGCCCGACGTGGCGCCGCCGCTCGCCGTCACGCCGGCC
>CAIXWQ010000126.1 GCA_903923175.1 uncultured delta proteobacterium | reverse complement strand
TGCCCGGCGTCAACTACATCTCCCCATCAACGACAACTACACTTCCCCATCGGGTTGGTCCTCGTGTCGACAGCTCTCGTAGGGGTTCCAGCCTGCTTTGCGTGAAAGGCCAGCGCCAGCGTTGAAGGGGCGAGAGCCCCGGGCCGACGTTTCGAGCGGAATCGCTCGCCTGGTCACGCGCTCGTAGTTGTCGTCGTGGTGGCGCCTCTCTTCTTCGCCTCTTCGGCGCGCACGCTGTCGCCGGTCATCTCGACGATCACCGCGTGGTGCACGAGGCGGTCGATCGCCGCCGCGGTCGTCATGGGGTCTTTGAAGATCCGATCCCACTGCGAGAAGACGAGGTTGCTCGTGATGATCACGCTGCGTCGCTCGTAGCGTTCGGCGAGGAAGGTGAAGAGCACCTCCATCTCGTCGCGGCTCTGCTGCACGTAGCCGAGGTCATCGAGGATGACGGCGTCGTAGCCGTCGAGGGCGAGGAGCTCTCGCTCGAGCTTGAGATCGCGCTTGGCGGCGAGCAGCCGTTGCACGAGCGCGAACGTCGCGGTGAAGAGGACGCGTCGACCGCGACGCAGCAGCTCGTGCCCGATCGCGCTCGCGAGGTGCGACTTGCCGCGGCCGGGCAAGCCGAAGATGAGGACGTTGTCGCCGCGCTCGACGAACGCGCCCTCGCAGAGCGTCGGCAGCTGCTTCTGCACCTTCGCCGGCACGCGAGCGCGGTCGAGCGTCGCGAGGGTCTTCTCGAGCGGCAGGTCGGACTGCTTGAGGTTTCGCTCGATGCGGCGCTGTCGGCGCTCCTCGACCTCGATCGTCGCGAGGTGGTGAACGTACTGGCCGAAGGTCCAGCCTTCACGCTCGGCCTTCTGGGCGATCTCCTCGTGGTACAGCGCGAAGGCCGGCAGCTTGAGGGCGCGCAGCAGGAGCGCCAGCGACTCCTTGGTCTTGGTGTCGCTCACGACGCCACCGCCTGCGCCGTCAGCAGCGCGTCGTAGCCGACGAGGTCGACGACCGGCGGCGCGACGTTGGGCACGTCGATCCTGGTCTCGGTCGCGATCAGCGCCTTCACCGCATCGGCCCGAATCGGCCGATTGTCGCGCAGCAGCAGGTCCAGGGCCGTCTCGACATCGGCCTCGAGGTGCGTCGCGGCGAGGTGAAGGATTCGCAGGTACTCGAGGTCGCGCTTCACCTCGCCACCGCCGCCGGTCGCCTCGTGGATCGCGTCGTACGCGCGCCGGAACGAGAGCGACGGAAAGAGCTCCTCGCGGTAGCGGTAGCGCGCGAAGGCGGCGGGCTTCTGCACGAGCGACCAGATGATGTGGCGGTAGTCGATTCGTCGTTTGCGATCGCCGCGGAGGCGCTCGACGTCGAGCTGCACGTCCTCGCCGAGTCGAGCGACGATACGGTCCTCGAAGACCTGAACGCGCAGGCGCGCGCCGATGAGCCTCGACGGGACCGAGTACGCGCAGGGCTTCACGCGAATGGTGCTCCACTCGGTGACGCGCACGTCGAGCACAGTGAACTCGGGGAGCTTCGCGACGTCGACGACGCGCATGACGGCGAGCTCCTGGCCGAGGCGATCGTGTCGACCGCGGTTGCCCTTGTCGGCGATGGCCTGCGCGAACGCCTCCCACGCCTCGCGACTCTCGAAATCGCGGCTCCCGCGCAGCAAGAGCGCCTGCTCCAGCCTGCGCTTGAGCGGGCCGTGGCTCGCCTCGACGTCGCCATTCTGGTGGCTCTCGCCGACCTCGATCGTGCGCGGCGTCATGCCGAAGTGCCGCATCAGCGCGAGGTACTCGGCGTTGAACGGTCGCTTCGTCGAGGCCGTGGGATCCATGGGCGAGGTCGGACCGACGGCCGTCGTGACGATGTTGTGCGTCGCCGCCGTCGAGTTGTCGGTCTGGTGGAACTGCGGTCTGCGCCCGAGCCGAAAGAGCGCCGACTGCACGCCGCGGCGCAGCGCCGCCATCGACTCGGAGAAGCAGACGGTCACCCACTGCCAGTTGGAGAACGGCAGCACGAACACGCAGAGCAGGTGCACGAACAGCTCGCCGCCGATCGTGACGCGCAGCTCATCGTCGTTGGTGAAGTCGGTCTGCGCTGCCTCGCCGGGCCGATGCTCCTGCGGGAAGAACACCTCGCGCTCGGGGCCCTCCGCCGCTCGCCACTGGCGAACGTGCCGCTGCAGCGTGCGCAGCTGGCCGTCCTGGTAGCGGTCGGCGTGCTTCTCGACGAGCACCTCGAAGATCGTCTTCGCCTCGAGCTCCGGCGTCTCCTCGAGCATCGCGACGATCAACGGCCAGTGCTCGGCGAACGGATCCTCACGCGTGCGCCACGCGCGCTCCGTCTTCATCTCCGACGGCAGCCTGCCCGCCGCGACGTACTTGCGGGCCGTCTTCCGATCCATGTCGGCCTTCACTGCGGCACGACCGACGTGGCCGTGCTTCGCCATCTCTTGCATCAGCGTCCTCACCTGCGCGTCGCTCGTCCGCACCGTCGCCCCGTGCCTCTCC
The DNA here is from genome assembly GCA_903923175.1 of uncultured delta proteobacterium. Taxonomy (GTDB): domain Bacteria; phylum Myxococcota_A; class Polyangia; order Polyangiales; family JADJMO01; genus CAIXWQ01. The sequence goes on along the minus strand of CAIXWQ010000126.1, from coordinate 3,741 downwards.
ACCCGGAGAAGAACGGCGCCAGGCCGACGATTCGCGCCTCTCAGGATGGGGCGATGTAGTTGTCGTCAGCGGGGAGGTGTAATCGTCGCTGAGCACAGCACCGAGGGCGTGCGCGGAACGCGCAGACGTCTGGTTCGCCAACGGCTTGACAGCCGTGCTCGAGAGGCAGACTAGCGAAGGCGTGCCCACAAGGTGCGTCGCGTCCGGATCTGGGATAGCCGGACGCGGCTCGACAGGCGCGCGTGGAGCCGAATCGGCGCCAGGATCAAGCCGGTCTCGCAACCGCCGCCCGCAGGGGCAAGGCGGCATGACCGTGACTCGTAACACCATCTCAGTCCTCTCGATGTCGCTCCTCGCGCTGGCTGGCTGCGTCGGCAACTCCGACTCCCCGAGGCAAAGTGATCCCGCGGCGACGCCACCGGAGCGGTCGGTGACGCAGGGCCCACGCGACGTCGCCGCCTCTGGCAAAGGGTCTCTGGAGGTCGCGATGAGGTCAGCGGCCGCGCCTGTGATGCACGTCGAGACGACGAGCGTTCCGACGCTCGGCCAGTTCGCGCTGTACGCGACCAAGGCCATCGAGGTGAACGGCAACGCGACGGTCATCGGCTGCGACGTCGGCGTGAAGGACGCCGGGGGCCCGTACCTGCACGGCAACGTCGCGGCCTACTTCAACTCCGGCGGGCAGCTGGACACCGCGCACACGCTCTTCGCGGACAGTGTCTACCTCAACTCCGGCGTGACGCTCGGCACGATCGACACCAACCACCTGGCGACCCAAGGCACCACGAACCACGGCGCGGTGTCGACGCTGCCGACGATGCCCGCGGCGCCCACGATGCCGGCAGCGATGCCGGGATCGACGACCGTCCAGCTGAATTCCGGCACCCAGACGCTCGCACCGGGCGCGTACGGCTCCGTGATGGTGAACGGCGGCGCGACGGTGCGGCTCACGGGCGGCACGTACGTATTCTCCTCGCTGACCCTGAACAGCGGCGGCTCGCTCGTCGTCAGCGCGGCGTCGAGTCTCTCGGTCACCGGCTCGGTCAACCTCGGAGGTGGGTCCTTCGCCGGTCCAGCCCCCGGTTCGGGGCTGACTGCGAGCTCGCTGCAGCTCTACCTAGGCTCCGCGAACGGCGTGAACCTCAACTCCAACGCCGAGATCCACGCGCTTCTCGTCGCCAGCAACGCCCTCGTGACCGTGAACACGACGAAGTTCTACGGCGCGATCTCCGCGAAGCAGATCCGACTCAACGCGGGCGCGCTCGTTACGTGTCAGGACGGCTTCGGGGGTGGCTCGTGCCCGGCCTCCTGCGACGACGGCAATGCCTGCACGACCGACGCCTGCACGGCCGGCGCGTGCACGCACGCGGCGGCGCCGAACGGCACGAGCTGCAACGATGGCAACGCGTGCACGCAGACCGACGTCTGCCAAGGTGGCACGTGCGTCGGTTCGACTCCGATCGTCTGCTCCGCGAGCGATGCGTGCCACGTCGCGGGGACTTGCGACGGCTCGACTGGCCGTTGCTCCAACCCGCTTGCACCAAGCGGTACCGGCTGCCCGGCCGTGGATGCGTGCCATGTCGGGGGTAGCTGCGACGCGAGCGGCGCCTGCCGGGCGGGCGCGGCACTCTCCCTCGACGACGGCAACCCGTGCACTGCGGATGCTTGTGATCCGTCCCGTGGCGTCTCGCACACGCCCGTCGGTGCCGGCACGCTCTGCTCGGACGGCAACGTGTGCAACGGCGCGGAGAGCTGCAACGCCACGGGCACCTGCACGGCTGGCGCGCCGCCGTCCATCGATGACGCGAACCCCTGCACGATCGATTCATGCGACCCCGCGAACGGCGTCCTGCACCAGCCTGTTGCGGTCGGGACGTCGTGCTCGGACGGCAACGCCTGCAATGGCGCTGAGACCTGCGACGGCGTGGGCGGCTGCTCCGCAACTTCACGGCCCTCGCTCGACGATGGCAATCCGTGCACCGCCGATAGCTGCGATCCCGCGACAGGCGTCCATCACGCTCCGCAGCCCGCCGGCTGGGCGTGTTCGGACGGCAACGTCTGCAACGGACTCGAGGCGTGCAACGGGTCGGCGACATGCAGTCCGGGCACGCCGCCTTCTCTCGACGACGGCAACCCTTGCACGTCCGACTCGTGCGATCCTTCGGCGGGCGTCCAGCACCAGCAACTCGCCGCCGGAGTGTCCTGCGCCGACGCGAACCGCTGCAACGGCTCGGAGCTCTGCAACGACCGCGGGGTGTGCATCGGCGCCGCGCCAGTCGACGTCGACGACGGCAACGCCTGCACCAGCGACAGCTGCGACCCAGCGACCGGTGTGGTCGCGCACGTGCCTCTCGGAACGGCCGGCTGCGACAGCGTGCCGCCGACCTGGCCGACCGGCTCGCTGACCGCGACTCGACTGAGCTCCACGACCTACACGCTCACGTGGTCGGGCGCGCAGGACAACCTCGGCATCGCGTCGTACCGCGTTCTCTCGAACGGCGCGCCGGTCGCCACCGTCGATGCGAGCATCACGACCTACCTCGCGGCGGCGCTCGGCACAGGATCGACCTACGCGTTCAAAGTCGAAGCGATCGACGTTGGGGGCAACGTGTCGACGGACGGTCCGTCGACCAGCGTGACGCCGCTGCCCGACGATCCCAAGCTGGTCGTGCCTCCGGTGGATCAGACGGTCGCCTACGACATCGCGGCTGCGACGTCGTTCCTCTACACGGGCGCGGATCCGATCCAGAAGGGCGTCGCGGCCGGCACGATCCAGGCGAAGCGCGTCTCCATCGTTCGAGGGCGCATCGTCAACCGAGACGCGCAGCCGCTCGCCGGTGCAGCGATCTCCGTGCTCGGACACCCTGAGTTCGGCACGACGGTCTCACGCGCCGACGGTTGGTACGATCTCGCGGTCAACGGCGGCGACCGCCTGACGCTTTTCTATGCGAAGGCCGGCTACTTCGGCGTGCGACGCTTCGTGAACACGGCGTGGCGCGACTGGTCGGTCGTTGCCGACGTCGCGCTGGTGCAGCCGGATCCGATCGTCACGCCCGTGGACTTCTCGGCCGCCTCCGGCGCTCTCGTCGCGCAAGGGAGCCTGTCCACGGACGACGCCGGCGCGCGACGCGCCACGATGATGTTCACCCCTGGGACGACGGCCTCCGTCCAGAAGGCCGACGGGACGGTCGCCACGTTCTCGCAGGTGCACGTGCGTGCGACGGAGTTCACGGTCGGCGACGGCGGGCCGAGCGCGATGCCTGCGAGCCTTCCCGAGACGAGCGCCTACACGTACGCGGTGGAGCTCAGCACCGACGAGGCGCGCGCGCTCGGCTCGACGACCACGACCTTCGACAAGCCGGTCACGCTCTACGTCGAGAACTTCCTCGATTACCCGGTGGGCACGAGCGTGCCGGTCGGCTGGCTCGACTACGCGCGCAGCAGCTGGGTGCCGACCGACAACGGCGTCATCGTGCGCATCGTCGGCGCGACCGCGGGAATCGCGGAGGTGGACATCACCGGCGACGGTATCGCCGATGCCCAGAGCGCGCTCGACGCGATCGGCCTCACGGTCGAGGAGCGGACGGCGCTCGCCGGCCTCTACCTGCTGATGCCCACCATCTGACCATCCGTGCTCGGGGCTGAAATTCCGGACGACCCGGAAGCGCTCGGCGCGGTCGGAGAGTCCGATGGCAGCGACGAAGAAGAAGGCGAAGGGGCGGCGTCCGGCGGAGCGGCAGA
>CAIXWQ010000125.1 GCA_903923175.1 uncultured delta proteobacterium | reverse complement strand
GCCGCGCGGCCGAGGTCGCGGGCGTCGTCGAGCTGGTGCGGCAGCGTGGGCTCGTCGCGGTGGTCGGGGCCTCCGGAAGCGGTAAGAGCAGCCTGGTGCGCGCGGGCGTGCTGCCGCTCGTCGAAGAAGGAGCGCTCACGGGTTGGCCCAAGACGTATCAGCGCGTGGTCGTCACGCCGGGCAACGACGTACTCGGCGCGGTCCGGAGCGCGCTTGGTCACCTGTTAGGTGCGCCGCTGGCGGAGCAACCCGAGAGGATCGCGCAACAGCTCGCGGCCCACGTCGATGCGATGGGCGTCGGAATCCTCCTCGCCATCGACCAGCTGGAGGAGATCGTCACCCTTCATGCGTCTGACGACCGGGGGTGTCGCGTGGTGCTCGAGCTGCTGGCGCGGCTGGGCGACGCGCCGACGCCCGGCGTGCGGGTGATAGTGACCGCGCGTCGCGACCTGCTCGATGCGATCCTCGCGGTCGATCCGCATTTCGCTCGCGCGCTGACGCGCGGGATGCAGTTTTTGGCCCCGCTTACCGACGCCGCTTGGGAAGAGGTCGTCGAGCAGGCGCTCGAAGCCTACGGATACCGCTTCCAGGATGCGGTGCTGCGTGACGAGCTTCTTGCGGAGCTGCGCGGCCGCGAGTCGGCAATGCCGCTCGTCCAGTTCGCGCTGACGCGGCTCTGGGGTCTTCGTGATCCGGCGACGAAGACCCTGACCCGCGAGGGCTATCAGGCGATCGGCGGCATCCGAGGCGCGCTCGAGCAGCACGCCAACGCGACGATCGAGAAGCTCGGCCCGCGCCCACCGCAGGTGCGTCGCGCGGTGCTCCTCGCGATGACCACGCCCGGGGGTACGCGCGCCCATGTTCGCTCCGAGTCGCTGCTCGAGTCTCACGGAGAGGCCGCGAAGACCGTCCTCGATGCGTTCATGTCCGCGCGTCTCGTCGTGCGCGAGGAGGCCGGACTCACCCTCGTGCACGAGTCGCTGCTCACGGAGTGGGCGCTGTTGCGTGGCTGGATTGAGGAGGCGCGTGCCGATCGCACGCTCGCCGAGGAGATCGAGCGCGATGCTGCGCGTTGGGCTGAGCGACGCGACCCTGCCGACCTCTGGCGCAAGCGGCGCCTCGCCGCGGCGCTCGACCTCGAGAAGAACGGGCGAGTGCCGCTTGCGCGCGAGTCTCTGCGGTTCCTCCATGCCGCGCGAAACGAAGAGCGACGCGGGAGGGTCATCCTGGGCGGGCTGGTGCTCCTCGCGCTCGCCTCGCTGATGGGTGGCACGCTCGCCTATGCGCGTCGCGTCGCGCGCGACGCGGTCGCGTTACGGGAAGAGAAGGCTCGTTCGGATGCGAACGCGAGCAGGGCGGAGGCGAATTCGGTGCTCGCCGCCGCCAACGCGAAGACGGCCGCCGAGAAGGCGAAGGCCGCGGAGGCGAACGAGAAGGTCGCGCGCGAGAACGAGACGACGGCGAAGGGGCTCCAGCGGAAGATCGATGGTGACCTGAAGGCCTACAAGGAGAAGGTCGACGGCCTTAAGGAGCGGATCCAGACCGCTCTGAAGCAGAACAATCTCGCCGAGGCCAGACGGCTCGCCGTCGAGCTCGGCGGAACGAGCCCGGTCGGTGCGGCGTCGGGGTCAGCGGCTCCATGGAAGCCGCCTCCTTACGACCCCGATCCGTTCGCAGAGTGAGCTCAACGCACCTCGTCAAGCGCGGTGTCGCCCACCAGCACGCGGGTCAGGTGCGGCGTCTCGAATCGCCCTGCGCAGAGTTCGTAGGGGTACGTCTGCGCGCCGAAGCGACAGCGAGGGAACGCTCTCGCCTTCGTCGCTTCGGTGCCAGTGAATTCGATCGCCGAGTGGTCGGCCGCGACGAGATACCCCGCGTCTGCGTCACGCAGCGCGCGGAGCAGCGCCACCGGGGCGCCTGTCGAGGCCGTCCAGAGGCGCACGGAGCCGTCGCCGCCGGCCGAGACGATCCAGCGGCCATCGCGTGAATAGGCGACCGAGTAGACCCACCCGCCGCTGGCCGTGAGCGTGCGAATCGCCTCGCCTGACGCATCCCAGATCCGAATCGACTTGTCCTGGCCCGCCGACGCAAGCGTCTGGCCGTCCGGCGCGAACGCCAACGACAGAAGTCCCTCCGTGTGCCCGGGAAGCACGCGCCGGGGCGTGCCGTCGAGGTTCCAAAGTCGGACCGTCTTGTCTGACGCGCCCGATGCGACGGTCTTGCCGTCGGGAGAGAACGTCACTGCATAGACCCAGTCGGTGTGACCGACGAGCTTCGCGAGCGGCTTCCCGGTGCGGTCCCACAGTCGGACGCTCTTGTCTTTGGAGCTGGTCGCGATGGTCTTTCCGTCGGGCGAATAGGCGACACTGAGGACCCAATCGTCATGCCCGGAGAGCGTCGTGCTCAGCGTTCCGTCGCGCGCCCAGAGGCGTGCCGTCTTGTCCTGGTAGCCGACAGCGACCTCGCGCCCGTCGGGGGCAAACGCCAGTGAGGTCACGCGCGTGGCTCGCTCATCGACCGGAGTTGGTCGCTGAACGGAGAGCGTTCGCACGGGCGCGCCGTCGAGGCCCCAGAGCCGCACCGTGTCGTCCCAGGATCCGGTCGCGACGGTCGCTCCGTCCGGCGAGAAGGCGACCGCGCGGACGCGCTTCGCGTGCCCGTGCAACGTGCGGAGCGAGAGGTCTTCGAGGCTCCAAAGACGCGCGAACGTGTCGCGCGAGCCGGAGGCTACTGCACGCGCGTCGGGTGAAATTGCCGCCGACAGCACCCAGCTGGCGTGCTCCTCAAGCGTGTGGAGGGGCTTCCCGCTCGGATCGAAGAGGCGTGCCGTTTCGTCGCGCGAGCCGGTCGCGACGCTGCCCGCCAGCGGCCCGCGTGGGACGAATGCTAGGGTGAGTAGCGCTCCGGTGTGGCCTTCCATCGTGCCGAGGAGCGCGCCGGAGACGTCCCATAGCCTCGCCGTCATGTCCCAAGAGCCCGCCGCAACTCGCCGTCCGTCCGCCGAGAACGACACGCAGGTGACCTGCTCCGTGTGGCCTTCTAGCGTTCGTAAGGGCTTCCCCGCGGCGCTCCAGAGTCGGACCGTCTTGTCGTTCGAGGCCGACGCGATCGTTCCATCGCGTGAAATGGCGACTGCGGTCACGGCCTCGGTGTGGCCTTCCAGCGTTCCGAGCTGCTTGCCGGCCCGATTCCAACGTCGAATCGTCTTGTCCCAGGAGGAGGATACGACGGTGTTCCCATCCGTGCTGAAGGCGACGCCGCTGACCACGTCGGTGTGACCGGTGATCACGCTCAACGCGGCGCCTGCGGCGCTCCAGAGCCGAATGGACTTGTCCTTCGACGAGGTCGCGAGCGTCTGGCCGTCCGGCGAGAACGCTACGCCCGTGACTTCTTCGGCGTGCCCCTCCAGCTTGGCGAGGAGCTTCCCCGAGGCGTCCCAGAGGCGCACGGTCCGGTCCTTCGAGCCGGTCGCGATCATCTGACCGTCGGGAGCGTACGCGACAGCGCCGATCGACGCCGTGTGGCCGATTAGGCGGGCGGTCTCCCGCATGCGGAGCAAGTCGACGAGCGACACCGAGTCGCCGCTCGCGACCGCCATAGACGCACCCTTCGGGTCGATCGCGATGCCATCCACCCAGTTGCTGAAGCCGTTCGGCGACTCGAGGACGACGCGCTGGCCGCTCGTGGCTTCGAACTCGTGAAGCGCGCGATCGAAATCCCGTCGAATCGCCGCCGTCGGAGCTCCCTTGGCGGCGTCGAGCGACGCCTCCGCGGCGGCCTGAAGTAGCTTGCCGTTCGGGCGCACGACCTCCCAGATGCTCCGCATCTCGACCGCGGCTTGCGCGGTGTTTCCCACGCGGAAGAGCGCCGTCGCGACGTTCCACCGCTTCTTCTGCGCAAGCTTCGTCTGCTCGTCAGGTGCCGCTCGCCTGGCCTCGGCGTCGAGCGTGAAGTTTGCCCTCGTGAGCGCTTCGGCCTCGTCGGCCCTTAGGTCGGTGCGGCTCCCAAGCTCGGTCGCGAGCGTCCTCGCGCTCCGGAACTCCCCGAGATCTACGAGTACGGCGAGCTTGGTCACGAGGGTCTCTCGCGCCGTGGTCGGACAGAGCTCGTCCGCTCGCTCGATCTCCCGGAGCGAACGATCGAGCCAGCCTCCTGCCAGGCTGGACGCGACCCGCGCACGAATTCCCAACGCCAATTCGCAGGGCGTCTTCTTCGGCTCTGCAGCGAAGGTGCCGCCCGCGCTCGGGGAGACCGACGCGATCGCGGAAGGGCGAGGAACGACGACCGGCGCCTTCCCCGCGCACGCGGCCGCCGCGACCGCTGCGAACACGAACGCCGATCTTCGCGCGCGCATGCCCCCCAGTATCCGCCGGACGCCAATCAGTCACCAGCACGTCACGACGCTCCACGAGAACGGCGCGTTCTAGCCGTTCACGTCCCGGCCCCTCGGGGGTCTGCCGGTCCATCGCCCGCGCGGCGATGGGGTCGCGGGCTCCTCCCTGGTACTCTCGGCGCGTGACGTTTCAAACCCAGCACGACGATCTCGCCGACCTCGCCGATGGCGCCCCCGCTCTCACCGACGCCATCGCCGGCGCGACCGGATTCCGGCTCGTCCGGCGGCTCGGACGCGGCGGAATGGCGACCGTGTTCATGGCCGAGCGTGTCGGCGCGCTCGGCGCGTCACTTGCTGCGCACACGCCGGGCCGAGTCGCGTTGAAGGTCCTCCAGGCCGGGACGTATCGCGATCTCGAGAAGCTCGGCGCCGATCCGCACGGATGCTTTCGCAAGGACGTCGTCGCGCTCGGCCGGGTGAGCGCCTTGACGCCGCCTCCGCCGGAGATCGTCCAGCTGTTCGGCTACGGAACTGCCGACGTCGTCGTTCGCACGCGTACCTATCGTCTTCCGTGGATGGCCATCGAGTTTGTGGACGGGGGGCCAGCGGGGGGCACGCTCGACGAGCGCGTCCGCGGGGCGCCCGAGGGGGTCGATCCGCCGCGTGCCCTGCGCATCACGCAGTGGCTGTTGCGCGGCGTCGCGCGCCTGCACGAGCTCAACGCGATCCATCGCGATCTCAAGCCCGAGAACGTCCTCGTCTCCGGACCCGTCGCCGACGAGACGATTAAGATCACGGACTGCGGGATCGCACGCGTGGAGGGCCTCGCGTCGAGCGTTGCAGCCTTCACGCGCGGGTACGCCCCGCCTGAGCAGACGATGTCGGTCGGCGCGAGCTCGCGCAACCCGCTCATCGGCACTTGGACCGACGTCCATGCGCTCGCTGCGTTGTTGTGGTTCGTGGTGGCGGGGGAGCCGTGGTGTCGCGACAACGCTTGGTATGAACGCGGCGAGAGGCGCTCGCTCCGAACTGCGGCGCGCATTCATCGGGGCTTTCTGCTCGATCGCTCCTTGCTCGACACGCTCGACCGTATCCTCGCCCGCGCGGCCGCACCCGGGTTGCCGGACGACGTCCGCCCTCTGCTCGATCTTCCGGAGGTTCGAGCGCTGCCACCGCACCTCGTCCGACCGTTGGGCTCGGGTGTCTCTCGCCTTCCGACCGTGCAGGCGCTCGCGGCGGAGATCCTCCCGGCGATCGAGCATATCGAGCGCCGTTGGCGCGAGCTCGCTGTGCGGGAGAACCGTCCGTCGACCCACTATGGCGGGACGGTGGCGCTCTCGGCCGACACGCCGTCTTCCGACACGCAGGTCGACGAGATTGCGCTGAAGTCGGGCGTGGGCGGCGAAGCGCCGATCGTGCTTTCACCCGGGCGTGTCGCACTGCAACCCGACGGACGCTTCCTCGCGCTCTCGGGCGAGCGCGCGCTCTTCGTGACGGATGGCACTATCGCTGCCGTCGCGGCGCCGCCCGGCGTGACTCGCGAAGCGTTCCGCGCGGTCTACGCTGGCACCGCCGGCTTCGTGCTCGTCTCGCCGACCTCGATCACGGTGCTGCGCGACGGTGTTTGGGCGATCGAGAAGCTCCCCGCTCCGATCGAGGAGATGGGTGCGCTCCAGGCCGCGTCGGTGAGTCGCGACACGCTGTGGGTGGCTTCGAGCGGCGACGAGGAGGACGGGGCGATCCTTTGGACGCGTAGCGCCGCCGGGACGTGGGATCCGCCGCTGAGTCTGTCGTTCACGGGGCGCGTGAACGACGTTTCGGAAGGACCGATGGGGGTGTTCGTCGTCGGCGCGACG
>CAIXWQ010000124.1 GCA_903923175.1 uncultured delta proteobacterium | reverse complement strand
GGACGCGCGGGCGATGGCGTAGGGCTGCGGGCGCCGGTGCGTCGATTGGCAATCCGACGTATGAACCCCAAAACGCGCCGCCGATCCCGTGGACTCGCGTCGTGTCCCTTCTAACCTTCTAACCTTCTGTGAATCCCTCTCGTTCTCGTTCTCACGCGCCGCGCCGCTTCTTCGGGGCGCGCGCCGCCCCGGCCTGCTCGGCGAGCGCGGTGGTCGCCTTCAGGCGCGCGAGCAGCACCTCGGCGGGCTCGTCGTTCGGATCTTGGGGGACCAGCTCGCCACGGAACGCCGTGCCCAGAACAGCCGCCTCGAGCTGATCAGCCTGCGCTCGGCCTGCGCGTGTTTGCTCCGCGACACGCCGGAGTTGATCGAACTGCTGCTGCACCGCCTGCGCGATCACGAGCTGCTCCGCCGTACTCGCGACCGGAATCGGCATGCGCCGGAAGTCCTCGACGTTCACCCCCTGTAGCGCCATGCCGCGGGTCTCGCCGGTCATGAAGGCTTGCGATGGAGGTGCCTCGATCATCCACGCGAGGAACGACCGATCGACGCCGTCGGCGGGGCACACACGAAGCACGTGCTGGTTGATGTTGCCGCCTTCCAGCTCTGGTGGAACGAACGCGACCTTACCGATGGTGCCGTCCTTCGACACCAACAGGTCGCCTACAGCGAGTCGCGAACGCTCGAATAGCTTGGCTCGCTCCGGGTCGCACCGCGGCAACTCGTCTAGCTTAATCCTGCCAGCAGCGACCTCGGTCACTCGGACATACGGGACGCCACCCGGAAAGTCGGGCCCGGCCTTGATGATGCCGTAGACAATTGTCCGCGCCGCTGACGTCAACTCTTCGATCGTCGCCCACGCCCACCCCTCCGGCAGCTCCGGCAGCTCGCTCGCATCGACCGGCTCCGGCTCCCGGTACTTCTCCTTCCACCGCTCGTCCGTCGGCGGCTTCCCCTTTGCCCGCAGTCGCGCCAGCTCGGCCTCCTCCCACTTCTTCCGCCGCTCCACGCGGATTCGCGCGAGCAGCCGGTCGGCCGGCTCGACGTCGGGGTGCTTCTCGCGCCACTTGGCCGTGAGGTCGCCGCGCAACGCCGCCGCGAGGATCGAGCGGCGCAGCGTCTCAAGTAGCGGCGGGATCGCGTCGAGCGCCTCTTTCGCGCGCCGGCCGTGGGTGAGGAGGTCCTCCAGCTGCGCGACGATGCGTCGCTGCTCGGCGAGCGGCGGCACCGCAATCGGAACGGCGCGAACCGTCGATCCGTTCACTTTGGGCATGTTGCCTGCGGTGCCAGTCGCCCTGTCGCGTAGCCACTGACGTACGACGGAAAGGCTCAGATAGCGGGCAACGAAGGTCGTGTCGGCCAGCGTCTGTTCGATCCGTACCCGCATCATCAAGTCCGGGTAGATGAAGCGCTTGGCTGGTCCGTTGAAGACGGCTGCAGTTCCCACGTGTTCGAGGCTATTGGCGCGTTGAATCAGCAGATCGCCCGGCTCAAGCCAGAACGGTGACTCCGGCGCCATCGACTCGAAGATTTGCTTGGTAGTCGAGTCGTCGAGGCGACACATGCCAGCCGTAGTCGCCGAGAGCTTGAGGGTCCAAGTGCCCGAAGCACCGGGCCCGCTCGGTGGCGAGTAGCCATTCGACGGTCCTTCACGGGCCAACGCTTCAAGCGGCCGCCAAGACCATCCAGATGGCAGCTCGAACAACGCTTCGCCAGATTCGCTCACGCCTCCGCCCCCAACGCCTTCTGCAGCGCCTTCATCTCCTCCATGGCCGTCTCGAGAAGCCCGACGATCTCCCCCGCGATCTCCTCCGGCTCCGGCAGATCGTCCGCGTCGCGGTGCCCCTCGTCCTTCAGCCACGCGAGATCGAGGTTGTCCCCCCGCGCCTTGATCTCCTCGCGGGTGAACTTCCGAAACCGCCCCTCCTCGCCCTCGTCCTTCCGCTTGCTCTTGCCGTAAGGGTCGGCCCCATATGCCTTCTCGAACGGCGCGAAGTGCTCTCGCCCGAGGGGCGTGCGCTTGCCGAAGCTCGGCCCGTTGGCGCGCAGGTCGTAGATCCAGGTCGCCTTGGTGTTCTTCGTGTCGGTCATCCCGCGCGTGAAGAAGAGGACGTTCGTCTTCACCCCCTGCGCGTAAAAGATGCCGGTCGGCAGCCGGAGGATCGTGTGCAGATCGGCCTTGTCCATGAGGTCGGTGCGGATCTGCGCGCCGGTGTTCTCCTCGAACAGGACGTTGTCGGGGACGACCACCGCCGCGCGCCCGCCCGGCTTCAGGCCGCGGTAGACGTGCTGCACGAACGCGAGCTGCTTGTTCGACGTGGGGTAGGTGAAGTCGTCGCGGGTCGGGAGGCCGCCGCCCTTCTTCGTGCCGAAGGGGGGATTGGTGACGATGACATTGGCCTTGGTGAGCTTGCCGCCGAGCGGCGCGAGCGAGTCGCCGAGGTGCAGCTCCCCCTCGATGTCGTGCAGCATCAGGTTCATCAGCGCGAGGCGGTGCGTGTCCTGCACCAGCTCGACCCCCTCGAAGGCCTTCTTGCGCTGGAAGAGCTGCTGCTGCTCGGGGAGGTCGTAGAGGTCCGAGGTCTGCGCCTTCACGTACTTGTCGGCGGCGATGAGGAAGCCGCCGGTGCCCGCGGCGGGGTCCTGCACGACCTCGCCGGCCTTCGGCTTGATCAGCGAGACGATGGAGTCGATGAGCGGGCGCGGCGTGAAGTACTGCCCGGCGCCCGACTTCTTCTCGTTGGCGTTGCGCTCGAGGAGCCCCTCGTAGAGATCGCCGAGCCCCTCGCGCTTCGCGTCGTGCCACTCGAGCTGGTCGATGTTCTCGACGATCTTGCGGAGGTTCTTCGGCTGCCGCAGCGACGTCGAGGCGTCGGCGTAGATCTGCCGGACGCGCGCGGACTTGGCCTGCGTGCCGAGGTGCAGGAGCAGCTCGCGGTAGAACGTGAGCAGCTCGACGCCGTCCTTGGCGGCGACGTCGTCCCAGCGGTAGCCCTTGGGGAGCTGCCCCTCGGTGCCCGTCTCCTTCGCCATCTTGAGGAACAGCAGGTAGGTCAGCTCGGTGACGTACTCGTGGTACGTGATCCCGTCGTCGCGGAGGATGTGGCAGAGGTTCCAGAGCTTCGAGACGATGTCGGCGGTGGTCATCGGGCGGGCGCATGATCGCCGACGGCCGCGCGGTCGTCACGGTTTGATCGGACCGTCCCTGGCGCCGTATCGCGAGCGCTTGGCTCAGTACGATCCGCCGACGTCCGCGAGGATCTGATCGGCCAGCGCATCGAGCGACGGCACGCGGGTCTTCGCCATCGGCGCCCGCACGAGGCGCACGCGGCCGACCTGCTTCTCTTCCACGAACCGCGCGATGTCGTCGAGCCGAGCCGCGTACTCCGGCGCGTCGGGGTGCGCCGCGACGACGACCCCCACGTCCTGTGCGGGCACCGACACGTCGATGCGCCCGAGCGTCGCCTGCACGCGCTTCAGGATCGCGTCCGAGTCTGCCTGGTAGAAGGAGAGCGGGAAGCTGTGGTGCCACGCGCCGTTGAGCCACGACAGCGGCGACTCGTACGCGCGCAGGCCCGTGACCATGTTTCGCACGCGGATCCGATCAGGCGCCGAGACCGTCGCCTGGAGACGTTCTCCGCAGAGCACCAGCTCGCTGGTGAGCGGCGCACGCGTTGGCACGGGCTCTTCGCCGTGAGCCGACGCGACGTGCAGGTCGAGCTCACGTGCCAGCTCGGCGAAGTGGCGAGACGCCGATGCCGTGCGGCCGCGACGGATGGGCCCCCAGGCGAGAAGCCCACCACGCCCCTCACGCACGTCATGGAGAAGATCGACGCCGAGGTTCAGCAGCCCCTGCCCCACGTTGGCGACGGCTTCGGACCGGAGCGCTCGGATGGTGCGGCGCACGTCGGGCGTGACCGCTGCGTTCGAGCGCGAGGCGCGCGTGGCGTTCGCGGCGAAGCGGAGCTCGCGGCCGTCCCAGTGCAGCAGCGCGAGCGTGATCCGCTCGTCACCCACCGCGCTCACGACGAGCTGCAGCAACCGGTACTCCACGTCACGCGACGACACTTCGGGCCTCCTCCACGATGCGATCTACGACCGAGACGCGCGCACGCAAGAAGCGGACGACGTCGGCCTTCAGGTCCACTGTAGCGCCGGTCCTACCGCGATCGAGCTCGTCGGGCCATCGGGCCGCCATTTCATCGAGCGTTACCCCGTCGAGCGAGGCCATTCGGTCCCTGAACTCGTGCCACGCGATGTGGGCGACCTGCCGCTTGAGAAGAGGGCGAAGGACGTGATCGACGAGCGCCGCCTCGTGTCCGAAGGACGTGTAGTCGGGAGCGAGCCCCGTCTCGTCGACGCTCTCGACGCCGTGGCAGACGCGATCGTGGTCGATCACGACGAGGCGGTGATCGAGCAGCAGCAGGTTCGGGTTCTTCCACGTGCGGTCGTAGTGCCACATGAAGACGTCGAACAGGAACGTGAACACTGCGTCGTGCACGAGCTGGTTGCGCGGCCGCCCCGGGCGCCTCAGCACGGAGGGCTCGAGGGTCGGCGCCGCGAGCTTGCGCGAGCAGAAGGCCAGCTGCCCGGCGTCCGCTCGGTAGACGGCGGCTGCGCGTGCGCCGACGTCGCTCGCGTCGGTCGCGGCTGGGGGATCTGGAAGGCGCAATAGCCCGATCGCTGGCGTCGGCAGACCTGCGAACGCAGCCAGGTCCGATCCGATCACTTCTCGGAGCAGGCTCGACGCGCCGTGCGCGTACATGCAGGGCGTCTTCACGATCCAGTCGCCGGCGGGCGCGCCGTCTTCGTCTTCGAGCTTGCAGAGCAGCGGCTTGTGAGAGCCCGCGTCCAGCACGTCGACCGGCGTGCCGAGCTCCAGGTGACGGCGTTCGTCGCCGTACGCGAGCATGACCACGTCGCTCACCCCGCCGCCTCCCAGATCTCCCCGCGTAGCTCGCCGAGCACATCCTCGAGCTTGCCGTCGAACACGCGGTCGATCCGCTTGAACCCGCCATCGCGCTGGAACACGCCGCTGTCGAGCGCCTCGCGGTCGACGACCGTCTCCTGCTTCAGCTGCTTCGCGATCCGCTCGAGCCACTGCCGCTGCGGCCCCGCCCAGGCGCGCCCGGCGAGCACCTTGGCGAGCGCGCGGTCCACCCGCGCTGCATAGGGCTCGAGCGCGTCGCCGAGCGCCGCCTGCCGGATGAAGCCCACGATCGACGCCGCGATGTCGGCGTTGGTCTTCTCCTTCCACGCGGTGCGCAGGTAGCTCTCCGTGTACCCGGCCTCGTCGAGCACGCGCTTGAGCTCCTTCAGCTCGGCGCGCGTCAGCTCGCGCGGGCGCTGAGTCACGACCAGCAGCGCGGGGATCTTGTTCATGTTGGCCGCGAGGTACGCCTTGAAGCCGTCGAGGTAGTCGTCGGGGCGCGAGAGCCCCTCGCCCCAGCCGTGCGTCACCTCGCGCAGGACGTCGGCGTGGTGCGAGAGGTACGGCCGGTAGGGGGTGCCGATGGCCGCGTCGAGCACCTCGACGAGCTGCGCCTTCTGCGCGAACCACTCGACGGTCGCCGCGCTGGGCTGCTCGCGCAGCTGCTTCACGATCTCCTTCGGCTCGGCGCCGGCGAGGGTCTCGAAGCGCGAGAGCGCGTCCCCCTTCAGGCGCTGCGCCTTGCGCTGGAGCTTCGCGACGAGCTCCTCGACGACGCGGGCGCGCGACGCCTCGGTCGGCGCGGCCTTCAGCGCCACGACCAGGTCGGCGAACGTGATGGCCGGGTTCACGACCACCGGCTTCATGTCGGAGACCTTCTGCATGTTCCGGTAGAGATCGACCGCGTCGTAGATGTGGAAGACCTCCTTGCCGATGTCGTCGCACTTGCGCGTGGCCCGCCCGATCATCTGCTCGTAGAGGATGCGGCTGCGCACCCGCCGCAGGAACACCAGGTTCGCGATCGGCGGGACGTCGATGCCGGTGGTGAGCAGGTCGACGGTGATGACGGTGTTCGGCAGGCGCTCGTTCTTGAACTTGCGGATCTTCTGCAGCGGCTGATCGGAGCTGCCGGTGATCTTCATCACCGCGTCCTCCTCGACCTCGCCGTACTGCCTCTCGTAGGCCTTGGTGAGGATCTCCTCGACCAGGTCGGCGTGCGCGTCGGTCGCGCAGAAGACGAGCGTCTTCTCCTCGAGCTTCGGATCCAGGTGCTTGGCGATCACCTCGCAGACGACCTCGTTGAACGAGCGCGTGATCACCCGCTTGTTGAACGACTCGATCTCGAGGTCGACGTCCTCGGGGAGGTTGACCTTGTCGATGGTCTGCGTGCCGGGGTCGTAGACCTCGACCTCCTCGCCGGCCTTGTACGAGATGCCGTCGACGCTGAGCTGCGTCGTGATCCGCACCGGCGGCTCGTGGTCCACGAGGTAGCCGTCGACGACCGCCTTGCGGTACGAGTAGCCGAAGACCGGCACGCCGAAGATCTCCTTCGTGTGCAGCGCCGGCGTGGCCGTGAGCCCGATCTTGATCGCGTCGAAGTGCTCGAGGACCTGCCGGTACTGCGAGCGGTACTGGTCTTGCGCGCGGAAATCGAGCGCGAGATCGTCTTCGTTCGCGTCGCGGTCGAGCGAGTACCCGCGATGGCACTCGTCGACGACGATGCAGTCGTATTGGTCGACGGTCGGCGCGCTCTCGTTCTCGCCGGGCCAGAGCACGCGCTTGATCAGCCCCTGGATCGTCGCGAAGTGCACGCGCGTGTCGGGCTCGGGCTTGATGTCCTTCAGCTCCTTCAGCTCGTAGATGTCGGCGAAGGTCTTGCCCGTCTCGATGCGCGCGTCCTTGAACGCGTCGGTGGCCTGCTCGCCGAGCGAGGTGCGGTCGACGAGGAAGAGGATCCGCCGGACGCGCTTGCTCTTGAGCAGCCGGTAGCAGAGCCCGATCGCCGTCTTCGTCTTGCCCGTGCCGGTCGCCATCGCGAGCATGATCTCGCGCTGGCCTCGGCCGATCGCCTCCTCGACCGCGAGGATCGCGTCGTGCTGGTAGTCGCGCAGATCGAGGGCCTCGACGGGGTCGTTCTTCAGCGCCTGGTCGGCGGCGGCTTCGTCCTTCTTCAGGAGCGCGATCAGCCCCTCGGGCGGGTACCAGGCCTCGAGCGCGCGCTTGTGGTTGGTGGTGCGGCGGACGTCGAGAAACCAGATCCCGCTCTTGGTCTCGATCTGCTTCAGGTAGGCGCGGCCGTTCGCCGAGAAGAGGAACGGGACGCGGTACGTGCGCCAGGGGGCTCCGCGGGGGGCGTTGGGCGCGTCGATGCGGATCGTCTCGCCGTAGCGCTTGGCCTGATCGATCTTGCCGGCGACGTCGGTGTTCTTCTTCTTCGCCTCGACGACGCCGACCGCCTCGAGCCCGGCGAAGAGCACGTAGTCGGCGCGCCCGTGCTCGCACGGCCACTCGGCGATCGCGCGGTTCTTCCCCTTCTCGGGGCGCGCGCCGCTCGCGTAGGTGAGGTGCGCCGAGTCGGCCTCCCAGCCGACGTCGCGCAGCTGCTGGTCGATGAGGCGTCGCGTGGAGGCCTCGTCGAGCTCTACGCGCTCGGCGGCTTGCGCCGCCTTCTCCACGACTTGCTCGAGCAGCTTGGGCGCCTGCAGGGCGGCGGCCTGCGTCTTCGCCAGCTCGGCGCCGAGCTTGCGTTCGTTCTCGGCGGCGAGGGCCTCCCACACGGCCTTTTCGTCGGCCTCGCGCGCGGCACGCTCCTCGGCGCTGAGCTTCTCGCGGGCGGCCTGCTCGGCGATCGCCTTGGCCTGCGCGACCTCGAGCTTCGCGGCCTTCATCGCCTCGCGCAGCTGCGCGAGCTCCTCGGCGACGGCCTGGTCGCCCTCTTGGGGATCCAGCGGCGGGATGAACGGGCCGGGGTTGAACGCGGGCGCGTTGCCGAACGAGCGGTGGAACCAGATCGCGAGCTGCCGGGCGATCTTGAGCTGTTGCAGGGCCTCCATGCGCGTGCCGCGCCCCTCGTGCGCGGCCGCGTTCCCCGCCTTGCGCAGAGAGTGGAACAGGTCGGCGACCTCGCGCGTGAGGGCGCGGCGGTCCTGGAGGCGGCGGAGCAGGTCGGCCTGTTTGTCGTCACCCTCGGGGTAGACGCCGGTGAGCGCGGCGGCGCGCTTGGCGAGCTGCTCGCCGAGGATGCGGAGCTTGATCAGCGCGGTGCTCGGGTCCTCCGAGAAGTTCCGCTCCGCCGCGGCGCCGAGCGACTCGAGGAAGGGGTCGTGCGAAGCGAGGAACGAGAAGTTCGGCGAGGACGCCAGGGGCACGAAGTCCAGGATAGGTCGAAGTCGTCCGAGCCGGTGGAACCGTCGAGGTGGGGGGCAGGCGGTCCACCGCCGTCGGCATTTCGTCGGGCTGGCCTCGCGAGCGCCGCCCCGAGCTTCGACGGCGCCCGTGTAGGGAGCGCCCGCTCCTCGACGCCTCCCGCGGCCTCGCTTCGCGCCGCCGTGGCCGTTTACGCCGCGCTTCCCGCGGTCGCCCGCCGTCCCGGGCGGCGCATCCGGGCGGCGACGCTTGCACGAGGCCGGGAGGCGCGGATATCGCTCGGACGGGGGCCCGCGTCGCGACGGACGCACAACGGCCTCGTCGACGCGCGCGGTCGGCGCGGTCGGCGCGGTCGGCGCGGTCGGCGAGATCGGCGCGCTCGGCGAGGAAGGACCTCGTCGCGAGACTCCCGCGGCGGAGGGGCAGATGGGGAACGGTCGACGCATCGGCGTGGTGGGCGTCTTCGCAATCACGGGGGTGCTGTTCGTGCTCGCCTCGGGCGGCGTGCCCGAGCGCGCGCGCGCGCAGACCGGGCCCGCGGCGTCGAGCTCGGCGCCGGCGCTGGTGTGCGTCACCGGGACGATCGAGTCGGCGGGCAAGTGCGTGCCCCACCTCCCGACGTCGTGCGCGTATGGGCAACACGCGGTCGCCGGGAGCTGCGTCGACGTCGACTGGGAGCCTGACGGCACCTCCACCTGCAAGCCGGGCGACGCGACCGAGTGCACGACCCAGTGCGATCTCGGCAACATGCCGAGCTGCTACGAGCTCGCGAAGCTCTACGCCGAGGGCAAGGGCGTCACGAAGGACCCGCCGCGCGCCTTCGCCCTGGAAGAGAAGACCTGCAAGGCGGGGATGCGCAGCGGGTGCGCGAGCGTGGGATTCCGGTACTCCTCCGGCGAAGGGACGCCCCGTGACGACGGCCTCGCCGCGCGCTGGCTGCACCAGGCGTGCGAGTGGGCGGAGCCCGCCGCCTGCGGCTCGCTCGGCATCCTCTTCCACGACGGCCGCGCGGTCACGAAGGACCACGCGCGCGCCGTGCAGCTGTTCGAGAAGGCGTGCGCGGCGGATCTCGGCGACTCTTGCTACAACCTCGGACAGTGCCATTACGACGGCGAGGGGACTCCGCAGTCGTTCGCAAAGGCGCTCCAGTACTACAAGAAGGCCTGTGACAAGCAGGTCGGCGACGGCTGCTACAACGCGGGCATCATGACCAAGAAGGGGCAGGCGACCGCGGCGAGCGAGGAGGGGGCCTTCGCCTATTACAAGCTCGCCTGCGCGTACGGCTCGGGCGTCGGGTGCCACAACGCCGGCGCGGGGCTGTACGAGGGGATCGGCACCACCAAGGACCGACCCGAGGGGATCAAGTACCTCCGCAAGGCCTGCAAGTGGGGCGTGAAGAAGTCGTGCGACGCGCTCAGCGACATCGGCGAGACGCCCTGATTCACGCGCCGCTCACGCGCCCTCTCACGCCCATTCTTCCGCGCACCGCGCGCACCGCGCGCCGGGCTCACTCCATCGGCACCCCCTGCGCGACACACGCCTCGCGGGGGAACACGAACGTTCCGAGCGAGCACGCGCGCCCGCGCAGCGCGAGGCGCAGCCGCGCGACGGCCCGCGCCTCGGCGAACGCGGGGGCGAGCTCGGGGATCGACTCGGGGCTGCGCTCGGCGTCGAGGAGCGGGCGGCGCGTCGGCGCGGGCTTGGCGTCGAGCAGCACGAGCTCGCGCTTCGGCGCCTCGTAGAGCAGGGCGAGCGTGTCGCCGCCGGGCCACGCGACGAGCTGCGCGGGGGGTGTCGTTCGGTCGGGGAAAGCGCGCTTGCCGGTCGACGCGCGGAACACGCCGCTCGTACTCCTCGCAGCCGAGCGCGTGGGTCATCCGTCGCGTGGCGACGTCCCAGGTGACCGTCGCCTTGCAGCCGAGCTCGTCGGCGGCGATCAGCGTCTTGCCGTCGGGGCTGAGCGCGAGGCGGCCGACGCGGGCCGGCGCCGCGGGCGGATCGGCCGGCTTCTTCCGCTGCACCTCGAACGAGGGGAGTCTGTCGCCGGTCGCGAGGTCGAGGACGTGCACCACGTCGTCTTCGTCCTCGGGCTGCGTCGGCACGAAGTAGAGGCGGTGCGCGGCGTCGACGGCGACCGGCGGCGCGAGGGCCCAGCTGCGTGCGAAGCGCACGAGCACCCGCCCGGTGCGCGCCTCCTCGACGCGCTGCTCCTCGGCGGCGCCGCTCAGGAACAACACGCCCGGATCGAGCCAGGTCGCGCGCTCGCCGAGCCGGTCGCCGAGCGGCTCCCCCTGCGCGTCGACGATCACCGTCGCGCCCCACTCGTCGATCAGCGCGAGCGCCGCGCCGGGATCGAACGCGATCCACTCGGCGTCGCCGACCCCGGCCACCGGCTCGCCCTTGCCCGCGAGGCGCCGCGCGTCGGCGAACACCGCTGCGAAGGCGCGCGCGACCGCGGCCGACTCGCGGCGATCGCGCCGCGCCTCGTACGCGTCCGCGAGCGCGCGCGCGACCTCCGCCGGCTTCGGCGCGGGG
>CAIXWQ010000123.1 GCA_903923175.1 uncultured delta proteobacterium | reverse complement strand
GCGCGAACGAGGAGAGCAACCAGGGGAGCGGGGGCGGTACGCCCCCGAGTGCGCGGCGGCGACGTCAGCTACACCGACGCGGACTTGGGTGGACCTCTTCTCGCGAGCAGAGGCGGGTCAATTCTCGCGAGCGCTGAAGTCTTATCCCTGGAATGCAGAGCGGATTGCGGGGGCCGGGCGCCACCGTCGTCGGGGCGTCGGCCTAAGCCTCATGTCGGACGGCTAGTGCCGATGAGCGTGCTCGGGGCGACGACCGTGGGGCCGGTACAAGTCGACGTAGAGTTCGTACTCCCAACGGGTACTTCTTCCTGCGGTTTTCGCGGTTGGGCTCGTCAAGTACCCAGGGCTGGACGCCGGGTGGGGACCGCGTGACGCTGCTTGAGTTGGAGCAACGCCAGCGGCAGACGGAGCCGAGCACAACGCGGATGACCGAGCGCGTGCAGTCGACACGGAGGGCAACGCTCGGTTGGTCTGCGAACTCGACGAAGCTCGATCGTGGATCGCTGACGGGGAGCTTCACACGACGGGTGTTTACCCCTGCCAAGAGGCAGACGCAGAGCGAGCGGACGACCATGACATCTGAGCATCGTGACGAGCCAGAAGCGTCGGCCAGTGCCGAGAGCCTCGGCGGCGAGGAGCCTGCCGGCAAGGCAGAGATCCGCACGGGCACGGAGCCCGAGGAGCGACCGGCGGGGGTCGAGCCCGAGGCCGGCTTCCCCATCGTCGGCATCGGCGCCTCGGCGGGTGGCCTCGCGGCCTTCGAGACATTCTTTTCCGCCATGCCCGGTGACGCCGACCCAGGCATGGCATTCGTGCTCGTGCAGCACTTGGCTCCGGACCATACGAGCATCCTTCCCGAGCTTATCCGTCGCTGCACGAAGATGGAGGTCTTCGAGGTCGAGGACGGCATGCAGCTGCGGCCCAACTGCGCATATGTCATTCCGCCGAACCACAACTTGGCGCTCATGAACGGCGCGTTGCACTTGCTGGAGTTCAGTTCGGCCCGAGCCCCGCGGTTGCCGATTGATTTCTTCTTCCAATCGTTGTCCCAAGACCTGCATGAGCGGGCCATTGGGATTGTGCTCTCAGGTACGGGCAGCGATGGCACGGTCGGCATTCGTGCGATCAAGGCCGAGGGCGGCATGGTGATCGCGCAGTCCCTGGCGTCCGCCGAGTTCGATGGAATGCCGCGGAGCGCCCTCGCCACCGGCCTTGTTGACTACGAGCTGACGCCGGCCGAGATGCCTACCCAGCTCATCGCGTACGTTGCTCACGCCTTCGGCACACTGGTCTCCGCTGGCTCGACGGCGCCCCATGAGAGGAACGCACTTCAGCGGATTTTCGTCCTGCTCCGTCAGCAGACTGGTCACGACGTCTCCGAATACAAGTCAAAGACCATCACCCGTCGTATCGCGCGGCGCATGGTCGTTCACCACATCGACAACCTCGACAACTACGTCAAGTACCTTCAGCAGACGCCACTCGAAGTGAAGGCCCTCTTCGACGACCTGCTAATCGGCGTGACCCGCTTCTTCCGCGATCCGGATGCTTTCCAGGTGCTCGAGGAAATGGCCATCCCGGCGCTCTTTGTCGGCAAACCATCAGGGGCCAACGTTCGCGTCTGGTCACCAGGATGCTCGACCGGCGAAGAAGCCTACTCCATCGCCATGCTCCTGGCAGAGCGCATGGAAGCGATCCGATGCAGCTACTCGGTGCAGCTCTTCGCCACCGACATCGACGCACGGGCCATAGCCACAGCGCGTGCCGGACTGTACCCAGCCAGCATCGCCGCCGATGTGTCTCCCGACCGACTTGCTCGCTTTTTCAAGGTCGAGCCCGATGGGAATGCGTACCGCATTCACAAGGGCATCCGCGACATGGTGATCTTCTCCGAGCAGGATCTGATTCGAGACCCGCCATTCACTAGGCTCGATCTCATCAGCTGTCGCAACCTGCTGATTTACCTCGGCGGCGACCTGCAGAAGAAACTGATTCCGATGTTTCAGTACGCGCTGAACCAGTCCGGCCTGCTGTTCCTCGGGACGTCCGAGGGCATCGGCGACTTCGGCGAGTTGTTCTTGACGCTCGACCGCAAAGCGAAGCTGTATCGCTCCAACCCAGACTCTCCGGGCATGCGGCGTTCGCCGATGGGCCCCTCCCTGGCACGCCACACCGAGTTCAGCGGGGCCTTTCCACGAATCCCCGTAGCGGAACCGCTTGGCACGAGGACCAGCTTGCGTGAGGTGACCGAGCAGGCCGCTTTGCGGTATCTCGCCCCGACCTGTGCACTCGTCAGTGGCAACGGCGACATCCTCTACGTGCATGGCCGCACCGGGATGTACCTCGAGCAGGCTTCGGGCGAGGCTGGTGTCAGCAACGTGCTGACGATGGCCCGCGAAGGGCTACGAAGAGAGCTTACCGCGGCGTTGCGGCAGGCAGTCACGACGAAGACAGTTGCGCATGCCAGCGGCCTGCGCGTGAAGACCAACGGCCACTTCACCATGGCGAACGTGAGCGTTCAGCTGGTGCCTTCGACGGGGCGCCCGCCCGTCGATGTGCCGCTCTTTCTGGTGATGTTCGAGGAAGCGCCGTCCGTCGAATCCGAGCCGACGCGTTCCGCTGCAGGGGCTGGAGGGCCTGCAGGGGCTGCCGCACTGGTAGAGACCGGGGCCGACGGGGACGTCGACCTGCGCGTCGCCACGCTCCAGCAGGAACTACGAGCGAAGGAGGATTATCTCCAATCTGCGAACGAGGAGCTGGAGACGACCAACGAGGAGCTCAAGTGCTCGAACGAGGAGATGCAGTCGGTCAACGAGGAGCTGCAGTCCACCAACGAGGAGCTCGAGACCTCCCGGGAGGAGATGCAGTCGATCAACGAGGAGCTGGCCACGGTCAACGCCGAGTTGCAGACGAAGGTCGTGGATTGGACCCGAGCCAACAACGATCTGCAGAACATGCTCGTCGGCACGGGCATCGCCACCATCTTCGTAGATCATCAGCAACGCATCCTACGTTTCACCCCGTCAATGGGTCGGCTCATCAACCTGCTCCCTGCCGACACGGGGCGACCCGTGGGGGATCTCGTGCCGAAGCTCAGGGGCTACGACCGCTTGGTGCCGGACGTGCAGGCCGTGCTCGACACGCTCGTGCCTCGAGAGGTGGAGGTGGAAACCACCGACGGCGCCTGGTTTCTCATGCGCATCCAGCCCTACCGGACGCTGGACAACGTGATCGAGGGCGCAGTGCTCTCCTTCGTCGACCACACGGAAACCTGGCGGGCCCGGGAGACGCTGCGCAAGGCCAACGACATGCTCCGTCTGGCGGTGGTCGTACGTGACGCGCACGACGCCATCACCGTTCAGGATCTGGATGGGCGGATCTTGGCCTGGAACCCGGGCGCGGTGCGGATGTACGGCTGGACGGAGGTCGAGGCGTTGCAGCTCAACGTGCGTGACCGCATCCCAGAGGCGTTGCGAGTCGACGCGGTTGCGAAGCTACATCAACTCAGTCAGTCCGGGGTGCTCGAGCCCTATCAAACCCAGCGTCTCACCAAGGCTGGTGCGACGGTAAGCGTCTCGATCATCTCGACCGCCCTCATGAGCGAGGCCGGTCGGATGTACGCGATTGCGACCACCGAGCGGGTGAGCTCCGTCAAGAAGGGAGAGTAGCGTGGGCCCAAATATTGCCCCCCCCCCGGGCGTCATGAACGACGCCGAGCTGCGGCAGCGAGCCGAAGCGATGGCGCAAGAACAGGCGGTAGCGTCACGAGAGCAAGCGGCTATCCGCTCGCCGGAGGCAGTCGACAGGCTGCTGCACGAGCTTCGCGTGCATCAGATCGAGCTGGAGCTTCAGAACGAGGAACTGCGACGAGCGCAGAGTGAGCTCGAGGTCGTGCGGGCACGCTACTTCGATCTCTACGATCTTGCGCCGGTCGGCTACATCACCGTCAGTTCGCAGGGGCTCATTCTCGAAGCCAACCTCGCCGCCGCGAAGATGCTGGGAACAACTCGCGGCGCCCTGAAGGGCAAGCCGATACACCAACGCATCCTCAAGGAGGACCAGGACAGCTTCTACCTCGAGCGCAAGCGGCTCCTCGAAACCGATAACCTGCAGCGCGTGTGGGAGCTGCGGATGGTGAGGGAGGGGGGCGAGTCCTTTTGGGTGCGCCTCGAGGCCTCTACCGAACGAGAGCCCGACGGCACCCAGGCGCTGCGTGTCGTGATGAGCGACATCAACGACCGGAAGCGTGCCAACGATGAGCTGCGCAAGCTGTCACGTGCCGTAGAGCAGAGTCCGACGGTGATCGTGATCACCGACCGAGCGGGCAACATCGAGTATGCGAACCCTCAGTTCGAGAGGGTCACGGGGTACACGCGGGCGGAAGCCGTTGGACGCAACCCGCGCATTCTGAAGTCTGGCTCGATGCCGGCGGAGACCTACGCCGACCTGTGGAACGTGATCTCTAAAGGCGGAGAGTGGCACGGTGAGCTGTGCAACCGCCGCAAGAACGGCGAGTTGTTCTGGGAGTCTGCCGCGATTTCTGGTCTCAAGAACGACGCCGGGGAGGTTACCCACTACGTCGCGGTGAAGACGGACATCACCGGGCGAAGACGGGCCGAGGCGGAGCGTGCTGAGCTCGAAGCGCAGCTTCAACAGGCCCAGAGGATGGAGTCGGTGGGACGCCTGGCGGGCGGCGTAGCCCACGACTTCAACAACATGCTCGGGGTCATACTCGCGCACGCCGAGCTGGCCATGGAGGCCGTCGACCCGAAGGCGCAGGTACACGACGACCTCGAAGAGATTCGCAAGGCGGCCACCCGCTCCGCCGATCTCACCCGACAGCTCCTGGCGTTCGCACGCAGGCAGACCGTTGCCCCGAGGGTGTTCGACCTCAACGAAACTGTGGCGAGCATGTTGAAGATGCTGCGTCGGCTCATCGGGGAGAACATCGAACTGCAGTGGGTGCCGGGCGCCGAACTATGGCCGGTCAGACTTGACCCCTCGCAGCTAGATCAGATCCTAGCGAACCTCTGCGTCAACGCTGGCGACGCCATCGGCACGGTCGGCCAGGTGACCATCGCATCCGAGAACGTCACGCTCGACAGGCACTACTGCGCCGCCCGCCCCGGACTTGAACCCGGCGAGTACGTGCAGATCGTCGTGAGCGACGACGGAAGCGGCATGGACGCGGAGACGCTCGCGCATGTCTTCGAGCCGTTCTTCACCACCAAGGAGATCGGCAAGGGCACGGGCCTGGGTCTGGCAACCGTCTACGGGATCGTGAAGCAGAACCAAGGCTTCATCAGCGTGGCCAGCAAGCTTGGCAAGGGATCGACTATTACTATTTGCCTGCCTCGCCATGTCGGCAGTGCCGACCTGTTGGATAGGTCAAATACTTCACACTCCGTTCGCGGCCACGAGACGATCCTGCTGGTAGAAGACGAGCCCGCCGTCCTGAGAGTGACCAAGCGAATGCTCGAGGGACTCGGCTACCACGTATTGGCGGCGGGTACGCCGAGCGAGGCCATGCTGTGGGCGAGCGAGAAACGCGACATCCACCTGGTGTTGACCGACGTACTCATGCCCAAGATGAACGGCCGTGACCTCGTGAAGAACCTGCTCACCGTTCTTCCGAACCTCAAGCCCGTGTTCATGTCTGGCTACACGGCCGATGTGATCGCTCTCCACGGTACGCTTGGGGACGGCGTCGACTTCATCCAGAAGCCATTTTCCAGGAGAGATCTCGCCGCCAAGATTCGGGAAGTGCTGGATGCGGAGCCCTCGCACTGACGACTGTTGGTCTAAACTTGGCGTCGAGAAGCCGGGCGACGCCCCGGCTGGCCCGACCTACCCCGCCCTTTCGTACTTCTCCCCCAGCACGCCGTACTCCTGCAGAAGCATCTTCGCGAGCTCCCCGGGCGAGCGGTTCAGCACGGCCTTCATGCCGGGGTCCGACTGGAACTTCTCGAAGGTCTCCCGCACCTCGGACAGTTCGGCCGAGCTCATGGCGTGCTGATTCCCGAGCGCGGCCTTCAAGGCGAGGGCCACGACGAAGTAGTGCATCTGCTCGTCGGGGGTGGATGACACCTTCCCGGCCGTCTCTCCCTGGCCGCTCTTGTTCTCGGTGTTGCCGGTGGTCTTGGCGACGGACGGCTTGGTGGGCTCCGAGAGCTTCTTGGTGGGCTCGACAGGCTCGAGGACCGCGGGCTTCTTGTCCGCCGTCACCTTCACCTCCGGTTCCACGACCGGCGTGACATCCTCCGCCGTGGGAGCGGTGAGCTTCCCGACCTCCTTGCGGGTGCGGGCCAAGGACCACCCCTCCTCGATGCAGGCGCGGACCATGTGCTTCCACTCCCCGGGATCGGCGTCACCCACGACAGCCAGGTGCTCGGCCTTCTTCGCCAGGATGATAACGTCATCATTCGACAGGTCGGGCCGGACGGCGAGAAATACTCGGGCTCCGTTCCGATACTTGCTCAAGTTCGGGGACTGCAAGCCGCACTGGGCGGCGTAGTCTTTCACCAGGATGCCGTGCTTCTCGGCCTTGAACGAGTGCAGGCCATGCTCGAGATTGGTCAGCGTCGCGTGGGTGTTGTCGCTGGCCAGCGAGAGCATGGCCTCGGAATCGGTCTGCTCGACAACCTGGCACGGCACCACGGTCAGGCCGGCTGCGATGGCAGCAGCAACGCGGTGGTGACCACCGATGATTTCCCAGCGGTTCCCCTTCTTGCGAACCAGCACGGGATGGTGGCGGTCGAAGCCGTTGACGCGCATCTGCTCAGTCAACCCCTCGATGGTCCGCTCGTTCATCTTGAGCCGGGGGTTCGCGACGTGCGGGTCCAGGAGCATCACCGGGAGGTCGAGAACCCCGTAGGTGGGGCTCGAGGTTTCCACCGCCGCGTCCGGCTTCATGGGAGTGGGCGGCACCAATACCTCGACGATGGGGTCGGCGCGGGTGACCTGCACCGTCAGCATCTCCTCGAATGCGTCGACAGCCAGAAGGGCGGGACCGTAGGCGTCGATGGCAGCGAGCAGGTCCTGCTCGTCCCCCTTGCGCTTGAAGTCACGGGCGGGCACCCGAAACCTCTGGATGGCGTTGAGCCACTCCTCGGGAGCCTTGTGAAACGGAACCTCGTCCGTTCGACCGTAGAGGTCGAGAATCTCATCCTTGCTGGGTTGCGTGCCGCTCATTTGTTCAGCTCCTTGAGCATGGGGTTACCGTTCGTGGCTGCCGCCCCGCCGTCGGGCTCCACGGAGTCCGAGCGGGAAGGGGAGGCGGCCACGGCACGCACGAGCACCAGCTCGGCAAGTGCTTCTGCTCGCCGCATGGCGAACGGACCTGCTGCCAGCACGTCCTCCGCGAGGACGACGGCTTCATCACCGAGCACGAGTGCGGCGAGAGCTTGCGCAGCTCGCCACGCCACCAACTCGTCTCCTTCGGCCAGCGCCTGAAGGAGTGCCGTGGCCGTTGTCACGCCGTTGTCACGACCCCCATATCTCTCGGAAGAAGTGCCCGATTGCCTGGGCTTCCTAAGCCGAAGGTCACAAGTTCGACTCTTGTCGGGGGTGCCGAGAAAAGCAGCGCGGATGCGGCTGAGCTGTTCGCGGCCCGGACCGGTCGCCGCCCGGATGCGTCGGCAGCACGGCCGAGCGCCGTCGCGCTCGAGCGGCCTTCGGCGAGCACGAGGGCGGCGCTTCCAGCGCCTCCGCGGCGAAGAGCTGGGCCAGGGCGATCCAAGCGTGGCGGACCTCCGCGACGTCGGGCTTCGGCATCGGGAGCGGATGGTGACACCGGGCGGCCCGCGCTCGCCAGCTCCGCGCAGCCGTCGGAGCGGCGCGGAGGGCTCGAGGCGGAGCACCGGAGCTTCCGGGATCGGCGCACGGTTGCGTGCCACCGGGTACTGCTAGGCTCGCATCGATGGGAGGAGCCGACGTAGCACGCAGGGCGATGCGGTCCGCGCCGCTGCTCGCGCTCTCGCTGCTCGCCGCGTGCGCCGATCGTGGCCCCGTGCCCGCGTCGCCGTCACCGCCGCCGGCGTCGCCCCCGGCCTCGAGCATGCCGTCGTCGGCGCCCCAGCCATCCGCCGCCGCAGCGCTGCCCGCGCCGAGCCCCCGCTGTCTTTCGCACTGCAACGCCGAGTACCAGGCCTCGACGACCTCGATGTGCAAGTTCTGTCGCTCGCATCAGATCGGCGCGCCGGCGGACCGGTTCCAGGAGTTCGATCGCAACTGCTCGCAGACCTGCGAGCACGAGCGGCGCGCGTGCCTCGATGGCTGCGAGAGGCCCGCGCGCTGAGGCGCTCGGCGCTCACTCTCGCGCGCGGTCCACGCCGCCATCGCTAGGGCTTCGGCGCCGCCTCCGGCTCGGCCCCCTTGGGCGAGCCGCTCATGCCCGCCGGGGAGTCCGACGAGGGATCCGGCGGAGCGCTCGAGCCCGCGGTGTAGCCGGCGCCGGCGGGCGAGTCGGCGGGCTTGGCGCCCCCGCCGCACGCTGCGGCGGCGAGCACTCCGAAGGTGACGAGGACGGCGGGGACGAGGTGACGCATCGGGCGATGGTATCCGCAGCTTCGCGTCACGGGATCGGCCGATCGTGCGCGGCCCGCCGCGCCCGCGAGATCACTCGCGCGGGTGGCCGTCCGCGCTCGCGTCCCGCGCCTCGCCGACGACGGCGGCGACGCTGCGGATCAGCTCCGACGGGGTGAACGGCTTGTGCAGCAGCCCGCTGGTCGCGCCGACCTCCGGGCTGCGCAGCAGCTCCGCGTCGAGCCGACCGGACATGAAGAGCACGGGGAGCGAGGGGCGCGCGGCGTGAAGGCGCGCTGCGAGCGCGGGGCCGTCCATCCTCGGCATCGCGACGTCGGTGACCAGCAGCGCCACCTCGTCGGCGATCGCACCGAACCGGGCCAGCGCGTCCTCGCCGTCGCGCGCGGTCACGACGCGATAGCCGGCGCGATCGAGCGCCCGACACGCGACCGCGCGCAGCGCCGGCTCGTCGTCGACGAGGAGCACGAGCGCCCCGCTGCCCTCCGGGCGCGGCGCGAGCTCGCCGGTCACGCCGGTCGCGCCGGTCGCGCCGGTCACGCCGGGCGCTCCGAGCCCGCCGACTTCGTTCGCCGCGGGGAGCGGGGCCGACGCGGGGAGGAGCACGTCGAAGGTCGAGCCCTCGCCGAGCGCGCTCTGGACGACGATGGTGCCACCGCACTGGCTCACCACGCCGAAGCTCGTCGCCAGCCCGAGCCCGGTGCCGCGGCCAGCCTCCTTCGTGCTGAAGAACGGCTCGAAGATGCGGCGCTGGGTCGCCTCGGACATGCCGGTGCCGTGGTCACGTACGCGCAGGCGCCCGTAGCTCCCCGCCGCGACGCCGGCGCTCGCGGCGCCCGCGCCCGCGAGCGCGAGCTGGCCGACCTCGATCTCGAGGGGCCCGCCGGAGGGCATGGCGTCCCGGGCGTTGAGGCACAGGTTGATCAGGACCTGCTCGAGCTGCCCGCGATCGGCCCGCACGTGCACCTGGCCTTCGCTGCGGTGGACCACGAGCTCGACGCTCGCCCCCAGCAGCCGCTGGAGCATGCGCGCCAGATCCTCGACCAGCATGACCAGGTCGACGTCCGCCGCGGCGATCATCTGCCTGCGTGAGAAGGCGAGCAGCTGCCGCGTGAGGCTCGCCGCGCGCTCGGCGGTCTTCACGATCTCCGCGGCGTCGGCCTGCGGCACGCCCCCGGCCGGGAGCTCGTCGACCAGCTGCTGCGCGTACATCATCATCGCGCCGAGCAGGTTGTTGAAGTCGTGCGCGACGCCGCCGGCGAGCAGCCCGAGGCTCTCCAGGCGCGCCGAGCGCTCGAGCCGCCGCTTCATGCGATTGCGCTCGGTCACGTCCTCTTGGGTGCCGACCAGGCGCGTGGTCCGCCCGCGCTCGTCGAGCAGCGGCGACACCGTCATCGCCGCCTCGTACACGCGGCCCGACTTGGCGAGGTTCTCCATCTCGCCGCGCCACGTCCCGCCGCCGAGCACCGTCTGCCACAGCTCGTCGTAGAGCGCGTCGGGCGTGGCAGGGCTGCGCAGCAGGCTCGGCAGCTGGCCGATGATCTCGTCGAGCTCGTACCCCGTGACCTCGGTCATGCGCGCGTTGACGTACTCGATGCGCCCGTCCACGCCCGTGATCATCACGAGGTTCGAGCTCTGCTCGACGACCCTCGCGAGCAGATCGAGCCGCCGCGCGTCGTCGATCGCGCGAAGCCCCGAATCGAGCATGCGCGCGAGCTGCGCGACGATCGGGGCCTCGAGCTCGGTGAACACGTCGAGCTCGCGCGCGTAGAGCGTCAGCACGCCGCGCGCGCCACCCGCGAGCCGGAACGACGCCGCCGCCGAGGAGCGGAGCCGGAACCGCGCGACGCGCTCGTGCCAGGGGCCGTGGTCCGGCTCGGCGAGGATGTCCGGGCAGACGATCGGCCGCGCCTCGCCCCTCCGGGACGTCGGCGCGCGAGGACACCTCGAGCCCGTCGAGGTAGGCGACCGCGCCGGCGCTCGCGATCGGCCGCAGGTCGCCGGAGGCATCGAGCTCGCGCCCGACCCACGCGAGCGTCAGGCCACCCGTCTCGACGGTGATGCGACAGACGGCGGCGAGCAGCTCGTCCGGATCGCGCATCTTCGCGATGGCCTCGCCGACCTCGGCCAGCATCAAGTACGCGCGGCGCTTGCGCTTGAGGCGCTCCTGGAGCGCGTGGCGCTCGGTGACGTCCAGCGCGACCCCGGCGATGCGCACGACCGCCCCCGAGGCGTCGCGCACCGGGAAGCCGCGATCGCGGATCCAGCGCGTCGTCCCGTCGGCGCGCGTGATGCGGTACTCGACGTCGAAGCCGCCCGTGGGCTGCTTCGGGAGGGCGGCCACGACCTCGGGCAGGTCGTCCGGGTGCACGGCGGCGAGCCAGTCGCCCGGCGTCGTGTACAGCGACGCGGCGCTGCGGCCCCAGATCCGCTCGTACGCGGGGCTGACGTAGACGATCTTCCCGGTGGCGACCTCGCAGAGCCAGAACACGGCGTCGATGTTCTCGGCGAGCTGGCGCAGGCGCGCCTCGCTCTCGACGTGCTCGCTCCGCAGTCGCCGGTTCGCCGTGACGTCGGTGTAGTGGATGGCGATTCCGTGCGCGGTCGGGAAGGCGAAGACGTCGAACCACTGGTCGGTCGGCGCGTAGTGCTCCTCGACCCGCGTCGGCTCGCGGGCGTCCATCGCGCGGTGGTACGCGTGCCAGAACGGGCTGCCGACCGCCTCGGGGAACACGTCCCAGATGACCCGTCCGATCAGCGCCGCGGGCGCTACTCCGAAGAGCGCCGCGCCGGCCGCGTTGATGTAGATCCAGCGCCATTCGCGATCGAACGCCGCGAACGCGCTCGGGGCTGCGTCGAGCAGCTCCCGTGCGACGAAGCTCGCGCGTCCCGTCTCGGCGTCCGCCGACGGCCCGTCGTTGCTGCTCATCGAGCCCCCCAGGCGGAATGCTCGACCCGTCTCGACCCCCGCGCAAGCTGTGGCGATGACGCAGCTCGCGGTCGAGTCACCCCCGAGGCGAACGCGGGGAGCTTCGCGCGTGACGCGGCGCGCGGTCGCGCCGGCGTCGTGAGCTCAGGGGTGAACGAGCTCGATCCCCGGCTCGGTGGCGATGCTCGTGTAGCCGCCGGTGACGTTGACGACGTCCGCGAAGCCGTGCCCTTTCAGCACGCGCACGGCGAGGTGCCCGCGGAAGCCCCCCTTGCAGTAGACGGCGATCGTGCGCCCGCGCGGCAGCGCGTCGAGCCCGTCGCGGAGTTCGTCGACCGGCACGTGCAGCGCGGCCTTCACGTGTCCCGCGGCGTGCTCGGCGCGCGTGCGCACGTCGAGCACCACCGGCGGCGTCGCGCCTCCGAGCGCGAAGCGCAGCTCGGCGGGGGTCATCAGCGGGCTGAAGCCGGAGACGTCGTTCTGCCCCACGAAGGCCGCGAGGTTCACCGGATCGTTGGCCGACGAGTAGGGGGGCGCGTACGCGAGATCGAGCTCGGCGAGATCGTCGAGCGTCATCTCGCCGTGCAGCGCGGTCGCGAGCACGTCGATCCGC
Source organism: uncultured delta proteobacterium (assembly GCA_903923175.1). Taxonomy (GTDB): domain Bacteria; phylum Myxococcota_A; class Polyangia; order Polyangiales; family JADJMO01; genus CAIXWQ01. Next base: position 10,815 of record CAIXWQ010000123.1, on the reverse strand, counting down.
TTGTCGACGCCGCCGTGCCCGAACGCCTGCGCGCCGAGGAGCCGCGAGGTCGTGCGGTCGTACACGAGCTTCAGCGCGAGCTCGCGGCCGCCCGGGTAGTAGCCCGCGTGGTGGTCCTTGTGGATGACGGCCACGCCGACCGGGAACCCCGCGTCGCGCGCGGCGCGCTCCGAGAGGCCCGTCATCGCCGCCGTCGCCTCGAAGATCTTCACCACGCTCGTCCCGAGGGCGCCGCCGTAGCGCAGCTGCTGGCCGAGCGCGTTGGAGGCGGCGATGCGCCCCTGCCGGTTGGCGGGGCCCGCGAGCGGGACGCGCACGTGACGCCCGGAGATCTTCTGCACGACCTCCACCATGTCGCCCGCCGCGAAGACGTGGGGATCCGAGGTGCGCAGGTGCTCGTCGACGACCAGCCCGCCCGAGGGGCCGATCTCGAGCCCGGCGCGCTTGGCGAGCGCGAGCTCCGGCCTGACCCCGACCGAGAAGAGGACGAGGTCGGCCGGCAGCCTGCGGCCGTCGGAGAGCACGACCTCGCGCGTCGCGGCGTCGTCGGCCGACACGCTGACGACGCCCGTGCCGGTGAGCACGCGCACGCCGTTGGCTTCGAGCTCGCGCTCGACCAGCGTGCCGAATTCGCGATCCATCAGCGACATCACGGTCGGCATCATCTCGACCACGGTCGTCTCGATGCCGCGGTGCCGGAACGCCTCGGCCATCTCGAGGCCGATGAAGCCGCCGCCGACGACGATCGCGGTCCGCGGCTTCGTGTCGGTGATGAAGCCGTCGATGCGGTCCATGTCGGGCACGGTCCAGAGCTTGAACACGTGCCGCGCGTCGGCGCCGGGCAGGGGGGGGAGGATCGGCGTGCCGCCCTGCGCGAGGACGAGCGCGTCGTACGGCACCCACGCCTCTCCGGCCGGGCCGCGCGCGAGGACGCGCTTGCCGGCGAGATCGATCTCGATCGCCTCGGTGTGGAGTCGCACGTCGACGCGGTAGCGCGCGTCGAACCCCTCCGGGGTTTGCAGCAGCAGCTTCGAGCGCTTCTCGATGTCGCGGCCGATGAAGTATGGAAGCCCGCAGTTCGCGTACGAGACGTAGGGGCCACGCTCGAGCACGACGACCTCCGCGTCTTCGTCGACCCGCCGCGCTCGTGCCGCTGCCGTGGCGCCGCCCGCGACGCCACCGATGATGAGGAGCTTCTTCGCCATTTCGTCGGGTGAGAGCGCAGGGGGCACGGAAAGGGTTCGCGCGCCGGCGCCCCGAGACGACGGCGCTCGGTCGGCGTGCCGCGCCCGCCTTCGCTCTCCGCTCACCCTCTCGGCGGCAGGCTGCTCGACCGGACCGGCGGCAGCGAGCTCGCGCGCCCCGCCGCCGCGCCGTGGCCGATCAGGTCGTCCACGTAGCCGGGCGACTCCTCGTACTTCGCAGCCTCCTCGCGCGTGATCTGCCCGCCGGCCACCAGCCTCGCCAGGCTCTGGTCGATCGACTGCAGCTCTTCGTGGTTGGACTGCATGAACGTGCGGAGCGAGTGGGCCTTGCCGTCGCGGATCGCGTTGCGCACCCGCAGCGACGTGCTCATGCGCTCCCACGCCAGCACGCGCCCGGCCCCCTTCGCCTTCTTCACGAGGCGCTGCGAGAACACGCACTCGAGCGCGTCCGCGAGCTGGGCGCGCACCTGCGTGTGCTGCTGCGGAGGGAAGAGGTCGATGATGCGATCGACGGTCGACGTCGCGTCGAGCGAGTGCATCGTCGCGAGCACGAGGTGGCCCGTCTCGGCCGCCTGCAGCGCGATCTGCGTGCTCTCGAGATCGCGCAGCTCGCCGATCACGATGACGTCCGGGCTCTGACGGAACACGTGCCGCAGCCCTTCGGCGAAGGAGCGCACGTCCTGGCCGACCTCGCGCTGGTTGACGTTCGAGAGGCCGTGGTGGTGCACGTACTCGATTGGATCCTCGATGGTCACCACGTTCGCGTGGCGCTCGCGGTTGATCACGTCGAGCATCGCCGCCAGGGTCGTGGTCTTGCCGTGGCCGGTCGGTCCGACGATCACGACCAGCCCCTGCCGCGCCAGCGCGAACTCGTGCAGGAACGCCGGCACGCCGAGCGACTCGAAGCTCGGAATTCGCTCGAGCACGTGGCGCGCGGCGAACGAGCAGTCGCCGCGCTGGCGATAGAGGTTGCAGCGGAAGCGGCCGACGGAGGGGACGACCAGCGCGAAGTCGAGCTCGAGCTCCTGCTGGAACCGCTCTCGCTGGGCCGGCGTGAGGAAGGGCGCGACCAGCCGCTCGACCCCGCCGCCCATCAGCGGCTCGTGGCCGACCCGCTCGAGCTCTCCGTCGACCTTGAGCGCGGGGATGGCGCCGGTCGAGAGGCAGAGATCCTGCCCGCGCCGAGCGACGAGCACGCCGAGAAGATCCTGCAGGTCGGTCGGCGGCTGCGCGCGGGCCGCGGCGTCGCCCTCGGGGAGCGCCGGGAGCTTGAACGGCCGCCGGCCCCACCCCCAGGTCTCCAGCAAGGCGACGGCGCGCGCGTGCTGCGCGGCCGAGAGGAGCACCGGCCGCAGCGTGTGGCCGGTCTCGAACTGCAGGTGGGCGAGCGACGAGAGATCGTCGGGCTTCACCATCCCGAGGACGAGCGTGCGCCCCTCCAGCGCCAGCGGCATCACGCGGCGGTCGCGCACCGTCTCGAAGCGCACGAGGCGCTGAAGATCGACGCCGATCTCGACCCTCGCGAGGTTCGCGTGCTGCAGGTGCGTCTGCTGCGACAGCGCCTTGAGCAGCGCCTCGTCGTCGACGGCGCCGAGGCGCACCAGGTGCTCCCCGATGACCCCGCCGGTCTGCTGCTGCGCGCGCAGCGCTTGCGCGAGCGACGACTCGTCGATCGTGCGCGCCTCCAGCAGGATCTCGCCGATTCGCGGGTGGTTCGAGGGCGCGACGGGCTTCGCTTCCATGAGGCGAAATGGGAGCAAGCTTCGCGCCCAGGGGGCCTGCTCCGCGCGGCGCACCTCCGTCCGAGGGAGCCGCCCGGCCGCTCGAGGAAATCGAGCGGCGCGGCGCCCGCGCCCCTTAAGTCCAGGGCGAGTCCGGCCGCTCGGGCGCGAGCCGCTCGACCGAGAGCACCCAGCGCAGCTCCGAGAACGGGATCACCCCGGTGCGGACCAGCTCGAGCGCGTTGCGGCGCATGGTGACGAGCCCCGCGTCGAGGCCGATGCGGCGCAGCTCGTCGACCGGCAGCTGGCGCGAGATGGCGCGGCGGATCTCGGCGCCCGTGCGCAGGTACTCGATGACCGCGACGCGCCCGCGCACGCCGCGCCCGGAGCAGCGCGGGCACCCCTTACCCTCGAAGCACGGGAGCTCGCCGGGCACGCCGGCGGGGAAGACCTCGGCGAGCAGGCCGGGGTCCGGCGCGGCCGGCGCGCGGCAGCCGTCGCAGATTCGCTTCGCGAGCCGCTGCCCCATCACGGCGACGAGCTCGCTCGCGATCGAGTTCGGGTGCTGGCCGAGGTCGATCAGGCGCTGCACGGCGTCGGTCGCGTCGTTGCAGTGGAGCGTGGAGAGCACGAGGTGCCCCGTCTGCGAGGCGCGCAGCCCTTCGAGCGCGGTCTCGGCGTCGCGGATCTCGCCGACGAGCACCACGTCCGGATCCTCGCGCACGAACGCGCGCATCGCCTGGGCGAAGCCGAAGCCGAGCTCGGGCCGCACGTGGGTCTGCTGCACGCCGGGCACCGCGTACTCGATCGGATCCTCGATGCTGATCACCTTGCGCGTGGTGTCGCGCGCGAGGATCTGAAGCCCGGCGTAGAGCGTCGTCGACTTGCCCGAGCCGGTCGGGCCCACGACGAGCACGAGCCCCGAGGGGCTGTCGAGCAGCCGCTGGTACTCGCGGGCGAGATCGTGCGGGAAGCCGAGATCCTCGATCTTCGGCGGGCGCACCTCCTGCGGCAGCAGGCGGATGACCACGTGCTCGCCCCAGAGCGAGGGCTGCGTCTGCACGCGCAGATCGAACGCCTGCCCGCCGGCGCGGCGGCGGATGCGCCCGCCCTGCGGCATGCGCTGCTCCGAGATGTCGAGCTCGGCGCTGACCTTCACGACGTTGACCACCTGGCGCAGATCGTCGGTCGTCAGCACCGGGCGCTGCCGATCGTGGAGATCGCCGTCGATGCGCAGGCGCACCCGCACCTCGTCGCCGTAGCGCTCGAGGTGGATGTCGCTCGCGCGCTCGCCGATGGCGTCGAGCAGCAGCGCCTCGAAGAGCGCGACCGCGTGCGCGGCGAGCGTGTCCTCGTGCGAGGCGAGGAGATCCACGCCGCCGGTGGTGTTGCCGCGGGCGCGCGGCGCGGCGTCCGAGCCGAGGTCGACGAGGCTCAGCAGGCGTCGGAAATCGGTGGGCGTGACGACGCACGGATCCAGGTGGTTCGCCCGCAGCACCTTCTTGAGGTCGGCGAGATCCATGTCCGGATCGCTGGTCGCGACGCGCAGACGATCGCCCGCGTGCGCGATCGGCAGCACCCGGTGTCGCTCGAGGAACACGCGCGGCATCGACTGCACCAGCGCCGCGTCGAGCGCGCCCGCGAGCTCCTGATAGTGCGCGAACGGCAGCCCGAACTGCAGGGCGAGCGCGCGGTGGATCTCGAGCTCGTCGACGCCGGACGAAACGAGCACGACGCCGATTCGCTGGCCCCGCTCGCGCGCGAGGCGCGCCGCGTCCTCGACCGCCTCGCGCCGGCAGACGCCGAGGTCGACGAGCAGCTCGCCGAGGCGGCCCCGCAGGTCGACGGTGCCGAGCTGCGTCTGGGTGACCTCGACGGCATCCAGCGACGCGCCGCGCTGGACCGAGAGAAGGCGCTGCACGCGGTGCGTGCGGCCGAGCGGGATGGCGAGCGCGCCGCGGGGCGCGAGCGCCGCCACGAGCGACGCCGGGAGGTCCTCGCGGGGGGCGGCGACGACGATCGCGTCGACCGAGCTCTCGCGCAGCGCCGAGGTCGCGTCGCCGGCCGCGACGCGCGCGTTCTCGAGGCCGCGCTCGGCGAAGCGCCGCTTGAGCGGCTCGAGGAGGGCCGGATCCTCCACGAGCGTCACCACGTGACAGCCTGCGGTCGCGAGGATCGTGGCGGCGTACCCGCTCGGCTCGCCGATGACGAGGACGCGCGCGTCGCGGCGCGCCCGCGCCACCGCCAGCAGCAGCGCGATCGCGGCCGTGGGCGGCGGCAGCAGCGGCGAGGAGCGCTGCTCGCCGCTCGGCGCGCGGGTGGTGACCTGCACGCCGGGCACGACGAACTCCGCGCGCGACACCGCCTCGACGGCGGCCGACAGCTCGGCGGCGAGCGGCGGCGGCGGGACGTTGGAGCCGAGCGACGGAGAGGGCGGGGGCACCGCCCTGGGGTGCAGCAAGCGGCGTGCGCACGCGGTCCGCCCGGCGCGCGGCTCCGGACGCGCCGGCGCCACGGATGCGCGGGCCGAGTCGCGCGCCGCGCCGCACTGGGCTCCTCGCTGGCCTCGCCAATCCTGCGCGAGGCTTGCGCGTCTTGCGCTCCCGCGACCTCGTCGGCGGGCGATGCCGCGCCGGGACGACGAGTGCTCGCGGTCGGCGCGGGCTTTCCCCTATGCTCGCACTCGATGAGCGAGCGCACCTCGGCGCCGAAGACCCCGATCGGCAAGGCCGGCGCCGAAACCAAGGAAGAAGCGGCGATCCGCTCGCGGCGCGACCAGCTCTACGCCTCGCGTCGCGCGGCCGCCTCGCACCCGCCCCAGCCCGACTCCGGACGCCAGGCGCCGTCGTCGCCTCGCGTGGGCCTGTCGCCGCCGCGCGAGAGCCTCTCTCCCGAGTCGAACCCAGGAGCGCCCGCCCCCCCGGCGAAGCAGCCCAAGTCCAACCCGCTGATCCTCGCCGCGGGCGTGGTGCTGCTGGCGGGGGCCGTGATCTTCGCGGTCGTGCTCGCCGTCGGGACCGTTCGCCGCGGCTCGCCGCAGGGGAAGCTCGAGCACGCGCTGCTGATGGTCGACGTGCAGGCGCCCTTCGGCCCGCCGCGCGAAGCCGCGTTCGCCGCCGTCGAGGCGGGCGCGGACGGGCCGACCCTCGCGGTCGCGATGCTCGAGAACACCGACCACGCCGAGGACGGCTCCACCCACAGCTCCCACACCTACCGTGAGCTCGCGGCCGAGTTCCTCCTCGCCTACGCGGGCAGGCTGAAGGCGCCGCCGCCGGCGCTCGCGGTCAAGCTCGCCACGGGGATCCGCCAGGGGCGCGCGCCGAACGACGAGGACTGGAAGGCCCTGCACGAGGCCTGGGCGGCGTGGATCGCGGAGCCCGGGCACGGGGGCAAGTAGTCGCGCGGAGGGGGTCGCTCGCACTGCTACGCTGGCGCGCACCGATGCGCCGAACCGCAGCCAGCTCCCGCCCTTCGCTCACCGCGCGCGCCTCACGCGCCTCACGCGCCTCACGAATCGCGTTCGCCGCGCTCTCCTGCCTCTCGCTCCTCGCGGGCCTCGCGCCGCTCGGGCTCGCGCCTGCCATGACGGCCGGCTGCTCGTCGAAGGCGCAGGCGCCGGTGGCCGCCACCGGCTTCGCCTACCCGGCCCTCGATCCGGCCTGCGATCCGATCGTGCCGAGCCACTGCGGCTTCCCGATGCCGTCCAACTTCTGGACGAAGAGCGACACGACGTCGAAGACCGGCGTGCGCATCGACTTCAAGGGGGCGATGCTCCCGCACCACAACAAGCAGCCGACCGATCCGGCCCCGTTCAACAAGCTCGACGGCTTCTCGACGGGCATGAACCTGACCGTGCACCTGCCCGGCGCGACGGCGACCGGCCTGCCGAGCCACACCGATCTCGGCGCGTCCATCCTGCCCACGGCGAAGACGATCGTGCTCGACGCCGAGACCGGCGAGCTCGTCCCGCACTGGTCGGAGCTCGACTCGACGGCGAAGGCAGCAAACGACGAGGTCGGCGATCAGACGACGTTCTTCGTGCGCCCCGCGATCCGCCTCAAGGACGCGCACCGGTACATCGTCGCCATCCGCCACGTGGTCGACGGCTCCGGGGCGGAGCTCCCGGCCTCGCCGGCGTTCCAGGCGCTGCGCGACGGCGGCTCGTTCGCGCACGCGTCGATCGATGCGCGCCGCGCCCTCTACGCGGACATCTTCGCCAAGCTGAAGGCGGCCGGCGTCGAGCAGGGGACGCTGCAGCTCGCGTGGGACTTCACCACCTCGAGCCGCGAGAACAACACCGCGTGGATGCTCAAGATGCGCGACGAGGCGCTCGCCACCGTCGGCGCCGACGGGCCGACCTACACGGTGAAGGACGAGCAGACCGATCCGAACCCCGACACGCACAAGCGCTACATGCTGACGATGCACGTCCCGAGCTACCTCGACAAACCCGAGCCGGGCGGGCACCTCGTGTTCGGCGCCGACGGGCTGCCGAAGCAGAACGGCTTCGCCGACTTCGACGTGATCGTGCAGGTGCCGAACTCCGCGTTCGCGACGGGCGCGCAGCCCGCGGCGCTCGTGCAGAACGGGCACGGCCTCCTCGGCCTGAAGACCGAGGGCGACGGCGGCTACCTCACGATGATCGGCAACAAGCAGAACTACGTGACGTTCAGCGTCGACTTCGTCGGCATGAGCCACGACGACAACACGAACGTGACCGACACGATGATCGGCGACATCGGCGGCTTCGGCGATCTCGTCGGACGCCAGCACCAGGGGCTGCTCAACAGCCTGCTCGCGATGCGCATGATGAAGGGGCGCTGGGCGAAGGATCAACAGGCCGCGCTCGGCCGCCCGCTCGTCGATCGGACGCTCACGTTCTACCGAGGCGACTCGCAGGGCGGGATCTTCGGCGGCGCGTACCTCGCGCTGTCGACCGACGTGACGCGCGGGCTGCTGAGCGTGCCGGGCGGGCCGTACAGCATCCTGCTCAACCGCAGCCAGGACTTCGGGCCGTTCTTCTTCCTGCTCGGCACCGTTTACGACACGTCGCTCGACGTGCAGCTCACGATCGACTTCGTGCAGATGTTCTGGGACAAGACCGAGCCGAACGGCTACCTGCCGTACCTCACCGAGAACCCGCTGCCGGGGACCCCGCCGCACAACGTGCTCTTCCAGTGCGCGCTCGGCGATCACCAGGTGAACACCCTCGGCGCGCACTACGAGGCGCGCACCACCAAGGCGGCGCTCGTCGATCCGTACGTGCGCGACGTGTGGGGGCTCGTGAAGAAGAAGGCGCCGTTCGCCGGCAACGCGATCGTCGAGTTCGACTTCGGCAACCCGCCCGACCCCGTCACCAACGAGCCGCCGACGGACGGCGAGGATCCGCACGAGCTCGTGCGCCGCCAGCCCGAGGCCTACCAGCAGGCCGACGCGTTCTTCCGCACCGGCCAGATCACGCAGGTCTGCGTCGGCCCTTGCGTGTTCAAGTAAGTCGGCGGCCGGACAGCACCCGCCGCGCGGAGCCGAGCATGTCCTCGCGACCCGATCTCCTCGACACCTTCGGCCTGCGCCCGCTCGGTCCCGCCCTCTCGGCGATCCGGCGCGCGGTGATCGGCACGCCCGGCGCGCCCAAGACCAAGTTCGGCCTCTCGTCGGCGCGCATCTTCAAGCCGTCGATCGGCCTGCCGACGTGGCTCGGAGTGCGACCTCGCGACCGGCGCGTGCCCATCTACAACTTCTTCAACCGCGTCCCCGCGCCGAAGAGCGAGGCCTACTCGGTGCGTGTGACCTTCGCGCGCGACTTCCTCGGCGGCCGCTTCACCTACGACGGCCACCTCGGCACCGACTTCGCCGTCGCCGTCGGCACGAACGTCGCGGCGTCGGCGCCGGGGCTCGTGCTGCGCGTCGCCAACGATCTCGATCGCGGCGGCCTCAAGGTCTGCATCGACCACGGCGCTGGGCTCTTCACGACCTCGAACCACCTCTCGCGCGCGCTGGTGCGGCCGGGAGACGTCGTGCGGCGCGGCCAGCCGGTGGGGCTCTCGGGCGCGTCAGGGGTCGAGTTCGTGATGATGTTCCCGTGGGTCGCGCCGCACCTGCATTTCAACGTCTGGCTCGACGGCGCGGCGATCGACCCCTTCGCGGGCCCGGGCGAGGCGTCGATCTGGCGTCGGCGCAACGATCCGCGCCCGTTCGCTGGCGAGGCGCTCGAGCCGTTCACGGCGACCACCTGGGACCCGGCGCGCGTCGACGAAGCGATCGCGCACTGCCGCGAGCCGTCGCTGCGCGCGTCGATGGCGGCCATCGCCGAGGTCGGGCGGCGCGCGGCCGAGGTCATCGTCCAGCGCAACTACCGCGCGGTGCTCTTCGACGCGTTCCCGCCGATCTACGCGGGCTCCCACGCGCGTGCCCCGCGGCTCGATCTGCCGTTCCTCGCGTACGACTTCGACGGCGCGAGCCTCCGCGGCCGGCCGCTGGCGGAGCTCGCGGCCCGCGCCGGCTGAGATTGCGAGCGACGAGCCCTCCCGTCCAGGCGGCCAGCGGATCCGTCGCGGGCGCCTTGACCGGATTGTCCATATGCTACGACGAGCCGAAGCCTTCGATGCGCTCGGTGCCGCTGACCTCGCCGGACACGATCGGCCCCTACCGCGTCCACGGCCAGCTCGGTCGCGGCGGGATGGGGGTCGTCTACCGAGCGGCGCACGAGCAGACCGGCGAGCTCGTCGCGCTCAAGACGGTGCGCGAGCCGCGGCCGAGCCTGCTGGCCGGCATGCGGCGCGAGATCCACGCGCTCTCGCGGATCGAGCACCCGTCCATCGTGCGCGTGGTGGGGAGCGGGCTGAGCGACGGAGTCCCCTGGTACGCGATGGAGCTGCTGCAGGGGCAGACGCTCGCCGACCTTCAGCTCGACGTCTGGGGACCCGTGAGCGAGCGCGCGGCGTCGGCCCCCGCGCCGCGAGCCGTGGAGACCTCCGGGCTCGCGGAGGGCGCGGCGAGGAGCGAGCGCGCCGGGCGTGACGCGGGCGCCGGCGCGCGGCGAGGCGCGCTGTCGGACGCACGCCTACGCGAGACGTTGCGCCTTACGAGGCGGCTCTGCACGCCGCTCGCGTTCCTGCACGGAGAGGGGATCGTCCATCGCGATCTGAAGCCGGCGAACGTGTTCCTGCGCCCGGACGGCGCGCCGGTGCTCGTGGACTTCGGCATCGTGTCCGAGTTCGCGCGCGACGTCGGCCGCGAGGTGCTCGAGATCGGCGGCGTCGTGCAGGGGACGTCCTCGTACATGGCGCCGGAGCAAATCCGCGGCGAGGTCGTCGACGCGCGCGCCGATCTCTACGCGCTCGGCGTGATGCTCTACGAGTGCCTGGTCGGCCACCCACCGTTCAACGGCGAGGGGGGCGCGAGCGTCTACCTGCAGCACATCTCGACGGCGCCGCCGCCCACCTCGACGCTCGTCCGCGGGATCCCGCCGCGCCTGGAGGAGCTCGTGATGCGCCTGCTCGCGAAGCGCCCGCGTGATCGCCTCGGCTACGCCGACGACGTCGCCGCCGCGCTCGACGCGCTGCTCGAAGCGAGCGGCGAGCCGCGTGAACGGACGGGCGCGTCGCGGCCGCCCAAGCCCTACCTCTATCGCCCCGGGCTCTCGGGGCGCGGCGCCGCGCTCGCGCAGGCGGTCGCGGTGCTCGAACGCGCGCGGTCGGGCGAGGGGGCGCTGGTGCTGGTCGGCGGCGAGAGCGGCGTGGGCAAGACGCGGCTCGCCGTCGAGGTCGCGACGGAGGCGGCGCGGCAGGGGCTCGCGACGATGGTCGCTGCGTGCCTCCCGCCGCTCGAGCCCGCGCGCGCCTCGGGGGAAGCCCGTGCGCGGCGTGCCGCGGGCTGCGTGGCAGCGG
>CAIXWQ010000122.1 GCA_903923175.1 uncultured delta proteobacterium | reverse complement strand
TCGGTCTGGTAGAAGTAGTTCAGCAGGTCCTGCGTCGAGTACCCGAGCGCGCGGAGCAGCACCGTCGCGTGCATCTTCCGGCGACGGTCGATGCGGACGTAGATGATGTCCTTCGGGTCGAACTCGAAGTCGAGCCACGAGCCGCGATAGGGGATCACGCGCGCCGAGTAGAGGAGCTTCCCGGACGAGTGGGTCTTCCCCTTGTCGTGGTCGAAGAAGACGCCCGGCGAGCGGTGCAGCTGCGAGACGACGACGCGCTCGGTGCCGTTGATGATGAACGTCCCGGTGTCCGTCATCAGCGGGATCTCGCCGAAGTAGACCTCCTGCTCCTTGATGTCGCGGACCAGGCGCTCGCCACCCTCACGGGTGTCGTAGATCATCAGCTGGGTCGTGACCTTGATCGGAGCCGCGAACGTCATGCCGCGCTGGCGGCACTCGTCGACGTCGTACTTCGGCTTCTCGAGGTTGTACGACACGAAGACGAGCTCGCTCGTCCCGTTGAAGTCCTTGATCGGGAAGACCGACCGGAACACGGCCTGCAGGCCGACTTCCTGACGATCACGCTGCGGAATGAACGACTGAAGGAACTTCTCGTACGACGACTTCTGGATGTCGATGAGGTTCGGGACCTCGATGATCTTGCGAACCTGGCCGAGATCTTTTCGGACCCGGAAGTTGGACTGGATGACGGATGCCATCAAAGCTCCTCAGTGCGCTCAGGCCGATTCAGACTCGGCTTCCGCGGGAGACGGTGCGCGCGCGATTCGTTCGGGACTCTGGGGTCGGCCGCTCAGCGAGAAGGAATCACCGCGACGTCGTGAACTGCGTGACGTCGAAGCGAGGCTCGCTGGGCGGGGGTCGCGTCTATCGGCTTCGGGACGCCGCCGATGACGTGATGAAAACGGTGGGTGGCTTCGGGTGCGGCGGTTGCATAGCGCGCACGCGGCCGACCGCAAAGCCCCCCGGCACGATTTGTGATGGGCTCGACCGAGGGGGTGGGTTCGACGGCCTGCGGGGCGCGAGCGTCCGAGGTGCGGACGTCGAGGTGCGGACCGACGAACGCCGCCCGCCGTTCCGTCCGATGCGTCTCGATTCGGTCGAAACGTGCCGGACGGAAGGGCGGAAACGACGACCGTTCGAGCAACGCCGAGAGGGACGAGTGCGAAGGGATCCCCTTCACACCGTCCCTCTTGGCGCCCGCTAGATGCTTACAGGCATCAAGGGGAGGGGTGCTCGCTCGAACGGGGGAGGCGAGCTACTTGAGCTCGACCTTCGCGCCGGCCTCTTCGAGCTTCTTCTTCATCTCTTCGGCCTCGGCCTTGGAGACGCCTTCCTTCAGGGCCTTCGGGGCGCCTTCGACGACGTCCTTGGCCTCCTTGAGGCCGAGGCCGGTGAGCTCGCGCACCACCTTGATGATGCCGATCTTCTTGTCGGCCGCGAAGCTCGCGAGGACGACGTTGAACTCGGTCTGCGCCTCGACGACGGGCGCCGCGACAGCGGGGCCAGCGGCAGCAGCGACGGCCACCGGAGCAGCCTTGACGCCCCACTTGTCTTCCAGCTGCTTGATGAGGCCGGCGAGCTGGATGACGGGGAGGTTGCTGAGGTAGTCGATAACCTGCTCGGTCGTGATGTCGGCCATTGTGATCTCTCCTGATGAATCGCGAGTGAAAGTCTGTGGGGGAAACACCGCTCCCTGCTGGTCACGGTGCGCAGAGCGCACCGGCCGAGGGGACGGCGGGGGGACGGCTCGCTACTGGGCCTCTTCGCTGCTGCCGCCCATTTCGCGGTGCTTGGCGTCGAGGAGGTAGGCGAAGTTCTGAGCCGGAGCGGCGAGCAGGGCGACGAGCTGCTGGAGCGGCGCCTGGAAAGTCGCGAGCAGCATGCCGCGCAGCTCGTCCTTCCCCGGCATCGTCGCCAGCTGATCCACGACGGCCTTCGCGTCGAGCACTTGCCCGTCGATGACGCCGCCACGGATGGTGAGCTTGTCGTTGTCCTTCTTGAAGGCCTTGACCACCTTGGCGGCCGCCGACGGGTCCTCGTAGGACCAGGCGAGGCCAGTCATGCCGGTGAGGCTCTTGCCGAGGACGTCGCCGAGCTTGGTCCCCTTGAGCGCCTGCTTGACCAGGGTGTTCTTGACGACCTTGTACTCCACGCCGGCCTTGCGGAACTCGGAGCGGAGCTTGGTCACGGTCTCGACGTTCAGACCCTTGTAGTCCACCAGGACCATCGAGGTCATCTTGTCGAAGCGCGCCTTGAGCTCGCCGATCGCCGTGTTCTTGGCCTTGCGGGCCGCGTTCTCCTTGCGGACCTGCGCTTCCATCACGCCTCCTCGTGCGCGGTCACGGTGAGCGGATCGACCTTCACGCCAGGCCCCATCGTCGAAGACAGGGTGATGGACCGCAGGTAGATGCCCTTCGCCGTGGACGGCTTTGCACGCATGAGCGCCTCGATGAGCGCATGCGCATTCTCGGAGAGGGCCGTGGCTTCGAAGGAAACCTTGCCGATGCGGGCGTGAACGATGCCCGCCTTCTCGACGCGGTACTCGACCTTGCCGGCCTTCGCCTCTTTCACGGCGGTCGCGACGTCGTCCGTCACGGTGCCGACCTTCGGGTTCGGCATGAGGCCTCGGGGACCGAGGACTCGACCGAGCTTGCCGACCGCGCCCATCATGTCGCGCGTGGCAATGACACGGTCGAAGTCGAGGAAGCCCTCCTGGACCTTCTGCACGAGCTCGTCGCCGCCGGCGAAATCTGCGCCGGCAGCCTTTGCGGCCGCCTCTTTCTCGCCCTTTGCGAAGACGAGCACACGGAGCTTCTGCCCCGTGCCGTGCGGCAGCACGATTGCGCCACGGACCATCTGATCCGCGTGCTTCGGGTTCACGCCGAGACGCACGGCGATGTCGACGGTTTCGTCGAATTTCGCGTACGCCTTCGACTTCACGAGCGTCACGGCCTCTTCGACCGTGGTGCGCTTCGAGAAGTCGAGCCCCTCGAGGGCCTTCTGGCGCTTCTTGGCGACTTTGGTTCCCATGTTCCTCCTAGCGGACGTGGGCCTTCTCGGGCCTCGCCTGCGATGCACGCCTCCCACGGCTCGCCAGAACCGTGGTGCGGAGGTTCCGCGTCGACCGCGCACCGGCGAATTCCGGTGACGAGATGCGGCGCGAGAGTCGTTCACCCGCCCGACCCCGTGAGGGGCCGTGCGCGCGGCGCGGAGCGAGCCACCGAGAGGCGGCTCCTCCGCTTCAGTCCTTGATCTCGATCCCCATCGAACGCGCGGTGCCGGCGATCGAACGCATGCACGTCTCGATCGAGCCAGCGTTCGTGTCCTGGATCTTCTGCTTGGCGAGATCCTCGAGCGTCGCGCGCGTGATCGAGCCGACCTTGTTCTTGTTCGGCTCCTTGGAGCCCGCGCCCGGCTTCTTGTTCGTCGAGAGGCCCGCCGCCTTCTTCAAGAGCACCGACGCCGGCGGCGTCTTGGTGATGAAGGTGAAGCTGCGATCGGAGTACACCGTGATCACGACGGGGATGATCATGTCCCCGCCCTGCGTCCGGGAATTGAACTCCTTGCAGAACGCCATGATGTTGACGCCGTGCTGGCCGAGGGCCGGACCGACGGGAGGAGAGGGGTTCGCCTTCCCCGCCGGGAGCTGCAGCTTCACGTAACCGGTGATCTTCTTCATCGTTGCCTCGGGCGCCGCGCTCGCGCGTGGCTGGATGGGGTGGCCTCGAAGGGCGGCCCCGCCGCATTCGCCCCCCTCGCCCGACCCTTCGGTTCGGGGGAGGAGTCACTCGCGTGCCCACTGCTGCGGTCGACGGTGGGGGGCGATTCAGGGCCGGATCGAAACGCTGATTCGGCCGAACAAGGTGCGCCGTGACGGACGCTTTTCGCGACCGCTTGGGCGAATCGCGAAAAGGGGGGCGAAGGAAAGCAGATTCCTTGCCACCGTGCAAGCGTGCTCGGAAAGTTTGTGCAACCGCGCCGCTTGCGGTCTCGAATTCTGCAGGAATCTGCGTGCTCGCATCCCGAACCGCGACGCCGCGGTCAGGCGCTCGCCGTCGGGCTGGTGGCCGTGGGGCCGAGCGAGCTGGTCGACGGAGCGCGCTTCGCGCAGCACGCTGGGAACGTCATCCAGCCGCCGATCGCGACCTTCCAGAGCTCGCCGAGGTCCGGGTAGTACTCTTGGAGCCCCTCCAGCATCGTGTCGATCACGCGGGGGAGATCGGAGTTGCGCATCCCGACGGGGTTGGAGCTCGCGAAGGGGAGATTGGAGCGCAGGATCCCTTCGACGGGCAGCAGGTGCAGTCCGAAGTCGCCGGGGCGCTGCGCCATCACCGAACCAGGGACCACCGAGAACTGGTGGATGGTGACGAAGTCGATCGCGTCGGCGGCCTCGACGAGGAAGTCGAACGTCTCGTGGAGGCGCGCCTGCGGCTCGGTCGGGAAGCCCGCGATGAGCATTGCTGCGGTCTGGATCCCGTACTTCTTGCACGACCGGAAGATCTGCATCGCCTCGGCCGGGCGAATCGGCTTGTTCATCTCCTTCAGCGTCTCGGCCGAGGCGCTCTCGAGGCCGAAGCGCAGGCAACGACAGCCCCCCTCGGCGATCTCCTTCAGCAGCTCGTCGCGGAAGTTGCGATCGAGGATCACCTCGGCGCCCCACTCGATGTCTACCGCGTCACGCTTGAGTGCGCGGCAAAGCTCGAGCAGCTCGCGCGGGCGGAACGAGTCGACGGGGAAGTCGAACCAGTTCGAGCCTGTCTCCTGCATCGCAGCCTTGATGTCGGCGACCGCCATCTCGACCGGACGCACGCGGTAGCTCGCCGACGTCTGGCTGGAGATGTTGCAATAGACGCAGCGCCCCCAGTAGCAGCCACGCGAGAGCGGGAGCGGGATCGGGTACTTCGGCACGAGGTAGGCACCGAGATCGAGCCCTGCCGACGTCCACATCGGGATCGGCAGCGACGCGAGATCGATCTGCGGCACGGCGTCGCTGCTAGTCAGCGCGAATCGACCGTTCGCCGCGGGCGCGTGGCAGCCCGGTACGTCCGCGAGCGTGCCTTCGCCACGCACCGCCCAAGCGAGGAGGCGCTCGAGGGGGATCTCGCCGTCGTGGAGCACGATCGCGTCGGCGGGGAGCACGCTGGCGGGGATGTGCTCGATCTCGTGGTCGACGGACGTAAGGTACGCTCCGCCGACGAAGATCTTCATCTCGGGGAAGGCCCGCCGCACGAGCCGCGCGAGCGTGATCGCGGGGAGCACCTGCGAGAAGTACGTGATGCTGATCCCGAGCACTTTGGGCGCGTCGCGACGCAGCCTGGGGATCGCGTGCTCCTCGAAGAACGCGAGGTACGGGTTCAGCTCGCGATCGTCGACGACCAGCCCCATCGCGCCCCAGGAGGCGAAGGCCTTCGGGACGCTGAAGTTCCGGAAGTCGTGCGTGAACTTCCCCCGGCCGGCGGCGGTGAGCACCTTGCCCGCGTCGCCGATGGTGCGGAACGCCGCGCGCATGCGCTCGTGATCGAGCTCGATCCCGGGGGTGCGCAGCGCCTGCTTCGCTGCGCCGATCTCGGCGGCGGTCTTGCGCGCGAGCGCGACGAGCTCGGCGTCTCCGACGCCGTCGAGAAGCGTCTCGAGGTGACTCTGGGAGTGGAAGGCGTGGAACGCCTCGATGGCGAGATCCCAAGCGTGGACGTCGTACCCGCGCGCACGCAGGTAGGCGTTCAACACCGAGATTCCGGAGCTGCATTGGCCGAAATTCGCGACGGGCGGCGAGACGAGGAGCAGATCCACGCGGTGTCGATAGCGCGTGGGAACGGGGTGTGTCGAGCGCGGCCGCGGCGGCGCGGCGTGCGGTCGTGGCCTGCGACGCTCGTCCTGCCGAACACGACCCGACTGAAGGCAGCGCGACTCGCTCGGCGCGGGTCCGGTCGCGCGGCGCTCTGCGCGTCGCCGCGGCGTGGACGCGGCGAGCGCAGTCGGCGCAGCGCCGTGCGCGGCGCCACCACCGGAGCACGCTCGGCGACCTGTGTCCGGTGCGCGCGCGTCTTGCTCCTCTCGTCGGCCGAGGTGCCCGATGGGAGAGACCGTTGCTGCTTCCGGTCGGCGAACGTCCGCCATGCGGCGGATCGACGAGGACTCCGTGGGCTCGGGAGCTCGCGTTGCCACCGAGAGCGGTCGGTGCTCGTTCGTTCCACGCTCGGAGCGTGCGGCGGATGACGACTCGCTGCCGCCGCCGGCGTCGGTGCTGCTGCGTCCCTCGGCGCGCGCGGCTCGAAGGGCGGTCAGCGCGGGCACCTATTCGATCGTGGCGCCTCGCACCCGACGCTGAGCCCACAGCTCACCCAGGGTCGCAGGCGGGGCACTTCTCACGGACGCGTGCCCGCGCCACCTCGAGCCTCGCGCGGGCGTCCGTGCAACGCCGCTGGCCGTCGTCGCCACCGTCCCGCGCCAGGTCGCACACGCGCTCCGCGGCGCGCGCCATCGAAGCGAGCGCCTTGCAGAGCTGCGCACACTCGTTTCCTGCCAGCTCGACGGCGCGCGAGGCGTCGTCGAAGTCGGCTTGTGCGCGGCCGAGCGAGCTCGACTCGGTCGCCGCCTCGCCAGCCGGCGCCGTGGCCGAGGGCGACGCCGGTCCCGAAGCCGGAGTCGGCGCCCTCGACTCGCTCGCGGCGCCGCCGCAGCCCGCGGCGACGACGAAGAGGGTGAGCACCGCAGCTGCCCGAGAGCGGAAATGAAAAACGCGCACGTCGGCATGGTAGCCGCGTGCGCGCTCGGGGGGGGATCTAGGAAAGATCGCTCCGATTTCGCTCGAGCTAGGCGCGCTTCTTCTCTACCTGCGCGAAGTCGAGCTCGACCGGCGTGGAGCGGCCGAAGATCGAGACCTTCACCCGGACCTTCTGCTTCTCGGGCTTCACTTCCTCGACCTGACCGGTGAAGTTGGAGAAGGGCCCGTCGATGACGCGGACCTCGTCGCCGGCGGCGAAATTCGCCTTCGCGCGCGGCGCGCGAGTCGCTTCGGTGATCCCCTGCCGCAGGGCATCGATCTGCGCCTGCTTCACCTCGATGGGGTCCTTGCCGCCGGGGCCGCCGACGAAGCCCATCACCTTCGAGGTGTCCTTGACGAGGTGCCAGGTCTCCTCGTTCAGATCCATCTCGACGAAGATGTAACCGGGGAAGCTCGACTGCTCGCGAGTGCGCGTCTTGCCTCCAGGTCGCGTCTCGGTGACCTGTTCGGTCGGGATCAGGACCTCACCGAACTTGTCCTCGAAACCCTTGGCCTTGATGCGCTCTTGGAGGTTCGCCTTCGCACGCTTCTCGGACTGCGAATAGGTCTGGACGGCGTACCACTTCTTGGCCATGGCCATTGCCCCATCTTGACGACGCGGACGCTCGAGCGCCGCTGAGTCGTGGAAAAAGCGCACACCCGGTCTCGTGCTCGCCCCCCCGGCGGGGCACCCGAGACTACGAGCTTCCGACGAGGAAGCGCACGCCGAGAGCTCGGATCAAGTAGATGACGAGCCCGGCCACGAGCCCGTAGAGAACCGGGTGCTCGGAGCCCGTGACGAACGTGACCGCGCGGTTCGTGCCGATGTCGTACAGCCAGAAGGCGAGCGACGAACCGAGCGTCGCGCCGACAACGATCGTCGTGGAGCGACGAACCTTGTCTCGCGAGGGCCACTCGACCTTCGAGAGCTCGAGCGCGACTTCGTCGGAGAGCGTGCGGACGTCTTCACGGCGGTAGATCAGGACCGTCGCGATCGCCGCGATCACGGCGGCGATCGGCGTGACCAGGTCCTCGCGCGGCTCGCCGACCTTCGGCGTCCACTGGCTGAGGCGGTGCCAGAGCGCGAGCCCGGCCTTGCTGGCGAAGTACGCGACCGAGATGCCGAGCGCGAAGAAGACGGCGTAAACGTAGCGACGGTGGGCCAGCTGCGCGGGGAGGTACTCGTCCTCCTCGCCTTCGGCGTCGCCCTCGGGGTCACCCGAGGAAGCGTCGCTCGCCAGCGCATCGCCCTCCTTCGCCTCTTCGGCGTCGGCGTGCTCGTCCGTCTGCGTGCCTTCCGGCGATTCCTCGTCGGGCACGCCCTCGGACTGGAGCTTGTCTTTGCGTTCGTCGTCGGCCATCTCGTCGATCGATTCTTCGAGGCAGGGGAAGGGGGACTCGAACCCACGGCCTGCGGATTTGGAATCCGCTGCTCTACCAACTGAGCTATTCCCCTAAGTCCGGTACACCCCGTTCACATCGTGGCGGCGCACCGGGACGTTCACTTCGACTCCTTGTGGAGCGTGTGCACCTTGCA
Organism: uncultured delta proteobacterium; assembly: GCA_903923175.1. Taxonomy (GTDB): domain Bacteria; phylum Myxococcota_A; class Polyangia; order Polyangiales; family JADJMO01; genus CAIXWQ01. The sequence goes on along the minus strand of CAIXWQ010000122.1, from coordinate 1,676 downwards.
CGTCGGGCAGAACTTCTTCAGCTCGAGGGGAGGCGAGCCCTGCTTGCGGACACGCGTCGTGCGGTAGTTCCGCGCGCCGCAGACCGAGCAGGCCAGGGAAACCGGCACCCTCAAGGACATCGGACGGCCCTGACGATCGACGCAGCCCCCGCACCCGCGCCGCCAGCCTTACGGCGGGCGCGCGGGCGAGCGGAGGCCTGACGAATCACGCGAGGATCTTCGTGACGATGCCGGAGCCGACCGTCTTGCCACCCTCGCGGATCGCGAAGCGCATCTGCTCCTCGAGGGCGACGGGGGTGATGAGCTCGACGTTCATCTCGACGTTGTCGCCCGGCATGACCATCTTCGTGCCCTCGGGGAGGACACAGGTGCCAGTGACGTCCGTCGTGCGGATGTAGAACTGCGGGCGGTAGTTGGTGAGGAACGGCGTGTGACGGCCCCCCTCTTCCTTCTTGAGCACGTAGACCTGCGCGAGGAACTTCGTGTGCGGGGTGATCGAGCCCGGCTTCGCCAGGACCTGACCACGACCGACGTCGTCCTTCTCGATGCCGCGGAGGAGCGCGCCGATGTTGTCGCCGGCCTCGCCACGATCGAGGAGCTTGCGGAACATCTCGACGCCGGTGACGACCGTCTTGCGCTGGTTCTTCTGCTCTTCGAAGCCGACGATCTCGACCTCTTCGTTGACCTTGATCACGCCGCGCTCGATGCGGCCGGTGACCACGGTCCCACGGCCCTTGATCGAGAAGACGTCCTCGATCGCCATGAGGAAGGGCTTGTCGATCTCGCGGACCGGATCGGGGATGAACGTGTCGAGCGCGTTCATCAGGTTCATGATGTACTCTTCGCCCTTCGGATCGCCGCGGAGGGCGAGAATGGCGGAGCCGCGAACCACCGGCGAGTTGCGGTCGAACTCGTACTTGGCGAGGAGGTCGCGGACCTCTTCCTCGACCAGCTCGAGCATCTCCGGATCCTCGACGAGGTCGACCATGTTCAGGAAGACGACGAGGTTCTTGAGACCGACCTGGCGGGCGAGCAGCACGTGCTCACGCGTCTGCGGCATGACCGAGTCCATCGCGGACACGACCAGGATGGCGCCGTCCATCTGCGCGGCGCCCGTGATCATGTTCTTGATGTAGTCGGCGTGTCCGGGGCAGTCGACGTGCGCGTAGTGGCGCTTGTCGGTCTCGTACTCGACGTGCGAAACCGCGATGGTCACGATCTTCGAGTCGTTACGGACGGTGCCGCCCTTCGCGATGTCGGCGTAGGAAATCGCCTTCGACTTCCCCTTGGTCGACAGAACCCGGGTGATGGCAGCGGTGAGCGTCGTCTTCCCGTGGGAAATGTGACCGATGGTCCCGACGTTCACGTGCGGCTTCGTTCTGTTGAACTTCTCCTTGGCCATCTCTCGAGTCCTCCGGTGCTTTTTTTCTGCGGAACCTAAGTGCGGTTTGGCGGCGAGCCGCGGCGCCCTCCGCGGACTCGGCTCTTCGACTTCTCGAGCCCACCACCAGGATTGAACTGGTGACCTCGTCCTTACCAAGGACGCGCTCTACCGACTGAGCTAGGTGGGCAGTGTCACGAAACGACTTCTACATCAGAGACGCCGACCACGGGCGGTCGGTGAGCGGGAGACGGGATTCGAACCCGCGACGTTCAGCTTGGAAGGCTGACGCTCT
>CAIXWQ010000121.1 GCA_903923175.1 uncultured delta proteobacterium | reverse complement strand
TACGCGCGCGCGCACCCGCTCGGCGCCTCGACGCTCGTCCCGCAGCCGAAGCAGACCGCGGCCCCCTCGGCCACCTCCAGCGCGCCGTAGCGCGCGGCTGAGCGTCCGCAGCGCGACGAAGCTCCCCTCGGGGGCGTCGTCGACATCATCGACGTCTGCAGCGCGCAGTCGCGGAGGTCCACGACGCGCATCTCGCCTGTGCCTTCGTTCCCGGCGTCGAGCGCGAAGCGCAGGTCCTCCGCGATGGCGTGGGTCGCGACCTCACCTCGGCTCGCCCGTTCGATCGCACGCTTGCAGGCTGCGACGAGTGTCACTCGCTTCTTGTCGTCGGCGTTGGTCACGAAGCTCCTCCGGAACGCTCTTCACTCGTCCACGTCGGCCACAAGCCGACCCACAAGGTCGCCGCAGGGCGAACTGGGACCGACGCGCCCATGCGGGGGCCGGACCCAGTTCGCACGTGCTGCCCGCGGTCTCGTTACTCGCCGCGCCCGAACCCCATCGCGCGGCGCGCGCCCTCGGGCTTCGCCTTCCACTCCCCCTCCAGGGTGGCGAGGAGCGTGTGGGCGTCGAGTGCCTGATCGAGCACGCCGGCGCGGCGCACGGCGGTTGCGAAATCGCCCGGCGTCAGCCCGGGCAGGCGGGCGAGCTCCGCCCGCATCGTGGGGTCCACGTCGACGGCGCGCGTCGCACCGTCGCTGTCGGCGCCCAGCGTGGCGAGGAAGAGGCGCCAGACCTGCTCGGTGGTCGGCGCATCGAAGCGCACCTTGAGATCGAACCGGCGCAGAGACGCCTCGTCGAGCGTCTCTTGGAGGTTCGTCGTGCACACGAAGATGCCCTCGTGCGCTTCCATCTGCACCAGCAGTTCGTTCACCTGCGAGACCTCCCAGGGGCGCGTCGCGCCGGTGCGATCGCGCAAGAAGCTGTCGGCCTCGTCGAGCAAGAGGATGCCGCGCGCGTCGCGCGCCTCGCGGAACATCGCGGCGATGTTCTTCTCGGTCTGGCCCAGGTACATGCCGAGCAGGTCGCTTGCGCGGCGCGAGATGATGCGGAGGCCAAGGACGTGCGCAAGAGTGCGGGCGAAGTCGCTCTTGCCCGTGCCGGGACGGCCGTAGAGGCAGAGCGTGCCACGTCGGCGCTTGGCGAGGCCGCGCACGACGACGTCGAGATCGGTGCTCGGGTTCACATACGAGAGGTCGTACTTCGCGGGGCGGCCCGGCGTGCTCGCGCCACGTGCACCCTGCGTATCGAGCAGGCCGGAGAGCGCGCCCGTGAGGAAGCGCTCGGCGGCTTCGTGCGTCGCGCGGCCGGCGAGCTTGAGGGCGCGGGCGGCGCGCTCCACGAAGGCGGGCGCGAGGCGATCGTCCTGCGCCATGCGATCGATCCACGCCTCGCTCACCGGCAGCCCGGCGAGATACTGCGTCAGCATCCGGCGGCGCACGTCGGCCCCGGGCTTGCGCAGCTCCAAGACCAGATCGAAGCGGCGGAGGTAGGCAGGTTCGAAGCCCGCGATGCTGTTGCACAGCCAGATCGTCGGCTTCGCGTTCTGCTCGAGGAGGCGCGTCTTGAACGCCTTGCCGTTCGTCGGCCGCGTGTCGCCGAGGAGCGCGGCGAAGCTAAAATTCCCCGCGCTAAACGCGTCCTCCGCCTCGTCAAAGATCATGATCGAGCGGAGCACGTGGGCGAGCGTGCGCTGCGCGACGACGTAGCTCACCAGGCGGCCGTTGCCGTCGATCGGCTCGCCCTCGGCGTCCTCGCCCGGGATCTCGGCTGCGTACGCCTGGCACATCCGCGCGATCAAGCGGGCGAGCTGCGTCTTGCCCGTCCCCGGATCGCCCGAGATCAGGAGGTTCACGCCCATCGTCCCGGCCGCGAGCGCGCCGTTCAGCACCGCGCACGCGGCCTCCACCAGCTCGCTTGCATGCTGGTAGTCGGCGAGCGTGAGCAGGGGATCGGGCGCGCGGCGGCAGAACGCAGAGAGGAGCGACTCGGGGCTGTCGTGCTCGTGCGAGAGGGCGTCGCACACGCGCGAGGGCACGGTCAGGTTCGCCCCGAACGACTCCTCGATGCGCCCCGTGGTCAGCAGCTGCGCCTCGCGCAGCGGGCTGCCGCG